>SCTR01000001.1 GCA_004297305.1 Actinomycetota bacterium
TCCTGCTCACCGAATGGCGCGACTACCGCGACCTGGACCCCACCACCACCGCCACCTGGGTCACCCACCCCCGCATCCTCGACGCCCGCAACGCCCTGAACCCCCACACCTGGCGCACCGCCGGCTGGACCTACAAAGGCATCGGCCGCCCCTAACGCTGCAGCGCGGGCGACCGTGAGCCGAACTATCGTGCGAGCCGGAATAGCCTGAGGGAGAACGGGTGTCAGGCCGTCGCCGGTTTGGCCAGCGAGGCGACCCAGGCGCGGCTGGCGTCGTACGACGGCAGCAGACCGCGTTCGGCCGCCTCGGCCAGCGTCGGTGCGGCGGCGTCCTTGGCCGACAACACCGGCTCGAGGTCGGTGGGCCAGGCGATGCCGATCGCGGGGTCGAGCGGATGCACTTCGTGTTCGCGTTGCGGGGCGTACGGCGTACTGCACAGGTACACCACGGTCGAGCCGTCCTCTAGGGCGCAGAACGCGTGGCCGAGACCCTCACCGAGATAGATCGCGCGGCGATCGGTGGTGTCGAGCAGGACGGAGTCCCACTGGCCGAAGGTCGGTGACCCCACCCGGATGTCGACGACGACGTCGAGCACGGCACCGGCGACACACGTCACGTACTTCGCCTGGCCTGGCGGGACGTCGGCGAAGTGGATCCCGCGCAGGACCCCACGGGCCGAGACCGAGCAGTTCGCCTGCGCCAGTGAGAACTCGTGGCCCACGGCAGCGCTGAAGGACGGCGAGGTGAACCACTCGAGAAAAGCGCCTCGCTGGTCTCCGAACACCTGCGGGGTGACCGAATAGGCGCCCTCGACGGACAGCGCGGTGATCTGCACGGGCGGCAGGTTACTTTGCGTCCGGGCCGGCGAAACCCACCGGTCCCAGCCGGCGGCGGGCCAGGGCCTCGCCCTTGGCGACCGCGGTGTCCCGCAGTTCGAGCGCAAACGCGTCGAGCCGTTGTCGCAGTTGCTGATCGCTCACGGCCAGGATGCGGGCGGCGAGCAGGCCGGCGTTGCGCGCGTTCCCGATTCCGACGGTGGCGACCGGGACCCCCGCCGGCATCTGCACGATGGACAGCAACGAATCCAGCCCGTCGAGTCGTTCCAGCGGAACGGGGACGCCGACCACCGGCAGCGCGGTGACCGACGCGAGCATGCCGGGCAGGTGCGCGGCGCCGCCGGCACCGGCGATGATGACCGCCAGCCCACGGGCGGCCGCGTTGCGGCCGTAGGCGATCATCTCGTCGGGCATCCGGTGCGCCGAGACCACAGCGACCTCGTTGCCGATTCCCAACTCGTCGAGGGCAGCGGCGGCGGCGGACATGACGGGCCAGTCGGAATCGCTGCCCATGACGACGCCGACCACGGGCGAACCGGCCAGCGGGGAACGGTCATTCATCGATGACTCCGGTGAGGTAGTCCGCGGCGTGGTGCGCGCGGGCCAGCAGGTCGTCGAGCTGATCGCCGAGGACGGTCACGTGCCCGACCTTGCGGCCGGGCCGAACCTCCTTGCCGTACATATGGATCTTCAATTCGGGATCGCGTGCCAGGCAATGCAGGTACGCGTGGTACAGGTCCGGCTTGTCACCGCCCAGCACGTTGACCATCACGGCATACGGCGCGAGCATCCGCGGCGAGCCGAGCGGCAGGTCGAGCACCGCACGCAAATGATTCTCGAACTGGCTGGTCACCGCGCCTTCGATCGACCAGTGCCCGCTGTTGTGCGGGCGCATCGCCAGTTCGTTGACCAGCAGTTCGGTACCGGTGTCGAACAACTCCACCGCGAGCATGCCGACCACGCCGAGCGCGGCAGCGATCTGCAGCGCGATCTGCTGCGCGGCAGTGGCTCGCTCGGCCGGCAGCTGCGGACACGGCGCCACCACCTCGGTGCAGATCCCGTCGGTCTGCACCGTCCGCACCACCGGATAGGCGACGGCCTGACCGTGCGGCGAGCGTGCCACCTGCGCGGAGAGTTCACGGACGAACGGCACTCGCTGCTCGATCAGCCAACGGGCGCCCGGAGCCAGCGGGACGTCGTCAACCAGCGCGACCGCGGCAGCCGGGGAGTCCAGGGTCCACACACCGCGCCCGTCGTAGCCGCCGCGGGAGGTCTTGGCCACCACCGGCCACCCGGTGCGCTCGGCGAAGCCGACGATGTCCGCCGCCGAGGACGCCACGGTCCACGGCGGGCACGGCACACCGGCAGCCGCGAGCGCCTCCCGCATGACGACCTTGTCCTGGGCGTGCGCGAGCGCCGCCGGCCCGGGCCGCAGCACCACGCCCGCGGCGCTCAGGGCGGCGAGCTGATCCGGCGGTACGTGCTCGTGGTCGAAGGTGACCACGTCGCAGTCGCGGGACAGCGCCTGCAGCGCGACGAGGTCGTCGTGGCTGCCGATGACGACCTCGGGGATCACCTGGGCGGCGCTCTCCTGCGCCGACAGCGCGAGCACCCGCAGCCGCACGCTGAGCGCCTCGGCCGCGGGAGCCGTCATGCGGGCGAGCTGGCCGCCTCCGACGAGGCCGACGCGTGGCCAGCGACTCGTCATGGGCCGACCCTATCGACGGCCGGGACGTCGCAGGAATGTCGCAGAATCATGAGCGGCGGGTCGCGGGGCTGCCCGGCCCGGCCGGATCCCGTGCGTAGACTCGGCGTCCTCATGACCACCTCACCGCCGACCGGCCCCGCCGACGCGAATACCGACGACGGCGGCCACGGTCCGGTCGCCGCGTCCCCGGCGGCGAGTGGTCCGGCCGCCGGCCGGCCCGCGGCCGCCGCGAAACCCGCGCCCCGCTCGGCGGCGAAGAAGCCTCCACGGCTGGTGAGCATCGTCACCGACGGGGTACGCCGGATCGGGCACGAAGCGGCCAAGTTCGGTGTCGTCGGGATCGTGGCGTACATCGTCGATATCGGGCTGTTCAACCTGCTGCGCTACGTCGGCTCCGGCCATTTCTACGAGAAGCCGCTGACCGCGAAGGTGATCAGCACGGTCGTCGCCGCGACGGTCGCCTACCTCGGCAACCGGCACTGGACCTGGCGTCACCGGGAGCGGACCGGATTCGCCCGCGAATACACGCTCTTCTTCCTGTTCAACGGCATCGGGCTGCTCATCAGCGTGAGCTGCCTGTGGGTGTCGCACTACGCCCTGGGCCTGACCTCGGCGTTGGCGGACAACATCTCCGCCAACGTGATCGGCGTCGGGCTGGCCACCCTGTTCCGGTTCTACGCTTACCGCCGGTGGGTGTTCCCGCAAGCGGTGGGCGAGGACCTCGAAGCCGTCGAGCGCGACGCGGTCACGCCGTACTAGCCGCCGTCACGCCGTACCACCTGCTCGACCCGGTCACGCCGTACTGGCCACGAGCCCGCGGTCCTAGCAGTCAGTCTCGCCCTCCTGCGGAGCGACCGGCAGGAACAGTCCCAGCACCGGCGGCGCGGTCGACAGCAGCTCGAGCCGCCCGCCCTCCGCCTCGGCCAGCCGCCGTGCCAACGACAGTCCCAGCCCCTGGCCGCTCCCCGTCGTCACACCACGTTCGAAGACCCGGCCGCCGATCGCGGTAGCGATTCCCGGACCCTGGTCGGACACCTCGATCACGACCCATCCCGCGCTACGGCGGGTCCGCACCACGACGGTGCCCGCGCCGTGCTGCAACGCGTTGTCCACCAGCGCGGACAGCACCTGCGCGGCAGCCCCACCGCGGGCACGTGCCCGCAGCTCGGTGACCCCGGCCCGCAGCAGGGTGCGGCCCCGAGCCAGGTACAGCGGCGCCCACTCCCGAGCCACGCTGATCACCAGGTCGTCGACGTCGATCACCGCGTCGCCGGCCGCGGCCCCCTCCCGATGCAGCGCGACCAGGTCCGCCACGACGGCGGTCAGCCGCTCCACCTGACGTTGCGCCGCGGCAGTCTCCTCCCGCACGACTGTTGCGTCGTCAGCCTGCGCGGCCAGCTCCTCCAATCGCAGGCCGAGCGCCGTCAGGGGCGTCCGCAGTTGGTGGCTGACGTCCGACACCAGCCGCCGCTCCGCCTCGACCACCCGGGCCAGCCGCTCGTTGCTGTCCCGCAACCGTTCCGCGACGCGATCGACCTCGGCGATGCCAAACGTGGCCGGTGCCGGCACGACCGGGAAGGACCCCATGCTGGCCGCGACACGCTCGAGTTCGTCCAGCGCCGCGACGACCCGGCGGTCACGTCGGCGCGACGAGCCGACGACGTACGCCACCACCGCCCCGCTGACCAGCAGAATCGATCCGACGGCGACGTAGTACATCCAGACGCCGCTCAACCGGGCATACGCGGTCACCCGCGTGCCGTCGGTGGCGACCGCCTCGTGGGCGTACACCCGGCCGCCCTCGGCCTGCGTCGCCACGACCGTCCGGCCGTCGGGCAGTCGCACCACGACGTCGACGCCGGGACCGGCCACGGCCAGCAGGAAGGCCGCGGTGATCGGCGCGGAGCTCCGGGCTACCGGATCGGACAGCCGCGCGGTCACCGCGACGAGGACCCGGTCGGCCGCTGAGGTCGCGGAGTTCTCGCCGCGCCGCTGGACGTACAGCCCGGTCGCGATCATGCCCGCGACGATGAGCGTCACCACGACGGCGACGACTGCGGCTCGCTTCCTCATTGCTGCGCCAGCGCCTGCGGTTGGGCGGTCACAGCAGAGCCGTCGGAGGGGACTCGCCACTGCGGGTACGGCGACCCGACGGGGTCAACCCGTCGACGTCGAGGCGATACCCGATTCCCCGCACGGTCGTGATGACCGGATTGCCGCGCCGGCCCGGTTCCGCGCCGTACGCGAGCTTGCGCCGCAAGGCCGAGACGTGCACGTCGACGGTCTTCGTCGCCCCCGCCCACGTCACGTGCCACACGTCGTGGACGAGCTGCTCCCGCGAGATCGTCGTGCCGTGCTTGGTCGCCAGCACCAACAGCAGCTCGAACTCCTTGGGCGTCAAGGCGATCTCGTGGTCGCCGATACGCACCCGCCGAGCCGCCGGATCGATCCGCAGCAGTCCGGTCTGCACGACGTCCGGAGCGGTGGAACGGCGAACCAGGGCCCGCACGCGCGCCAGCAGTTCGGGCGTACGGAACGGCTTGCTCACGTAGTCGTCGGCCCCGGCGTCCAGGCTGACCACCAGGTCGGCGGGGTCGGCGCGGGCAGTCAGGATGAGGATGGCGATGTCGTCCCCGGCCCCCCGCAGCCGGCGGCAGACGTCCAGGCCGTCCATGTCGGGCAGGCCGAGATCGAGCAGGACGACGGCCGGGCGGGCCCGGCGAACGGCGGCCAGGGCGGCTCCCCCGGTGGCGACGACGGCTACTTCGTAGCCCTCGCGCTGCAGGACCCGAGTGAGCGGTACGGCGATGTCCGGATCGTCCTCGGCCAGCAGGACCCGCGTCACGGGCCGATGCTAGGACCGCTGCAGCCGGCTGTCCGCCAACGCACCGGTGGTCAGTTGTCCGGCGTCCAGCCGCCGCGACGCCGCCTCATTTCATCGTCCTCCTCGTGCAGCCGGTTGACCTCCCGCTGGATCGTCTCGACGCTGGGGACGTCGTTGATCACGAGGGGTTCGTCGCTGGCTGAGACCACAGACAGCCGGCCGTAGTTCAGGATCCGCCCCAGCACCGTGATGTCGAAGGACACGTTGTTCACCTTCGATAGCGGCATGTCGCGGCCCTGCCGGGCGATGAACCCGGTCCGCACGATGATCCGGCGGTTGGTGAAGACGTAGTCGGTGGTCAGCCAGTAGATGAACGGGCGGGCCGTCCACACGATGAGGATGAACACGGCGACGCCGAAGATCGCCCAGCGCCCGACCGACCGGACGGCGTCGCTGTCGGAGAACCAGTCGCCCCACTTGGTCCACAGGAACACGCCGACGAAGATCACGCCGAGGAGCCAGCACAGCGGCGGCAGCAGGGCGCGCCAGTGCGGCTTCATCTCGAACTCGATCGTCTCGCCCTCGCCCAAGAGCCGCGCCGGATAGCCCATGCGCGCATCGTGGCACGGACCCGCCACGCCGCGGGTCAGCCACGACAGCCCGCGGCAATCGGCTCAGTCAGGTCGGCCGGCTCAGTCGCTTGGCCGGCCTGGTCGCTCGGGCCGGCCCAGTCGCTGTGCCGGCCCAGTCGGTGCAGCCGCTCAGTCGGCCCGCAGGTGGACCACGTCGCCCGCGGCGACGACCACGGTGCTGCCGGCCGAGTCGACCAGCAGCGACCCGTCCCGGTCGAGGCCGACTGCGCGGCCACGAAGCGGCGGCGCCGCGGGACGGCTGACCTCGACCAGCACGCCGAGCGTGCGGCACGCGGCGAGGTACTCGTCGTGCAGCCCGCTGGCCTGCGCGTCGAAGTCGTGTGCAGCCCACTGCTCGTACGCCGTCAGCAGCGACGCGACGGCGGCGGCCAGCAGCTGTTCCCGCGGCAGCGGGCTGGCGCCGGCCAGGACCAGGGACGTGGCGGCGGGCACCGGCAACTCGTCGGCGCGCAGGTCGACGTTGATCCCGACACCGAGCACCGCCGCCACCGCCTCGGGCTCCGGCGCGGGCAACGCCTCGCAGAGGATGCCGCCGAGCTTGCGTTGCTGCCCGTCCTGTTCGACCACGAGATCGTTCGGCCATTTCAGGCCGACGTCCACCGCCGTCTCGGCCCGGACGGCGGCGGCGACCGCGACCCCGGTCAGCAGCGGCAGCCAGCTCCACGCCCGGGCCGGCAGCCCGGCAGGTCGCACCACCACGGAGAACAGCAGCCCCGAGGACGGTGGGCTGTCCCATCGCCGGTCCAGCCGGCCTCGGCCGGCCGCCTGATGGTCGGCAGCCACAACGGTGCCGGCAGCCGCGCCCGACCGGGCCGCCGCGGCGGCCTCGGTGTTGGTGGACCCGGTGCTGGCTAGCAGCCTCACCGGGATTCCGGCCCGATCCCGTGCGGCGAGCGCCTGACGCAGCGCCGTGGCGTCCAGGGGCGACCGGGGTGGCGGGGGCACGTCGCTAAGGTACGACCGACCGTCGAGAGGATGTCTGATGAGCGCGACCGCGCCCGATCCCACCGCACCGGATCCGCACAGCACCCGGGGCAAACTCGCCGAGCTGGACCGGCGACGCGACGAGGCGCAGGGTCGCCGCCAGGCGGCGATCGACAAGCAGCACGCGCGCGGCAAGCAGACGGCGATGGAGCGCATCCTCGCGCTGCTCGACGAGGGGTCCTTCCAGCAACTCGACGGCCTCGCCCGGCACCGGTCGTATGCCTTCGGGCAGGAGAAGAACCGGCCGTACGGCGACGGCGTGGTCACCGGCTACGGCACCATCGACGGCCGCCCGGTGTGCGTGTTCGCGCAGGACTTCACCGTGTTCGGCGGCTCACTCGGCGAGGTCTTCGGCGAGAAGATCGTCAAGGTCATGGACCTGGCGATGAAGACAGGCTGCCCGGTGATCGGCATCAACGACTCCGGCGGCGCCCGCATCCAGGAGGGCGTGGTCTCCCTCGGCCTGTACGGCGAGATCTTCCACCGCAACGTCCTGGCGTCCGGCGTCGTCCCGCAGATCTCGCTGATCATGGGTCCGTGCGCCGGGGGGGCGGTCTACTCGCCGGCGATCACCGACTTCGTCGTCATGGTCGACCAGACCTCCCACATGTTCATCACCGGTCCGGACGTCATCAAGACCGTCACCGGTGAGGACGTCGGATTCGAGGAACTCGGTGGCGCCCGGGCGCACAACACCCGTTCCGGCGTGGCGCACTACATGGGTCACGACGAGGCCGACGCGCTGGACTACGTGCGGGCGCTGCTGTCGTACCTGCCGAGCAACAACCTCGAACAGCCCCCGACGGTCGCTACCGCAGTCGATCTCGAGATCACCGACCACGACCGCGAACTGGACACCCTCGTCCCGGATTCGCCCAACCAGCCGTACGACATGCACAAGGTCATCGAGCATGTCTTGGACGAGGACGAGTTCCTCGAGGTGCAGCCGCTGTTCGCGCCCAACATCATCTGCGGGTTCGGTCGCGTCGAGGGCCGACCGGTCGGCGTCGTGGCCAACCAGCCCATGCAGTTCGCCGGCACCCTGGACATCGAGGCGTCGGAGAAGGCGGCGCGCTTCGTGCGCACCTGCGACGCGTTCAACCTCCCGGTCCTGACGTTCGTCGACGTACCGGGCTTCCTCCCCGGCACGTCCCAGGAGTGGAACGGGATCATCCGCCGCGGCGCCAAGCTGATCTACGCGTACGCCGAGGCGACCGTCCCCCTCGTCACGGTGATCACCAGGAAGGCGTACGGCGGCGCGTACGACGTCATGGGCTCCAAGCACTTGGGCGCCGACGTCAACCTCGCCTGGCCCACAGCGCAGATCGCGGTCATGGGGGCTCAGGGTGCGGTGAACATCCTCTACCGCAAGGAGATCGCCGAGGCGGCCGACAAGGAAGCGGCCCGGGCTCGGCTGATCACCGAGTATGAGGACCACCTGGCCAATCCCTACATCGCCGCCGAGCGCGGCTACGTCGACCGGGTGATCCATCCCCGGGAGACCCGCACGTCGATCATCCGCGCGCTGCGCACCCTGGCCACCAAGCGGGCGAACCTGCCGCCGAAGAAGCACGGGAACATCCCCCTATGAGCAGCGGAGACGAGCCGGGCCGGCCGGTGCTGCGGCTGGTCCGGGGGTCCGCGACGCCGGAGGAGATCGCCGCGCTCGTCGCGGTCGTGACGGCCGCCGCCCGCGCCCCGCAGCCCGAACCGGCAGCACCGGCCTCCCAGTGGGCGTCGCCGTGGCGCCAGGTGCGCAGGCCACTGCAGGTGGGACCTGCCGGCTGGTGGGCATCCACGCTGCCGAGGTGACGGGTCGCGGCGAGGCGTCCGTGCTTGTCCTCGCGAGCGCGTCACCGGCGCGTCTGGCCGTGCTTCGCGCGGCCGGGCTCGACCCGCTGGTCCGGGTGAGTTCCGTCGACGAGGCCGCGGTAACCGCGGCCGCCGATGCCGCCGTACGGCGTGACCCGCGCCGCTTGGTCGCCGTCCTCGCCGCCGCGAAAGCCGACGACGTGGCCGCGAGCGGCGCCGCCGATCCTGCGCTGGCCGGCAGTCTCGTCCTGGGCTGCGACTCCATGCTCGACCTCGCCGGCACGGCCTACGGCAAACCGGCGACTGCTCGCCTCGCGATCGAACGGTGGCGCGCGATGCGCGGCCAGCGCGGGCTGCTGCACACCGGGCACGCGCTGATCGACGTCGAGTCCGGTCGGCGGCGGGACGCCGTACGGTCGACCGTCGTCCGGTTCGGCTCCCCCGGTGATGACGAGATCGCGGCGTACGTCGCCTCCGAGGAGCCCTTGGCCGTCGCCGGCGCGTTCACCCTGGACGGCCTCGGCGCCGCGTTCATCGACGGCATCGACGGCGACCCGTCGAACGTGCTGGGCGTGTCCGTTCCATTGTTGCGCAGCATGTTTGCCGACCTGGGCCGCTCCTGGACCGCGGGCTGGCCCCGCCGATCGGCGTAACCGAGTCCGCGCAACTACCCGGTCAGTGACGAGGCAGTCAGCGGTGGCGGCCCGGCCGCAGCCGCGACACCGCCAGCAACACGGCACCGGCCACCAGCAGCGTGCCGGCCAGCAGTCCGGCGCCGAGTGCGCCGGAGCCACCGGTCTGCGGCAGCACCCCACCGGCCGCGGTCTGCGCGCCGCTCGGGGTCGCTGCCGCGCCCGACGTCTCACCTGAGGTCGGCACGACCGCTGGTGACGAGGACGTGGTCGGCACCACTGTGGCCGGCGCGGTCGTGGCCGGGGCGACCGGCGTGGCGGTGGTCGTGGTGCCCGAGGGAGTCGGCGTCGCCGTGCTCGTCGTCGCACTGGGAGTGGGGGTGGACGTGGCGGTCGGCGACGGTGTCGTGGCGGTCGGCGTGGGAGTCGGGCTCGGCTTTGGGCAGCACGTGCCCGACAGCGGCACGCTGCCGACGCTGCTGCCGGTGTGACCATCCGGCCACGCGGCGGAGACCGTGAGGGTGGCGACCTTCGACGTGCCCGGGACGGCGGTCTGCAGCACGGTGATAGTCGGGTACGTCGAACCCGTGGCGGCGGGGACCGGCGTGGCGGTGGCCGCGCTGCTGCCGATCCCGCTGAGCGTCGTCCCGCCCGGCGAGACACCCGTCGCCCAGACCGTGCCGGGCAGCGACCGGTGATTGGCCAGCGTCCAGGTCACGACATACGTACCCATGGTCTCGTCGCAGCTCGCGGTCCCGGAGATCGTGCCGCCGGCCGAGGCCGGCCCGGCCGTGAGCGCGACCGCGCCGACGGCGAGCAGCGGCGTAGCGAGCAAGGCGAGCCGACGAGCGGTGATGATGGTGGCCATGGATCCCGTCCTGACGTCATACCGGGGGGTGGGCGCAGGAACCGGTCCGCCGACGAGGGAAGGTCACCAGCAGGCGATGCCTGCGAGCGACCGAAGCCGACCCGGTCACGCACCAGCGAGGTTAAGCCCACGCTGTGCGACCACCCGTGACCCGTTCGGCGTGTCCGTCAATCACGCCGAGTATCGGACGAGATCGGGACGGCCCCCTCACGCGTCCACAACCACGATGAGCCGCTCCAACCGGAGCGGCTCATCGTGGGTCCTTGCACAGGCTCGCGTCAGCTGTGACGTCCCCCGGGCCGGCGAGCTGCCACCACGAGGCCGGCGCCGCCCAACAGCGCCCCGGCACCGATCAGCCCGACGGCGAGCGTCCCGGCCGAACCACCGGTCCGCGGCAGGGTGCCGGCGGCAGGTGTCGTCGTCGCCGGTGCCTCGGTCTGCGTGTCGGACGCGGCCGGCGTCGACTTCTTCGTCGGCGACGAGGTCGGGGACGTGGTCGAGGCGGTCGGCGTCGGCGTGATCACCGGTGCCACCGGCTGCGACGACGTCGGCGTCGGAGTCGGCGTGGTCGGCGTCGGGGTCGGCGTCACCTTGGTGCACGGCGTACCGGGCAGGGCGATGTCGCGCGACTCCGTACCCGACGGCGCGCCGTTGGGCCCGATCTCGTAGTCGATGGTGATCCCGGCCGAGGTCGACGTCCCGGGAATCCCGGACTGGACCAGCACGACCGAGCCGTCGCCGGGCGCCGTGGCGTGACCCGGGTTGATCGAGCCGCCGCCACGGACCGCGACCACGTCGCCCTGTCGGGCGACGTTCATGTCGTTGGTCAACGTCCAGGTGACGGTGTAGGTGCCGTCGGAGGTCACACACTCGGCGACGCCGGTGATGTCCCCTCGGTAGGCGAAGGCCGGCGCGGCGCTCAACGCGACGAAGGCGCCGGTCCCGACGAGGCCGGCGGCGACCGCGAAGATCGCGCGGCGGCTTGTCCTGCTGGTGGTCATCACTGGCTCCCTGAAGCTCGTGCGCTGGCGTCGCGTCCTCCGTGAGGAGGCATCCCGTGGTCCTGACCGCCCCGAGACCCCCACGACGACTGTTCGCGACCACGGTAGAGGTCACTGTCAGTCAGCAGAACCACGAGATCACTCGTCCTGCCGTCGGACGAACGTACGACTCAGCTGTCCCAATGGCCCAATGCACAACACAGCGTGAGCAGCAGTGTGACGGATCGCACCGCCGTACTGCTCCAGCCGGTCCGCCGGCGGTGGCCTGGCGCGGCGACGCCGTCCACCCGACATGACCGACCCGACACGATGCCGAAGCGCCCCGGATCCCTTCGGCGGCCCCCGCGTCGCTACAGTCACCCGGGGCCTGGCGGCGGTCCAGCGCCCGGATTCGACCCTGGCGCGAGCCGTCGCGCCAAGAGGAGCTCACGTGCAGAAGGTGCTCATCGCCAACCGCGGCGAGATCGCGATCCGGGTGGCGCGCGCGTGCCGCGACGCCGGTCTGGCCTCCGTCGCGGTGTATGCCGACCCGGACCGCGACGCGCAGCACGTCCGTGCCGCCGACGAGGCCTACGCCCTCGGCGGCGGGACCGCAGCCGAGAGCTACCTGGTCATCGACAAGCTCATCGACGTGGCCCGCCGCTCCGGCGCCGACGCCGTGCACCCCGGCTACGGCTTCCTGTCGGAGAACGCCGACTTCGCCCAGGCGGTCATCGACGCCGGGCTGACCTGGATCGGCCCGCCGCCGCAGGCCATCCGCGACCTCGGCGACAAGGTGTCGGCGCGCCACATCGCCACCCGCGCCGGCGCCCCGCAGGTGCAAGGAACCGCCGACCCGGTCAAAGACGCCGACGAGATCGTCGCCTTCGCCACCGAATACGGCCTTCCCATCGCGATCAAGGCGGCGTTCGGCGGCGGCGGCCGCGGCCTCAAGGTCGCGCGCACCATCGAGGAGATTCCCGAACTCTTCGACTCCGCCGTACGGGAGGCGGTCGCAGCGTTCGGCCGCGGCGAGTGTTTCGTCGAGCGGTATCTCGACCGTCCCCGTCACGTCGAGACCCAGGTGCTGGCCGACAGCCACGGCAACGTCGTGGTGGTGTCCACCCGCGACTGCTCCTTGCAGCGCCGGCACCAGAAGCTGGTCGAGGAGGCGCCCGCGCCGTTCCTGTCCGAGGCGCAGATCGCGGAGCTGTACCGCGCGTCCAAGGCCATCATTCGCGAGGCCGGCTATGTCGGCGCCGGCACGTGCGAGTTCCTGGTCGGGCAGGACGGCACGATCTCCTTCCTCGAGGTCAACACCCGGCTGCAGGTGGAACACCCGGTCAGCGAAGAGGTCGCCGGGATCGACCTGGTGCGCGAACAGTTCCGGATCGCCGCCGGCGAGCCGCTGGGGTACGACGATCCGCCGTTGCGGGGCCACTCCATCGAGTTCCGGATCAACGGCGAGGACCCCGGGCGCAACTTCCTGCCGGCTCCCGGAGTGCTCACGGTGTGGCGGGCGCCCAGCGGGCCCGGCGTACGGCTGGACGGCGGTTTCGTCGAGGGCGACGAGATCGGCGGCAACTTCGACTCGTTGCTGGCCAAGCTGATCGTCACCGGGGCCGACCGCAACCAGGCGCTGGCGCGGTCGCGCCGAGCCCTCGCGGAGTTCGAGGTCGACGGCATCGCGACCGCCATCCCGTTCCATCGCGCGGTCGTCGCCGACCCGGCGTTCGCGCCGCCGCCCGGCGTCCCGTTCTCGGTGCACACCCGCTGGATCGAGACCGAGTTCGACAACACGATCCCGCCGTACTCCGGCGCGGCCGTCGACTCCGACGAGGCCGCTGGCCGGCAGACCGTCGTGGTGGAGGTGGGCGGCAAGCGCCTCGAGGTGACCTTGCCGGCGAGCCTGGCCGTGGACACCGCGGCGCCGGCAGCCAAGACCGGTACCCGGCGCGGCGGGCGCAAGGCGGCCGGCGGCGCCTCGGGCGACGCCGTCGCCGCGCCGATGCAGGGCACGATCGTCAAGGTCGCGGTATCCGAGGGCCAGGCGGTCGAGGCCGGCGAGCTGCTGGTGATCCTGGAGGCCATGAAGATGGAGCAGCCGCTGAACGCCCACAAGGCCGGAGTCGTCAGCGGGCTGGCGGCCGAGGTCGGCGCCACGGTGACGACCGGCGCGGTGCTGCTGGAACTCAAGGACGCCTGAGGTACGCCGTTCCCCGGGCAGCCCGGTGCGGGGCCGCTCGGGCTAACGTGGACGGCGTGACCGTCCCGAGATCCACGTCCCGCCCGCCGCTGCCGGCAGGTCGCTACCGTGCTCGCCGGCGATTCGTGCTGCCCCGCTGGGCATTGCTGCTGGCCGTCCTGGCGGCACTGCTGCCGCTCGGCGGCGTCGCCGCCGCGACGACCACCGCCCCGAAACTCGACGCCGTGGTCGCGGCCCTGCGGGCCGATCCGGTCTACAACGATCCCGCTGCGCCGCAAGCACTCAGCCCGGCCGAGGCGAACCAGCTGCGCGATCAGATTCGGGCCTCCGGCGAGCCGATCCGGATCGCCGTGCTGCCGCAGTCGGTCGCGGCCGCCGCCGGCAGTCCCGACAACGTCGTCACTGCCCTGGGCCGGTCGCTGGGCGGGGTGGTCGCGGTCGTCGTCGGCACTGCGTTCCGCGCGGGGCCGTCCAACGCCGTGGTCACCGAGGCCGCGGACAACGCGTTCAACGACCACCGGCCGGACACGTTCGCGGTGCTGTCGGGATTCGTCTCCAACATCGACGACGCCGGTGCAGCAGCTGCCGCCGGCGGGACCTCGCGGGGCGTCGGCTGGGGCGGCCTGATCGTCCTGCTGGTCATCGTCGCCGTGGTGGCGGTGGTGGCCTACCTGCTGCTGCGGCGGGCGCGGCGGATCAGCGCCGCCCGGCTTGCCGAGGTCCGCGCCGTCGTCGACGAGGACGTCACCGAGTTCGGTGAACGGCTGGCCGGTCTCGATCTGAACGATCCGCGGCTCGACGACGCCGGCCGCGCCGACCTGGCCACGGCGTTGACCGCCTACGACCGGTCCAAGTTCGCGGTCGCCGCGATGCGCCGGCCGCAGGACGCCGCCGCGGTGACCACCGCCCTGGAGGACGGGCGGTACGCCGTGTCGTGCGTGACGGCGCGGCTGGCCGGGGAACCTGCGCCCGAGCGACGGCCACCGTGCTTCTTCGATCCACGCCACGGACCCAGCACCGAGGACGTCTCGTGGGCACCCGACGGTGGCGCACCCCGGCCGGTCCCGGCCTGCCGGGCGTGCGCGATCGCGGTGGCCGAGGGCATGCTGCCGGCCGCCCGCGAGGTCCCGGCCGGTGTCGACGGCGAACGGGTGCCGTACTGGCAGGCCGGCCGGCAGTACGCGCCGTACGCCGGTGGCTACTTCGCCAGCTTCGGCAACGTGCTGCCCGCCCTCATGATCGGAACCATGATGGGCAGCATGTTCCACAGCCCCGTCGTGATCAACAACGTCGACAACGGCGGCGGGGACGCGGCCGGCAACGACGGCGGCTGGGGCGGTGGCGACTGGGGCGGCGGGAGCGGCGGCTTCGGTGGTGGCGACCTCGGTGGTGGCGGCGGCTGGGGCGACTTCGGTGGCGGAGGCGGGGACTTCGGCGGGGGCGACTTCGGCGGGAACTGACGCGGCCGGTCTGCCACGTCGCCCGCTCGGCGGTAACGGCCTCCCCCGCCGCCGTCGATGCGACAGCCATGAGCTCGCTGTCGCGCCGTACCGTCCCGGCGGTCGTCCTGGCCTGGTCGGTCGCGGCCAGCTGCCTCGGCTCGGGCTCGTTCGCTGCGGCCGGCCCGCCGACCGCAGCCGCTGACGGCGGTTCGCCGAAGCTGGCGGCCGCCGTGCTGCTGCCGGCACGATCGGCCCCGTCCTCGGCGCCGTTGCCCGGTACGGCGTGCCCGGTGTTCCCCGCGGACAACGTCTGGCACGCCGACGTCCAGCGGCTGGCGGTCCACCCCCGGTCCCGGCAATGGCTGGCCGCGACCGGTGCCGGTAAGCGGCGGCTGCATCCGGACTTCGGGCCGTCGTACGGCGAACAGTCCGAGCCGTACGGCATCCCGGTCACCGTGGTCGGCGCCGGGCACGGGGCCGTCGGGGTCGACTTCGACTACGCCGACGAAAGCGACCGGCGCCCCTATCCGCTGGGTGACGACACGCGGATCGAGGGCGGCCGCGACGCCCGTGGCGACCGGCACGCGATCGTGGTCGACGCCACGACCTGCACCCTGTACGAGACCTGGGACACCCATCCCGGTTCGCCACGCTGGTCCGCCGGCTCCGGCGCGGTATGGGACCTGCGGTCGAATGCTTTGCGGCCCAAGGGATGGACGTCGGCTGATGCGGCCGGCCTGCCGATCCTGCCCGGCCTGCTGCGCTGGGACGAGGTGGCCGCAGGCAAGGTCGACCACGCGATCCGCTTCACCGCAAGTACGACGTCGCGGACCTTCGTGTGGCCGGCTCGGCACCAGGCCGGGGCGACGTCGGACAAGGCGTACCCGCCGATGGGCGCCCGCTTCCGCCTGAAGAAGTCGTTCTCGTTGCGGGGCTACTCCGCGCAGACGAAGGTCGTGCTGCGCGCCATGAAGCGGTACGGCCTGATCCTGGCCGACAACGGCTCGTCGTGGTATTTCCAGGGGACCGCCGACCCGGCGTGGCCGGACCACTTGATCGAGCAGCTCAAGCGTGTGCCGGCGAAGGCATTCGAAGCAGTGAACACCCGACCGTTGAAGGCATCCGCGGACTCCGGCCGCGTCAGGTGACCCGGCGAGGGCGCAGGATCATCCGCGGCGAAGCACCCCTTCGCGGTGCAACCGCCGAGCGGCCTCGCCGATCGTCCCGGTGAGACTCGGATACACGCTGAACGAGTGGGCGAACTGGTCCACGTTGAGGCGTTCTTCGACGGCGATGGCCAGCGGATAGATCAGTTCGCTGGCCCGCGGAGCGACGATCACTGCTCCCAGGATCGTCCCGGATCCCCTGCGGCAGAACAGCTTGACGAACCCGTCGCGGAACCCGAGCATCTTCGCGCGCGGATTGGTCGACAACGACATCAGGCAGGACACCGCATCCAGCCGGCCACTGGCCACCTCCGCCTCGCCGGCACCGACGGTGGCGATCTCCGGATCGGTGAACACGTTGGACGACACCGTCTTCAGTTCCAGCGGGTTCACCGCGTCACCCATCATGTGCCACACCGCGATCCGGCCCTGCATCGCCGCGACCGAGGCCAGCATGAGGACGCCGGTACAGTCGCCGGCGCCGTAGACGCCGCGCGCGGTAGTCCGGGACACCCGGTCCACGGTGATGAACCCGCGGTCGTCGGTGGCGACGCCGGCGCCGGCCAGCTGCAGGTCCTCGGTGTTGGGGATGGAGCCGACGGCCATCAGGCAGTGCGAGCCGGCCACGACCCGGCCGTCGGCGAGGTCGACCTCGACCCCGTCCCCGATCCGGCGGACCGCACGCGCCCGGGACCGGCTGAGCACCGTCATACCGCGGCGGGCGAACACGTCCTCGATGACGGTCGCGGCGTCGGGATCCTCGCCGGGCAGGACGAGGTCCCGTGAGGACACCAGGACGACGTCGGAACCCAGGGCGTTGTACGCCGACGCGAACTCCGCGCCGGTGACTCCGGAGCCCACGACGATCAGCCGCTCCGGCAGTGCCGGCAGGTCGTACACCTGCTCCCACGTCAGGATGCGTTCCCCGTCAGGCTCGGCGCCGGGGACGATACGTGGCCGGGCGCCGGTGGCCAGCAACACCATGTCCGCGGCGAAGGTCTGCTCGCCGTCGTCCCCGGTGACCACCACCCGCGACGGACCGTCGAGCCGGCCATGACCGGCCACGACCCGGACGCCTTCGTCGACCAGCCGGGCCCGGATGTCGTCGCTCTGCCGCGCGGCCAACGCCTTGACCCGCGCGTTGACGACGCCCAGGTCGACCCCGACCAGACCTGGGGTGGCGGGCGCGCCGCCGAGCCGGACGCCCAGTTCGCCGCTCTCGGCGGCCAGCGTCATCACCTCGGCGGTGGCGATCAACGTCTTGCTCGGCACGCAGTCGGTCAGCACGGCCGAACCGCCCACGCCGTCGGAGTCGACGAGCACCACGTCGCCGCCGAGCGCGGCGGCGACGATCGCGGCCTCGTACCCGCCGGGGCCGCCGCCGACGATCACCACCGAGGTCACGCCGACATTGTCGCGGGCCGCAGCGGCGCCCGGGGCAAGGACCCCTACGCTGCGGCTCATGGCGCTCTACGCGGCGTACGGGACGAATCTGTCCCCTCACACGATGGCCGTGCGCGCCCCGCACTCACCGGTCCGCGGGACCGGCTGGCTCGACGGCTGGCGGCTGACCTTCGGCGGTGAGGACCTCGGCTGGGACGGTGCGCTCGCCACCGTCGTCGAGGACTCCGCGGACCGGGTGTTCGTCGCGTTGTACGACGTGACCGAAGCAGACGAGCAGTCCCTGGACGACTGGGAAGGCCTGGAGATGGTCCGTTGGACCAAGATCCGGGTGCGGGTGTCCACTCAGGACGGCGAAGTCCTCGCCTGGCTGTACGTCCTGGATGCGTACGAGGGCGGCCTGCCGTCGGCGCACTACCTGGGTGTCATCGCCGAAGCGGCCGAAGCCGGTGGCGCGCCGGCGGACTACGTCGCCTGGGTGCAGTCGCGGCCGTGCCATTCCGGCGGCGCCTGACCGGACCGGTACTACCGTCGGGCGCCGTGACGCCGTCGCCCGATCCGGTCCGCGATCCGCCCGGTGCCGCACGAGCGGCTGCCGCCGCAGTCGCGGCGGCGACGGGGCAGGCCACCCACGACATCGCGGTGGTCCTCGGTTCCGGTTGGGGCGCAGCGGCAGACCCCATCGGAGAGCTGACCGCCGAACTCCCCGTCGACCAGCTGCCCGGCTTCGCCCGTCCCGCGGTCGGCGGACACCCGGGCACGGTGCGCAGCGTGCGGGCCGCCGACCGCCGCGTGCTGGTCTTCGTCGGCCGTACCCACCTGTACGAGGGCCACGGCGTCGAGTCCGTCGTCCACCCGGTGCGCACGGCGGTGGCCGCCGGGTGCGGCACCGTGATCCTGACCAACAGCGCGGGCAGCCTGGACCCGTCGTGGCCGCCGGGAACGCTGGCGCTCATCCGCGATCACATCAACCTGACCGGCGCGTCACCGCTGCGGGGCCCCGCGTTCCTCGACCTCACCGATCTGTACTCGGCGCAGCTGCGCCGGCTCTGCCAGCAGCTGGACCCGACCCTGGCCGACGGGGTGTACGTCGCCTTCCGCGGCCCGCAGTACGAGACCCCCGCGGAGATCGCGATGGTCCGCGCGATCGGCGGCCACCTGGTCGGCATGTCCACGGCGCTGGAGGCGATAGCGGCCCGCGAGGGCGGGGCCACCGTCCTCGGGCTGTCGCTGGTCAGCAACCTCGCCGCAGGACTGACCGGCGGCCCGGTGGATCACGCCGAGGTCCTCGCGGCGGGGGCGGCAGCCGCCGGCCGGGCCGGCGAGCTGCTCGCCCGGCTGGTCCTCGCCGTACCGACCGGCCACCGGTGATCGTGGGCGACCGGTACGCCTGGGCCGTCGACCACCTGGCCACGTCAGCTCGGCTGCGTGCGGGGACCGTGGTCGACGTCGGCCCGGCCGGCTTCGTGGTGTCCGACCCGACCGTCAGGCGCTCCCACGAGCGCAACCGGCTGGTCTGGACCGGGCCCGCCGGCGGGCCCGGGGCGAGCGCCGCGGACCTGCACCGGCACGCCGCGCGGCTGCTGGGCGCGGCCGGTGTGGGCCATCGCGAGATCCACGTGTTGGGCCCGGTCGAGCCGCCGGTCGTCGCCGAGTTCGCCGCGCTGCGCTACGCCCACGACGAGCAGTCACTGCTGGCCGCCGGGTCGCCGTACGACCTGCGCCGCGCCAACGAGCTGCACCCCGCGGCCGGTTGGACCACCGAGCTGCTCGCCGAGCCGGCGGTCGCCGAGTTCGCCGCGCAGCTGTGGCGCACGGAGTACGCGGTCGGCATAGCCGAGGACGAGATCGACGAACTCGTCGCCGGGCGGCTGCGGGCGCTGCGGTCGGGCACGATGACCAGCGTCGGGGTCCGCGGGCCCGACGGGGACGTCGTGGCCGCCGCGGACCTGCTCGGCCGCAACGGGGTCGCCGAACTCGACGCGGTCGCCGTCGATCGCCACTGGCGGGGCCGGGGCCTGGGCGACGCGTTGCTGACCGCCGCGCTGCAGCGGGCGCAGGACGCGGGGTACCGCGACGTCCTCCTGCTGGCCCTGGCGGACGACTGGCCTGCCGCCTGGTACCTCCGCCGGGGCTTCGTCCGCCTCGGCCCGGTGCACGCCTTCACCGCCGTCGCGGGGTGACCGGCCGGTGGACGGCCCGCAGACCTGCTGCTCACGCCACCAGGTCGTCAGCAGCCGTTGGCGAACTTCACCGTGTTCCAGGCCTGGGCGCCGGCGACCAGCGTCGCGGACCCGACCTGGCGGAATCCCCGGTCCAGGATGATCGCCCAGTGCGGCGCGGAGCGCCGGTACGCGTTGAAGATGGCCTTGGCGCCCGCCGTCGCCGGCTGCACCGCGATGTTCTCCCCCACCCGCGTCCAGCGGCAGCCGGCCTTCGAAGCGGTGGCACCGAGGGCCGGATCGTGCACCAGGGCGGTCGTGGTGGCGTTGACCATCGACCGCAGTGCGGCGGCGTGGGTCAGCGCGGCCACCACCCGCACCGGGCGCAGGCCACGGTCACGACGCGCGGCGTTGATGAGGCGCACCAATCGCTTGTCCCGCTTGGGTGCCGCGATCGGGGCGGTCACCGTCGCCACCGGGACGCCGGGCAGGTCCGGAACCGGCACCGCCGACCGATCGGTGCGCTGCGTGGCGTCCACCGCGCCGGTCGTGGCGGCCGGTCCGAGCAGGCCCGCGCCCAGCAGGGCGGCCAGGGCGACGACCGGGAGCAGGGCGGCGGTGAGGGGACGTCGGCGCTGCATCTGGAGGATGATGGACGGCCGGCGGCGCGGTGTCAGCCCCCTGCCCCCTCAACGGACGAAAATACGCCGATTCCGGTGTCGCGATCGTCACACCGAGTTTGTGGCGTACCCGGGCTTGATGACCCGGTCGATCAGTTCCAGTCGCTCGTCGAACGGCAGGAACGCGCTCTTCATAGCGTTGACGGTGAACCATCGGAGCCGGTCGACGCCGTAGCCGAAGGCCTCGGCGACTGCGACCAGCTCGGCCGTCATCGACGTCCCCGACATCAGGCGGTTGTCGGTGTTCACCGTCACCCGGAAACCCAGGTCGGTCAACAGCCCGAGCGGATGCTCGGCGATGCTGCGCACCACGCCCGTCTGCACGTTCGAGGTCGGACACAGCTCCAACGGGATCCGCCGATCGCGGACGTACGCCGCGAGCCGCCCCAGCACCGGTACGCCGGTCGTGAGGTCGCCGGTCGTGATGTCGTCGACGATCCGTACGCCGTGACCGAGCCGGTCGGCACCGCAGAAGGTGACCGCCTCCCAGATCGACGGCAGCCCGAAGCCTTCGCCCGCGTGGATCGTCACGTGGCCGCAGGCGCGGTGCATGACGTCGAACGCCGCGAGGTGCTGGCTGGGCGGGAAGCCCCGCTCCGCGCCGGCGATGTCGAAACCGGCCACGCCGTCGTCCCGGTATCGCACGGCCAGTTCGGCGATCTGGGTGGACCGCGCGGCGGTCCGCATCGCGGTCAGCAGGATCCCGGTGCGGATGGGGTGCCCTTCGGCCGCGGCGTCAGCGGCACCCTCGGCCGCCCCGGCCAGCACGGCCTCGACCACGTCGCCGAGTTCCAGCCCGGACGCCACGTGCAACTCCGGGGCGAACCGGATCTCGGCGTACACCACACCGTCGCGCGCCAGGTCCAGCGCGCATTCGGCGGCCACCCGGGCAAGCCCAGCACGGGTCTGCATCACCGCGACGGTGTGGGCGAAGGTCTCCAGATACCGCTCCAGCGACCCGGAATGTGCAGCGCCGAGGAACCAGCGGCCGAGCTCGTCCGGGTCCTCGGTCGGCAACTCCCGGTAGCCCACCGCCCGCGCCAGCTCCAGGACGGTCTGCGGTCGTAGCCCGCCGTCCAGATGATCGTGGAGAACGACCTTCGGCAGCGGCCGGACAGCGTCGGCGGTCAGCACCGCGGCTCCGTCGCCACCTAGACGACGGTACGCGATGGGCCGTATGCGCGGCGGCGGCTCTAGCATGCCGGGCATGACCGGAGCCGCACCCGGGACCGACGCGGTCGCCGCCGAGACCCTTCCCCTGGCCGGTGAGTTTCCCGCCGCCACCGACGAGCAGTGGCGAGCGCTGGTGACCGGCGTCCTCAGCCGGGGCAAGCCCGGGCTGGCCGACGATCCCGACGCCCTGGCCACGGCGTTTCGCCGCACCCTGGTCACGACCACCGCGGACGGCATCGAGATCGCTCCGCTGTACACGCGTGGTGACGACGATTCGCCTGACGCCGACTCCGGGCTGCCGGGGCTTTCGCCGTTCGTCCGCGGAGCGACCGCGACGGGCGCCGTCGTGGACGGCTGGGACGTCCGGGCACGTCACGGCGGGCCGGACCCGGCGGTGGTCAACGAGGAGATCCTCGCCGACCTCGCCGGGGGGGTCACGTCCCTCTGGTTGCGGCTCGGTCCCGACGGCAGCCGGCTCGCCGACCTGCCCCGGCTGTTGGACGGGGTCCTGCTGGACCTCGCCGGCGTCGTGCTGGATGCCGGCGAGGACTTCCCCGCGGCCGCCGCAGCACTGCGGGAGCACTGGGAACGCCGCGGCGTGACCCCCGACGTGGTCACCGGGTCGTACGGCGCCGACCCGATCGGCGTACTGGCCCGGACCGGCGATGCCGATCTGGACCGGCTGCTGCCGGCCGCCGCGGCGCTGGCCGTGCAGGCGGTCGCCGACGGCGGCGGGGTACGCGCGATCGTCGCCGACGGGTTGCCGTATCACGAGGCCGGCGGCAGCGACGCGGAGGAACTGGCAGCTGCGGTGGCCACCGGAGTTGCGTATCTGCGGGCACTGACGGACGCCGGGTTGAGCGTCGACGAGGCCTTCGGCCAGGTGGAGTTCCGACTCGCCACCAGCGCCGACCAGTTCCTCGGCATCGCCAAACTGCGCGCCCACCGCCGGTTGTGGGCTCGGGTGGCCGACGTCAGTGGCGCGACGGCGGCGGCCGGTGCGGCCCGCCAGCACGCGGTGACGTCGTCGGTCATGCTCAGCCGTCGCGACCCCTGGGTGAACCTGTTGCGCACCACCGTCGCGTGTTTCGCGGCCGGCGTGGGCGGCGCCGCGGCGGTGACCGTGGCCCCGTTCGACAGCGCGCTGGGGCGGCCCGACGCGCTCGGCCGGCGGATCGCCCGCAACACCTCGGCGCTGCTGCTGGACGAGTCCGGCGTGGGCCGGGTCGTCGACCCCGCCGGCGGTTCGCCGTACGTCGAGTCGCTGACCGACGCGCTCGCCGAGCGTGCCTGGCAGTTCTTCACCGAGATCGAGCGGCACGGCGGAATCGTTGCCGCGCTGCGCTCCGGGCTGGTCGCCGACCGGCTTGCGGCCACCTGGGCAGCTCGGACCGCCGACGTCGCCCGGCGGCGCATCCCGCTGACCGGGGTCAGCGAGTTCCCCGACATCGGCGAGACGCTGCTGCCGCGGGAACCGGTCGCCGCGACGGTCCGCGGTGGCCTGCCGCAGGTCCGGCTGGCCGACGGCTTCGAGGCGCTGCGCGACGCGGCGGACGCCACCGCCCAGCGCGGCGCCCGGCCGGCGATCTTCCTGGCCAACCTCGGCCCGGTGTCGGCCTTCACCGCACGGGCGACCTTCGCCAAGAACCTGTTCGAAGCCGGCGGGATCCACGCCGACGCGGGGACCGGCGGGGACGCCGCGGCGGTGGTCGCCCAAGCGCTCGCCGACGGCCCGCCTGCGCTGGTCTGCCTCTGTTCGTCCGACGCCGGGTACGCCGAGGCGGCAGCCACGGTCGCGCGCGAGCTGAAGGCCGCCGGCGTCGGCCGGGTCTACCTGGCCGGCCGACCGGCGGACGCCGATGCCTTGCGCGAGGCCGGCGTCGACGAGTTCGTCTACGCCGGCTGCGATGCCCTCGACGTACTGGCACGAGCCCTGGACAGTTGGGGAGCACACCGATGAGCACCATCCCGGAGTTCGGTGACGTCGAACTCGGCGCGACCGGCGGGTCGGACGACACCGCCGCCTGGCGGGCAGCCGCTGCCGCGGAGTCCGGCAAGGACGCCGACGAACTCGGCTGGCTTACCCCGGAGGACATTCTGGTCAAGCCGCTGTACACAGCGGCCGACCTCGCCGGGCTCGACTTCCTGCACACCTATCCGGGACTGCCGCCGTTCTTGCGTGGGCCCTACCCGACCATGTACGTCAATCAGCCGTGGACGATCCGGCAGTACGCCGGCTTCAGCACCGCGGCGGACTCCAACGCCTTCTACCGCCGCAACCTCGCTGCCGGGCAGAAGGGGCTGTCGGTCGCCTTCGATCTGGCCACCCACCGCGGCTACGACTCCGACCACCCTCGGGTGGCCGGCGACGTCGGCATGGCGGGCGTGGCGATCGACTCCATCCTGGACATGCGGCAACTGTTCGACGGGATTCCGCTGGACCAGATGTCGGTGTCGATGACGATGAACGGCGCGGTCCTGCCGATCCTCGCGCTGTTCATCGTGGCCGGTGAGGAACAGGGTGTGCCGCCGGAGAAACTCGCCGGCACCATCCAGAACGACATCCTCAAAGAGTTCATGGTCCGTAACACCTACATCTACCCGCCCGGCCCGTCGATGCGGATCATCTCCGACATCTTCGCGTTCACCGCGGCCCGGATGCCGAAGTTCAACTCGATCTCGATCTCCGGCTATCACATGCAGGAGGCCGGGGCCACCGCCGACCTGGAACTGGCCTACACGCTGGCCGATGGTGTCGAGTACATCCGGGCCGGTGTCGCCGCCGGCATGGACGTCGACCACTTCGCGCCGCGGTTGTCGTTCTTCTGGGCGATCGGCATGAACCTGTTCATGGAGGTCGCCAAACTGCGGGCGGCTCGGCTGTTGTGGGCGAAACTGGTCAAGGAGTTCTCGCCGCAGAGCACCAAGTCGTTGTCGTTGCGGACGCATTCGCAGACCTCGGGCTGGTCGCTGACCGCCCAGGACGTGTTCAACAACGTCGTGCGTACCTGCATGGAAGCGATGGCGGCGACCCAGGGTCACACCCAGTCGTTGCACACCAACGCCTTGGACGAGGCGCTGGCGCTGCCCACCGACTTCAGCGCACGGATCGCACGCAACACCCAGCTGTTCTTGCAGCAGGAGTCCGGGACCACCCGGGTCATCGACCCGTGGGGTGGCAGTTTCTACGTCGAGCGGCTGACCTACGACCTCGCGGCCAAGGCCTGGGCACACATCCGGGAGATCGAGGAAGCCGGCGGCATGACGCGCGCGATCGACGCCGGCCTGCCCAAGATGCGCATCGAGGAGGCCGCGGCGCGGACCCAGGCGCGGATCGACTCGGGCCGGCAGCCGGTCATCGGGGTCAACAAGTACCGGTTGACCACCCCGGAGACGATCGACGTACTCAAGGTGGACAACACCGCGGTCCGCACCCAGCAGGTGGAGAAGCTCCGCCGGCTGCGGGCCGAACGGGACACCGAAGCGACGCAGGCGGCGCTGGCCGCACTGACCGCCGCCGCGGCTGCGGCCCAGGCCGGCACCCGGGGGCCCGGGCTGGAGCAGAACCTGCTCGCCCTCGCCGTCGCCGCGGCCCGCGCGGGCGCCAGCGTCGGGGAGATGTCCGATGCGATGGAAGTGGTGTTCCAGCGGCACACCGCGGCCATCCATACGATCACCGGCGTGTACGAGCGCGAGGTGGGCGAGACCGCCGGCGTCCGGCAGGTCCGCGCCCGTGTCGAGGCGTTCGCGGCCGCGGAGGGCCGCCGGCCGCGAATCCTGGTGGCCAAGATGGGACAGGACGGTCACGACCGCGGCCAGAAGGTGATCTCCACGGCGTTCGCCGACCTGGGCTTCGACGTCGACGTCGGCCCGCTGTTCCAGACCCCGGCCGAAGTGGCCCGACAGGCCATCGACAACGACGTCCACGTCGTCGGGGTGAGCTCGCTGGCAGCCGGCCACCTGACCTTGGTGCCGCAGCTGCGCGACGAACTCGCCGCGTTGGGCCGGCCGGACATCGTCATCATCGTCGGCGGCGTCATCCCGCCGCAGGACGTGGACGTGCTCAAGCAGATGGGTGCCGCCGGGGTCTTCCCGCCCGGCAGCGTGATCACCGAGTCGGCGTTGGAGCTGCTGGACCAGCTCGAATCGCGCGCCCAGCACAGCGGCTGAGCCGCACCGAATGGCCTCACCTGTCGATGTCGACGCGCTGACCGTCGGCGTGCTGGCCAGCGACCGGGTGTCGGTGTCGCGGGCCATCACGCTGGTGGAGTCGCAACTGCCGGACCACCAGCAGGCCGCGCAGCAGCTCCTGGTCGAGTTGCTGCCGCATTCCGGTCGGGCACACCGGGTCGGCATCACCGGTGTCCCGGGCGCGGGGAAGTCGACGTTCATCGATGCGCTGGGCAGCCAGCTGACGGCTACCGGTCACCGGGTGGCCGTGCTCGCCGTCGATCCGTCCTCGACGCTGTCCGGCGGCAGCATCCTGGGCGACAAGACGCGGATGACCCGGCTGTCGACGGATCCGGCGGCCTTCATCCGGCCCTCGCCGAGTTCCGGAACGCTCGGCGGCGTCGCCCGCGCCACCCGGGAGTCCATCGTCGTGGTCGAGGCGGCCGGGTACGACGTGGTCCTGGTCGAGACCGTCGGGGTCGGGCAGTCCGAGACGGCGGTCGCCGGGATGGTCGACTGCTTCTTCGTCCTCATGCTCGCCCGTACCGGGGATTCGTTGCAGGGCATGAAGAAGGGCGTCCTGGAGATCGCCGACGTGCTGGCCGTGAACAAGGCCGACGGCGATCATCTGCGCGACGCCAAACGAGCCGCCCGCGAACTGGCCGACGTGCTGCGCCTGCTGCAGCCCGCTCACCCGCTGTGGCATCCGCCGGTGCTGACGTGCAGCGGCCTGAGCGGCGACGGCCTGCCGGAGGTGTGGGCCCAGATCGGCGAGCACCGCCGCCGCATGTCCGAGGCCGGCGAGTTCGACGAACGCCGCCGCCGCCAACAGGTCAGCTGGATGTGGGCGATGGTGGACGACCAGCTGCGCCGCACGCTGCACGAGCATCCGGCCGTCCGCGCAACCGCGCCGGGACTGGAGGCCGACGTACGCAACGGCACGATCACCGCGACACTGGCCGCCCAGCAGGTCCTCGCGACGTTCTGGCAGTAGCCGTCGCAAGACGCGCACCGGCGTGGCGCCCGAGCAGGTCCCCCAGCGCGACGCCGCTGACCGCTGCGGCCGTACGGCGTATCTGCAGCATCACACCCGCCCGCCGCGCCGCAGCTCTCGCACCGTCGGTAGCATTCGGTCGGATCGGGCCAGCGTCCCGGCCGGTTGTCCAGCCGCGGCGCGGCGTGCGACAACGAAAGCGCTCTACTCGGAGGCTTACCTGTGGCGACGGCCCGAGCCGGGACCCTCTACCGCGGGCACGAGGGCATGTGGTCCTGGGTCGCCCATCGCATCACCGGGGTCGCGGTCTTCCTCTTCCTGCTGGTCCACGTCCTCGACACGGCACTGGTCCGCGTTTCGCCTGACACGTACGACGAAGTCATCGCGACGTACAAGACGCCGATCGTCAATCTCCTGGAAGTCGGTCTGGTCGGCGCGGTGCTCTTCCACGCGCTCAACGGCCTTCGGATCATCGCCGTCGACTTCTGGGCGAAGGGCCCGCGCTATCAGAAGCTGATGCTGCGGGTGATCACGGTGATCTGGTTGGTGGTCATGATTCCCGGCATCTACTTCATGCTGAAGCACACCGTGATGGCGGTCTTCGGGAGCGCGTCGTGAGTGTCCAGGAGTCCGGCCAGCTCGGTGCCCCCCGCACCCCGGCGCGCAACCGCCAGCGCAGCAATTTCGAGCTCTACTCCTGGTTGTTCATGCGGGTGTCCGGCCTCGTGCTGGTGTTCCTGGTCCTGGGACATCTGCTGATCATGAACGTCCTCGACGGCGGGGTGCAGCGGATCAACTTCGCGTTCGTCGCCGGCCGCTGGGCGTCGCCGTTCTGGCAGGTGTGGGACCTGCTCATGCTCTGGCTGGCGATGTTGCACGGCACCAATGGTCTTCGGGTGGTCGTCAACGACTACGCCGAGCGTGACGCGACCCGGTTCTGGCTGAAGATGCTGCTCTACGTCGCCGCCGCCTTCACGATCATCCTCGGGACTCTCGTCATCTTCACCTTCGACCCGTCGATCGGCTGAGGCAGACATGCAGGAGCACAAGTACGACGTCGTCATCGTGGGCGCCGGCGGCGCCGGCATGCGGGCGGCGCTCGAGTCCGGCAAGCGGGTCCGCACCGCCGTGCTCACCAAGCTGTACCCGACGCGGTCGCACACTGGCGCGGCGCAGGGCGGCATGTGTGCCGCGCTGGCCAACGTCGAAGAGGACAACTGGGAGTGGCACACCTTCGACACGATCAAGGGCGGCGACTACCTGGTCGACCAGGACGCCGCGGAGATCATGTGCAAGGAGGCCATCGACGCGGTCCTCGACCTCGAGAAGATGGGGTTACCGTTCAACCGCACGCCTGAGGGACGGATCGATCAGCGCCGGTTCGGCGGGCACACCCGCAACCATGGCGAAGCGGCCGTACGTCGCGCGTGCTACGCGGCCGACCGCACCGGCCACATGATCCTGCAGACGCTGTACCAGAACTGCGTCAAGCAGGGCATCGAGTTCTTCAACGAGTTCTACGTGCTGGACCTGCTGCTCAACGACGGTCGGACCGCAGGCGTCGTGGCCTACGAGCTCGCCACCGGTGAGATCCACGTCTTCCGGTCCAAGGCAGTCATCTTTGCCAGCGGTGGATTCGGCAAGGTCTTCAAGACCACGTCCAACGCGCACACCCTCACCGGTGACGGCATGGGCATCGTGTGGCGCAAGGGCCTGCCGTTGGAGGACATGGAGTTCTACCAGTTCCATCCGACCGGGCTGGCCGGCCTCGGCGTCCTGCTGACCGAGGGCGCACGCGGCGAAGGCGGCATCCTGCGCAACGCCTCCGGCGAACGGTTCATGGAGCGGTACGCGCCGACGATCAAGGACCTCGCACCACGCGACATGGTCGCCCGCGCCATGGTCCAGGAGGTTCGCGAGGGCCGTGGCGCCGGGCCGCACCGCGACTACGTCTACCTCGACCTCACCCATCTGCCGGCCGAGCAGATCGAGTCCAAACTCCCGGACATCACGGAGTTCTCGCGTACCTACCTCGGCGTCGATCCGATCACCGAGCTGGTCCCGGTCTTCCCGACGGCGCACTACGCCATGGGCGGCATCCCGACCAACGTGCAGGCCGAGGTACTGCAGAACAACACCGACATCGTGCCCGGGCTGTACGCCGCCGGCGAATGCGCCTGCGTGTCGGTCCACGGCTCAAACCGGTTGGGCACCAACTCCTTGCTGGACATCAACGTCTTCGGCCGCCGGGCGGGCATCGCCGCGGCGGAGTTCGCGGCCACCGCGCCGCTGGTCGAGCTTCCCGCCGACCCGGCCGCGGCAGTCGAGACCCTGGTCGACGGCCTGCTCAGTTCGACCGGTGGCGAGCGGGTCGCGGTGCTGCGCAAGGCCATGCAGGAGACGATGGACCTCAACGCGCAGGTCTACCGCACCGAGGCGACCCTCAAGCAGGCGCTGTCGGACGTGCAGGGCCTGCGGGAGCGCTACCGCAACGTCTCGATCATGGACAAGGGCCAGCGCTACAACACCGACCTGCTCGAGGCGGTCGAGCTCGGCTTCCTGCTCGACCTCGCCGAGGTCCTGATCACCGGAGCGTTGGAGCGCAAGGAGTCTCGCGGCGGCCACGCCCGCGAGGACTACCAGGCACGCGACGACGTCAACTTCATGCGCCACACCATGGCCTACCGGGAAGAGACCGCCGACGGCCGCACCAGCATTCGGCTGGACTACAAGCCGGTGACCGTCACCCGCTACCAGCCGATGGAGCGAAAGTACTGATGAGCGCGCCCGTTCTCGAACACCAGCCGCCGGCGACGGCGGCACCGGTCACCAGCGACGTGACGGTCCGGATCCGGCGGTACAACCCGGAGACCGACCTTGAGCCGCACTGGGAGGACTACGTCGTCCCGTGCTTTCCCACCGACCGCGTGCTCGACGCGCTGAACAAGATCAAGTGGGAGGTCGACGGGACGCTGACGTACCGCCGCTCCTGCGCGCACGGCATCTGCGGGTCCGACGCGATGCGGATCAACGGCCGTAACCGGTTGGCGTGCAAGACCCTCATGAAGGACCTCGACATCACCAAGCCGGTGCACGTCGAGGCGATCAAGGGTCTGCCGCTGGAGAAGGACCTCGTCGTCGACATGGAGCCGTTCTTCGCGGCCTTCCGTGACGTCATGCCGTTCCTCATCACCGAGGGCAACGCGCCGACCCGCGAACGGCTGCAATCAGCCGAGGACCGCGCCGTCTTCGACGACACCACCAAGTGCATCCTGTGCGCGGCCTGTACGACGTCCTGCCCGGTGTTCTGGACCGACGGCCAGTACTTCGGCCCGGCGGCCATCGTCAACGCCCACCGGTTCATCTTCGATTCTCGTGACACCGGCGCGGAGACCCGGCTGGAGATCCTCAACGCGAAGGAGGGCGTGTGGCGCTGCCGTACGACCTTCAACTGCACCGAGGCGTGCCCCCGCGGGATTGAGGTCACCAAGGCGATCCAGGAAGTCAAGCGGGCGCTGCTGTTCCGCCGCGTGTGACCGGCGGCGGCTGACCGGCCGCGGGTTACCCTGGCCGGCGATGCCTGCCCGCCGCCTGTCGCCCCGCCTTGCCGCGGTCGTACTGCTGCTGGCTGCCACCGGCCTGGCGTCACCGGCCGACGCCCTCCCCAGCACCGCCGCCAGCGGCACCGTCGTCAAGGGCACCGTCCTCAACAGTGCCTCCATCAGCGGGACGGCCGTCCCCACGACCGATCCGGGTCCCGTCGTGCCCGGGAGCACCGCCCCCAGCGAGACCGTCGGCGGAGCCGCGCTGGGAAGCCGGGGCCTCGTCGTGCACTACCGGCCCGGCGCCGCGCCGCTGCCGCCGGTCGCGGCGCGGGCCTGGGTGCTGGCGGACGCGACCACCGGCCAGGTCCTCGCGGCGAAGAACGCCCACGACCAGCTCCGCCCCGCCAGCACGCTGAAGACGCTGACTGCCCTCACGCTGCTGCCGCGACTCGATCCGGCCATGGTCTACACCGCCCGCGACACCGATACCCACGCCGAGGGCAGCCACGTCGGCATCGTCAGCGGCGCGACGTACACCGTGGCCGACCTGTGGAACGGCCTGCTGCTGCCCAGTGGGAACGATGCGGCGTCGGCGCTGGCCAACGCGTACGGCGGCGTCGGCCCGACGGTCACGGCGATGAACGCCGAGGCCGCGCGGCTACAGGCGCGTGACACCCACGCAGTCAACCCGAGCGGGCTGGACGCCGACGGGCAGTACACCTCGGCGTACGACCTCGCGTTGATCGCACGCGCCGGCCTGGCACTACCGGCGTTCGCCGACCACGCCAAGAAGGTGTCCGCGGACTTCCCGGGCAAGCCGGCCCGACCGGGCAAGCCTCGCCGTACCTTCAAGATCTACACCCAGAACCGCCTGCTGCTGAGCGGCTACAAGGGCGCCATCGGGATCAAGACCGGGTGGACGACGCTGGCGCACCGGACCTTCGTGGGCGCTGTCAGCCGTGGTGGACGGACGTACGTCGCCGCCCTCATGGTCATCGGTTCGGCCAGCCACCTCGCCGCGGAGTCGTTGTTCGACTGGGCCTTCGCCCACGCCGACCAGGTGGATCCGGTCGGCGTCCTGGTCGACCCACTGCCCGCCGGACCCACGCCGGGCCCGACGGCCGATGCCGGTCACGACAGCGGCGGCACAGCGCCGGTAGCGGCTGCCGGGGTCGTGGCCAGCCCAGCCGGTTCGGAGCCCTGGCGCACCGGGCTGAGCTGGCTGCTGGTGACCGTCGCCGTGGTCGGCACCCTGGCCGTCGGACTGCGTGCCCGCGTCCTGCTGCGCCGCCGCCGCAACCCCGGTCCGCGTTAGCAGGCCGGCAACGCGTTGGCGGGCAAGCCGAACACGAAACCGCGCCGCGGCCGCCAGACCCCGTCCGACCCGTGCTCGTAGAGGCTGAAGCCCTCGACGGTGAACCGTGCCGCGTAGCCACGCAGCGCGACTTCCGCGTCGTCCAGCGTCGCCTCACCGACGTCGTGCGCCACGGTGACGTGCGGGTGGTACGGGAACTCCAGCGTGCGGCGCAGCGGCCCGTCGCGTACCGCCGACTCGAGCTTCTCGCAGCCCTCGGCGCCCTCGACCAGCCGGACGAAGACGACCGGCGACACCGGCCGGAACGTCGCGGTGCCGGCCAGCTGGATGTCGAACGGCGCCGCTGCGGCAGCGACCGCGGCCAGGTGCGCCTCGATCGCCGGCACCCTCGCGGGGATCGCCGTCAGCGGCGGCAGCAGCGTGATGTGTGCCGGGATCGAATGCGCCAGCCGGTCGCCGAACCGTTCGCGCCACGCCTCCAGCTCGCCGGCGTACGGCTCCGGGACGGCGATGGCGACGCCCAGCGTGCAGCGCGGCACGGGCGTCATGACGCGGCAGCAGGCACGAAGCCGACCCGGTCGTGGACGGCGGCCAGGGTCGGTGCCGCGACCGCACGCGCCTTCGCCGCACCCAACGCCAGTAGCCGGGTCAGTTCGGCCGGATCGGCCAGCAGCTGCGCGGTCCGCGCCTGGTACGGCTCGACGAAGGCCAGCACCGCGTCGGCCACGTCCTGCTTGAGGGCGCCGTACAGCCGGCCGTCGTAGCCGTCGACCAGTGCCTCCACGGAACTGCCGGTCAGCGCCGAGAGGATGGTCAGCAGGTTGGATACGCCGGGCTTGCCGACGGGGTCGAACCGGATCCGCGTCTCGCTGTCGGTGACCGCGCTCTTGATGCGCTTCTCGATCTGCTTCAACGGATCCAGCAGGACCAGGTTGCCCGCCGGCGACGACTTGCTCATCTTCGCCGTCGGGTCCTGCAGGTCCAGGATCTTGGCGGTGTCCTTGACGATGTACGCCTCGGGCACCGTGAAGGTGCTGCCGTACGTCGCGTTGAATCGTTGCGCCAGATCGCGAGTCAGCTCCAGGTGCTGGCGCTGGTCCTCGCCGATCGGCACGGCCTCGGCCTGGTAGGCGAGGATGTCCGCGGCTTGCAGGATGGGGTAGCCGAACAGGCCCACGGTGGCGCGGTCGCCGCCCTGCCGGGCGGCCTTGTCCTTGAACTGGGTCATCCGGCTGGCCTCGCCGAAGCCGGTGAGGCACTGCAACACCCAGCTCAGGCCGGTGTGCTCGGGCACGTGGCTCTGCACGAAGACCGTGGCCCGTTGCGGGTCGATGCCCATGGCCAGCAACTGCGCGTACGACGCCAGCGTGCGGCGGCGCAGCAGCTGCGGGTCCTGCGGCACGGTGATCGCGTGCAGGTCGCCGACGAAGTAGAACGCGTCGTGGTCGTCCTGCAGGGCGACCCACTGCCGCAACGCCCCGAGGTAGTTGCCCAGCTGGAAGCTGTCCGCGGTGGGCTGGATGCCCGAGAGGACCCGGGGGCGTGTGGTCGGTTCCGGCATGGCCGCCATTGTGCCGCCCCGGCTGCCGAACTCCGCGTAGCCGGGCGGGCTACGGCAGCGGCGCGACCCGGACCCGCGCCACCCGACGCCCGTCCAGTTCGGTGATCGTGAGCCGGTAGCCGTCGTGGTCGACGACGTCGCCCTCGGCCGGCAGGTGGCCCAGGCTGGCCATCGCGAAGCCCGCGACGGTCTCGTACGGCCCTTCCGGCAGCACCACACCGGTCTCGTCGGCGAAGTCGTCGAGGTTGAGCAGCCCGTCGACCTCGATAACCCCCCCGAGGGTGCGGCGGGAATGGTGGTCGTCGGCCACGTCGTACTCGTCCCGGATGTCGCCAACGAGTTCCTCGACGAGGTCCTCCAGCGTGACGATGCCGGCGGTGCCGCCGTACTCGTCGACGACGATCGCCAGATGCTGCCCGGCCCGGCGCATCTCGGTGAGGGCAGGGATCACCCGCTTGCTGCCCGGCAGCATGAGGACGTCGCGGGCGAGTTCGCCGACGCGGATCGACCGGTCGACCACGCCCGGCGACAGCACGTCGCGGATGTGGACGAACCCGACGATGTCATCGGCGGAGTCGCGGTAGACCGGATAGCGCGAGTGGGGTTGCCCGGACACCGTGCGGGCAACGGCGAACACCGGCGTGGCGGCGTCGAGGAACTCCACCTCGGTGCGGGGCAGCATGACCTCGCGCAGTTCGCGGTCGCCGGCGGCGAACACGTCGTCGATGAGTTCACGTTCCTCGGCCGACAGGTCCTCGTGCGCGGCGACCATGCCGCGCAACTCCTCACCGGAGATCGACTCCTTGGCTGCCGACGGATCGCCGCCGAACAGCCGGACGACCACGTTGGTGGACACCGACAGCAGCAGGATGAACGGCCGGGAGATACGCGCGAGCCAGTCGACGGGCCCCACCACGAACAGCGCAACCGTCTCGGCCCGTTGCAGCGCAAGGCGCTTGGGCACCAGCTCGCCCAAGACCAGCGACACGTAGGCGATGACCAGCGTGACGGCGATGAACGCCACCGTGCTGGCCAGGCCCTCACTCAGCCCGATCCCGACCAGGGCCGGGGTCAGCGCCGGAGCGATCTGCGCGGCACCGAAACCGGCAGAGACGAAGCCCGCCAGCGTGACGCCGACCTGGACGGCGGCCAGGAACCGGTTGGGTTCGGAGACCAGCCGCCCGACCCGTCGGCCACGGGCACCGCGGGTCTCGGCCAGTCGGGCGACCTGGGCCTCGCGCAGCGAGACCAGGGCGATCTCAGCGGCGGCGAAGAACCCGCCCACCAACACGAACAACAGGACCAGCAACGCGCTGACGAGGACCTCGTTCACCGCAGAAGGTCCCCGCCGGGTCTATGGCAGCCGTCGGACATGCGGCCCAGGGTAGTGGGCCGCATGTCCGCAGGACCGCTCCAGCGGACTGCTCAGGCCATCGCCTTCTGCAGATTGGCGTCGATCGCGTCGAGGAACGCCTCGGTGGTCAGCCAGGGTGCGTCGGGGCTGATGAGCAGGGCCAGGTCCTTGGTCATCTCGCCGGACTCCACGGTCTGCACGCAGACCCGCTCGAGGGTCTCGGCGAACGCCGTGACCTCCGGCGTGCCGTCCATCTTGCCGCGGTACGCCAGACCCTGCGTCCACGCGAAGATCGAGGCAATCGGGTTGGTCGAGGTGGGCTTGCCCTGCTGGTGCTGCCGGTAGTGACGGGTGACGGTGCCGTGCGCGGCCTCCGCCTCCACCGTCTTGCCGTCCGGTGTCATCAGCACCGACGTCATGAGGCCGAGCGAACCGAAACCCTGTGCCACGGTGTCGGATTGCACGTCGCCGTCGTAGTTCTTGCAGGCCCAGACGTAGCCGCCTTCCCACTTCAGCGCCGCGGCGACCATGTCGTCGATGAGGCGGTGCTCGTAGGTGATACCGGCCGCGGCGAAGTCCGACTTGAACTCGGTCTCGAACACCTCGGCGAACAGGTCCTTGAACCGGCCGTCGTAGGCCTTGAGGATGGTGTTCTTCGTCGACAGGTACACCGGCAGGCCGCGGTCGAGGCCGTAGCGCATCGAGGCCCGGGCGAAGTCCCGGATCGACTCGTCGAGGTTGTACATCGCCATCGCGACGCCGCCGCCGGGGAAGTCGAAGACGTTGAGCTCGACCGGCTCTCCGCCGTCTTTGGGCGCGAAGGTCAGCGTCAGCGTGCCCTCGCCGGGGACGACCAGGTCCGTGGCGCGGTACTGGTCGCCGAACGCGTGACGGCCGATGATGATGGGCTTGGTCCAACCCGGGACCAGCCGGGGGACGTTGCTCATGACGATGGGCTCGCGGAAGATCACACCGCCGAGAATGTTGCGGATGGTCCCGTTGGGGGACTTCCACATCTTCTTCAGCCCGAACTCCTCGACCCGCGCCTCGTCCGGCGTGATGGTGGCGCACTTGACGCCGACGCCGTACTGCTGGATCGCATGAGCGGAGTCGATCGTGACCTGGTCGTCGGTCGCGTCCCGGTTCTCGATCGACAGGTCGTAGTAGCGAAGGTCGACATCGAGGTACGGCAGGATCAGCTTGTCCTTGATGAACTGCCAGATGATGCGGGTCATCTCGTCGCCGTCGAGTTCGACGACCGGGTTGGCGACCTTGATCTTGCTCACGCTGATCCTTTCGAGTGCCGGACTGTCGGACGGAACGGTCAGATGAGGCCGAGGGCGGCCACGGCCTCGCGCTCCTCGGCGAGCTCGGCGACCGAGGCGTCGATACGAGCGCGCGAGAAGTCGTCGATCGCCAGGTCTGGGACGATCTCCCAGTCCCCGCCGGACGACGTCACCGGGAAGCTGGCGATGAGGCCCTCCGGTACGCCGTACGACCCGTCCGAGGCCACCGCCGCCGACGTCCAGTCACCGGCCGGAGTGCCCAGCACCCAGTCGTGGACGTGGTCGATGGCGGCGTTGGCCGCCGACGCCGCCGAAGACGCCCCGCGCGCGTCGATGATCGCCGCGCCCCGCTTGGCCACGGTCGGGATGAACTCCGACTCCAGCCACGTCTGGTCGCCGACGACCTCGGCGGCGTTGCGGCCACCGACGGTGGCGTGGAAGAGGTCGGGGTACTGCGTCGCGGAGTGGTTGCCCCAGATGGTCATCCGCTGGATGTCCGTCAGCGGTGCGCCGGTCTTCTTCGACAACTGCGCCAGAGCCCGGTTGTGGTCGAGCCGGGTCATCGCGGTGAAGCGCTGCCGGGGCACGTCGGGCGCGTGCGACGCGGCGATGAGGGCGTTGGTGTTGGCGGGGTTGCCGACGACGAGCACTCTGACGTCGGCGGCGGCACCGGCGTTGATCGCCTCGCCCTGCGGCTTGAAGATCCCGCCGTTGGCCGACAGCAGGTCGCCGCGTTCCATCCCCGCCGTCCGCGGCCGGGCGCCGACCAACAGCGCGACGTTGACTCCGTCGAACGCGGTCTTGGCGTCGTCGGTGATGTCGATGCCGGCCAGCAGCGGGAACGCGCAGTCGTCGAGTTCCATGGCCGTGCCTTCGGCCGCCTTGACCGCGGCGGGAATCTCCAGCAGGCGCAACCGGACTGGCGTGTCCGGTCCGAGCATGGCGCCCGAGGCGATACGGAACAGCAGGGCGTAGCCGATCTGGCCGGCGGCGCCGGTGACGGTGACGGTGACCGGGGGCTGGACCATGGGGCTTCTCCTTCACGCAGCGCGGTCGGTGGACCGAAGCGCACGCGGTGGGTTCGTTGCCGGGTGCGGGGGCGCGGGCGGCGTGCCCGGGCGGGCGGCGACCCGACGAGGAACCTCTCGACGTCGAGATATCGCCCGAGGCGAGCGTAGTGGAGCCCGGCCGGACTCCCCGCGGCGGGGCCAGGTCGCCAGCGCCGCCGGATCGTTCAGTTGGGCGGCGGTACGGCGAAGGTCAGCACGGTCAGCAATCCGGCCAGCACACCCAGCACCGCGAGGTCAACGTGACGCGAGCGGACCGCCAGCAGCCCGGCGTCCCGGCTGGGCAGCAACAGCCGCAGGAAGAACGCCAGCCAGACGCTGGCGGACAGCAGCAGGGCGCCGCGCCGGAAGTGGTCGAGGGTCAAGATGCCCAGCGCGGTGACCATGACGAGCAGGACGACGGTGATCGGCCACTGCCGCAGCAGGGCAGGCAGCCCACGTCGCTTGGGGTGCAGCGGCCGGACGTTGTCGACCGGGCCGTCCGGCACGGCTAGCCCTGCCGCTCAGCGGCCTCGACGACGTTGGTGAGCAACATCGCGCGGGTCATCGGGCCGACCCCGCCGGGATTGGGTGCGACGAAACCGGCGACCGCGGCGACCGCCGGGTCGACGTCGCCGCGCAGGCCCTCGTCGGTGCGGGTCACGCCCACGTCGAGCACCGCGGCGCCGGGCTTGACCAGGTCGGCGGTCACCAGGTGCGGGACGCCGGCCGCGGCCACGATGATGTCGGCGCGCGCCAGGTGGCCGGCCAGGTCACGAGTCCCGGTGTGGCACAAGGTGACCGTGGCGTTCTCGCTGCGTCGGGTCAGCAACAGGCCGAGGGAGCGGCCGACGGTGACCCCGCGGCCGATCACGACGACCTCGGCACCGTCGAGGGGAACGTCGTACGCCCGGAGCAAGGCGACGATGCCCCGCGGCGTACAGGGCAGCGGCGCGTCGATGCCCAGCACGAGCCGGCCCAGGTTCACCGGATGTAATCCGTCGGCGTCCTTGCCCGGATCGATGAGTTCCAGCGCCCGATGCGGGTTCAGGGCCGCCGGCAGCGGCAGCTGCACGATGTAGCCGGTGCACGCGGGATCGGCGTTGAGCCCGGTGATGGCGGCCTCGACGTCGGCCTGGGTCGCCGTGGCGGGCAGGTCGACCCGGATCGACGCGATGCCGACCTCGGCGCAGTCGCGGTGCTTGCCGGCGACGTAGATCTGGCTGCCCGGGTCGTCGCCGACGAGCACGGTGCCCAGCCCGGGTCGCACGCCACGCGCGACCAACGCCGCAACACGGGCGGCGAGGTCGGCCTTGCACGCTGCCGCGGTGGCTTTGCCGTCGAGAATCGTCGCCGTCACGGCGCGCAGTCTGGCACGCCGCTACGGTGCCGTCCGTGCCCCGACCGCGGGTGGTCCTCGTCCACGGCGCCGCCACGACGCCGGCGATCTGGGCACGGCTGGTGCCGCTGCTGCAGCCCTACGACGTGGACGTCGAAACTCCGTCGCGACCGGCCAGCGGCGACCTCGATCAGGAGGTGGCGGCGCTCGCCGGCACCGCCCGCGACTCGATCGTGGTCGGGGTCGGCGGTGGTGCGACGCTCGGACTGGCGCTGTTGCAGCAGGGCGTGCAGATGCAGGCAACCCTGCTGCACGAGCCGGCCGCAGGATCGCTGGCCCCGGGACTGCTGGACCACGTGGCGGCCGGGTACGCCGCCGACGGCGTCGCCGGGTTCGGCCGGGCGCTCTACGGCCCGTCGTGGACACCCGACATGGCACCGACCGACCCGGCCGCTGTCGGCCGCGACCTGCGGATGTTTCGCCGCTTCGAGCCGGAAGCCGTTGCAGCGCTTCCGGATCCGGCGGTCCTGACCGTGGGAGAGTTCTCGCCGCCGGCGCGTCACGAGGCGTCGGCGGCGCTGACCGCGGCGCTCGGGATCCGGACCGAGATCCTCGCCGGCTGTTCCCATTTCGTGCAGTGGGACGCCCCGGCGGTCCTCGCTACGGCCATCGGTGCGCTGCTCGTCGGCACCTGAGGTGAGTGCGGGGCAGCGCCTCCCCGATGTCGTGCGGCGACAACGCCGCGAACCGGCCGTCTTAGTCGCCGCCGAACTGGCCCGTCTCAGTGGAAGAAGTGCCGGGAGCCGGTGAAGTACATCGTGATCCCGGCCGCCTGTGCTGCCCACACGACCTCGTCGTCGCGGACCGAGCCACCCGGCTGGACGACAGCGCGCACACCCGCCCCGGTCAGTACTTCCAGCCCGTCGGGGAACGGGAAGAACGCGTCGGACGCCGCGACCGCGCCGCGGGCCCGGTCCTCACCGGCGCGGGCGACCGCCAGTCGCGCGCTGTCGACCCGGTTCACCTGGCCCATACCGACGCCCACCGCCGCTTCGTCCACGGCGAGCAGGATCGCGTTGCTCTTCACCGAACGGCAGGCGCGCCAGGCGAAGACGAGATCCCGCAGCGTCGCCTCGTCGGCCGGTTCGCCGCACGCCAACGTCCACGTCGCGGGGTCGTCGCCGGGCGCGTCGAGCCGGTCGGTGCCCTGCATCAGCAGCCCGCCGGAGATCGGACGGATCTCCACCGGCGCGGTGGCGGCCCCGGCACTCAGCCGGAGCAGCCGAAGGTTCTTCTTCTGCCGCAGGAGGTCCAGCGCATCCGGTTCGAAGTCGGGGGCGACGATCACCTCGGTGAACACGTCGGCGACCTGTTCGGCCAGAGCCAGCGTCACCGGCCGGTTCGCCGCGATGACACCGCCGTACGCCGACACCGGATCGGTGTCGTTGGCCTTCCGGTGCGCCTCGGCGATGTCGCTGCCGACGGCGATCCCGCACGGATTGGCGTGCTTGATGACGGCCACGGCCGGCTGGGAGAAGTCGTAGGCCGCGCGACGCGCGGCGTCGGCGTCCACGTAGTTGTTGTAGGACATCTCCTTGCCGTGCAACTGCTCGGCGTGTGCCAGGCCCGGCTGCAGGCCCCGATACAGGGCCGCACCCTGGTGCGGGTTCTCGCCGTACCGCAGCACCGCGGCCCGCTCCCAGGATGCGCCGGCCCACGCCGGGAACGGCGAGGAGGAGTCGGCGGCGACGACGCTGCCCATCCAGGACGCCACCGCGATGTCGTACGACGCGGTGTGCCGGAACGCCTCCACGGCGAGCTCCTGCCGCGCGCGCAAGGTGAAACCACCCGCTCGAACGGCCTCGAGCGCATCGTCGTAGTACGCCGGCGACACCAGGACGGCGACGTTCGCGTGGTTCTTCGCCGCGGCGCGCACCATCGACGGTCCCCCGATGTCGATCTGCTCCACGCACTCCTCGGCGCTGGCGCCGGACGCCACCGTCTCGTTGAACGGGTAGAGGTTCACCACCACCAGTTCGAACGGCTCGATGCCCAGCTCGGTCAGTTGCTGCCGATGGCTGTCCAGCCGCAGGTCGGCCAGCAACCCCGCGTGCACCCGCGGATGCAACGTCTTCACCCGGCCGTCAAGGCATTCCGGGAACCCGGTCAGTTCGGCGACCCCGGTCACCGGGACACCGAGCGCGGCGATCCGGGCCGCCGTCGAACCGGTCGACACGATCTGCACCCCGGCCTCGTGCAGCCCCAGGGCGAGGGTGTCCAGGCCGGTCTTGTCGTACACCGAGATCAGCGCGCGGCGAACGGGAAGCGTCGTCATGGCAGGGTCGCCCTTCGTCCGGTAGTGGCGGCGCCGTGGACCACGAGCCGGGCCACGACGTCGACGAGCAGGCGTCGTTCGACGGTCTTGATGCGCTCGTGCAAGGACGCTTCGTCGTCGTCTGGTTCTACCGGAACGGCCGCCTGGGCCAGCACCGGTCCGGTGTCGACGCCGGCGTCGACCAGATGGACGGTGGCGCCGGTGACCTTGACCCCGTAGTCCAGCGCGTCCCGGACGCCGTGAGCACCGGGAAACGCCGGCAGGAGTGCCGGGTGCGTGTTCACCACCCGGCGGTCGTACGCCGCGAGCACCGCCGGACCGAGGATCCGCATGAATCCCGCGGACACCACCAGGTCAGGGCGGTGCGCCAGCAGTTCCTCGCGCAGCGCCGCATCCCAGGCCGCCCGGTCCGGGTGCTGGCCGGGGGCGACCACGAACGTCGGAAGACCGGCCGCGCGAGCCCGTTGCAGCCCGGCGATGCCGTCCCGGTCGGCACCGACCGCGACCACCGACGCCGGATAGCCGGCGTCGGTGGTCGCGTCGAGCAGGGCTTGGAGCAAGGTGCCCGAGCCGGACACCAGCACGACGACGCGAGCCCGTTCGGCCGGCCTGTCCGGGCTCACGCTCGCTTGCACGGGGCGGGAGCCTACCGGCCTGGCCGACGCGGCCGCCGTCAGCCAAGACAGCAACCCGGCCGCCCCGCAGGTGGGACGGCCGGACCGCACCTCAAGGGGCAATCTGCTCGCGATTCGCCTGGCGGTAGATGTGGGCGGTGAACAGTGCGGCGAAGGGCAGCACCACGAGCGTCAGCAGGCCGAAAAGGACCCCACCGAGAATGCCCGCGACGATGTTGATCAACGCTGCCAACAGCACCGGGACGAAGTTCTTCGTGACCGCATTGAAGCTGCTGCTCAACGCCGCTGACACGCCGTAACCCTTGTCCAGGGCGTAGAACGTCGAGAACTGGAAGAGGAAGATGACGATGATCCCGGGAATGATCAGCAGAATCAGGCCGAGGACCGAGAGCAGGCCGTAGACGATCGCCACGACGATGTAGGCGCCGAGGTGCTCGGTACTGGTGAAGTGCGAGAACGACGGGGTCTCCCCAAGGGTCGCCTTCAGCGCGGCGCGATAGACGCCGATCGAGACGAGGGCGACCACGATCGCGAAGACCAGCCCGACGATGATGCTGACGGTCAACGACTTTCCGATGCTGGTCGCGCAGATGTCGACCAGCCGGCCGTTCTCGACCCGGATATCGCCGACGTCGCAGCCGTAGACGGCGCGGGTGATGATGTTGTTGAAGACGTACTGCAGAATCCGCGCGACGACGACGATTCCCGCCAGCACGAGGAAGACCACGGCGTTCTGGCCGAACTTGTTGATCGCCCAGCTGAAAGCGGCACCCACGTCCACGCCGGTCTGCGGGCCGGTCGGGTAACCACCCGGCGGCGGCGCGGCATAGCCGGGGGGCGGCGGATAGCCACCTGCGGGCTGACCGGGCGGCGGGTAGCCGCCGGCTGGCTGCGGCGGGGGCGGGTAACCACCGGCCGGTGGGACCGCGGGGTCCTCGGGCTGGCCGGGGGGCGGCGGGGTCTCGGACACGGTGATGCCTCCTCAAGAGCCGGGACCGGCCCAGTGGCGGGCCCGGTGGGGTCCGATCATGGCGAACAGTGGGCCCCGATGGCAGCCCGCCGCTCCGCTGCGTTCAGCCCCGCTCCCAGAACCAGCCCAGCCAGGACCCTCGGGACTCGCTGGCCTCTCCTCCGTCCGAGCGTCGCGAACGCCACGTCGCGACGACACCGGCGGCCAGCGCCCCTGCGCCGGTGAGCCCGGCCGCCGCCAGGCCGCAGGCCCACCACGACGGTCCCAGCTCGACCATGCGCCCGGCGCCGACCGAACCGGCGCCCAGCGCGGTCAGGCCGGCGACCATCACGCCGCTGAGAGCGCCCACCGCGAGCAGATCGGTCACCACCAGCGGGGCATCCGGCTGCCGGGCGCCGGTACGGCGAACCACGACGAACCCGCCGATCATCCCGGCTGCCAGCGGGACCAGCAGCAGAACGGGCGCCCACCCCGGGATCTGGTCGGGAACTGCTGCCAGCACGGGAAGTCCCGGTACCGGACCGGTCTGCGACCCCGCCACGGACACCGCCGTACCGATTCCGACGGTGAATCCGGGTCCCAGCAGAAAGGCCATGGCCCACACCGCGATGACCGGCAGATACGCCAGCTGCAGCACGGCGACCAGCACCCCGCCGACTGCCCCCGGCGCCAGCACCCGGGCTGCGTCACCCACGGCGCCGCCGTGCGTCGCGATCACCACCGCGGCCAGCAAGGCACCGGCCGCCAGCAGCACTCCGACGGTGGCGGCGGCCCCCGCTAGGACGTGGCGCAGCGTGGCCGGCAGCGCCGCGATCCACCGCCGGCCGCCGGTGCCGCGCAGGACACCGCTGCCCCAGCCGACGACGGCGACGAGCAGTCCGGCGACGAAGGCGCTCGGCACGTCCGGGGCCGGCCCGACCAGGCCTGCGACGCCGGCGACGATCGCCGCGAGCAGGGCGTACATCACCGCCCCGGCCGCCACCAGCAGCGTGACGTCCCCGCCCGCACTGACCGCGCACCGGCGGGCGGCCCAGCGCCCGGCGCGGTGCAGCAGCAACAGCGGGACGACGGCGAGCCCGAGCGGTAGCAACGACCAGGTGCCCTCCGGAAGCACCACGGGGGCACGGTGCGCCGTCAACCACGCAGCGCCCGCGGCGCCCAGCGCCTGGTCCCAGCTGACGGTCAGGTGGGGCGAGGCAACCCAGGCGACAAGGACCAACGCTCCGATGGCGGCCAAGCCCGCGGCGGCCGCCCACGCGGTGCCGACCAGCGCCGCGGCACCGATGCCACGGGCCACCCGCCGCGACACAGCTGCCGGGCCCGGCAGTGCAACCCCACCCGGCCGAGCCGTCCGTCCGGACACGGCAGCAGAGGACGGCGCGGTCCGACCCGGTGCGGTCCGACCCGGTGCCATGCGCCGCGGTGGGGCCGTCGCCGGCGCGGGGATGGGGACGACGACGGTGGCCCGTTCGGCCGTCCCATCGCGACGCGGCTCGCTGGAGGTTCGATCGGTACGGCGGACGTACTGTGGCGCAGCCGAATCCGGCGTATCAGCGTCGTCGGGTGCCGGTAGGCGGGCGGGCTGGCTCACCTGCCCAGGGTGTCAGCCGGGACGGCCGTGGCCCGGCATCGCCACGCGCGCCCGGCATCGCCGTACGCGCCTGGCGCCTCACGAGGAGGTCATCAGCTCCCGCATGAGCCGCGCGGTCTCGCTCGGCGTCTTGCCCACCTTGACCCCGACCGCCTCGAGGGCGTCCTTCTTCGCCTGGGCCGTGCCGGCCGAACCGGACACGATCGCGCCGGCGTGGCCCATCGTCTTGCCCTCCGGCGCGGTGAAGCCGGCGACGTAGCCGACCACCGGCTTGGTGACGTGCTCGGCGATGTACGCCGCGGCCCGCTCCTCGGCGTCGCCGCCGATCTCGCCGATCATGACGATGGCGTCGGTGTCGGGGTCGGCCTCGAACGCGGCCAGGCAGTCGATGTGGGTGGTGCCGATGACCGGGTCGCCGCCGATGCCGACGGCGGTGGAGAAGCCGATGTCGCGCAGCTCGTACATCATCTGGTAGGTCAACGTGCCGGACTTCGACACCAGGCCGATGCGCCCGGCCTTCGTGATGTCACCGGGGATGATGCCGGCGTTGGACAGCCCGGGGCTGATCAGGCCGGGGCAGTTCGGTCCGATGATCCGGGTCGTCCCCGCGTTGGTCGCGTACTGGAAGAACCAGGCCGTGTCGTGGACCGGCACACCTTCGGTGATCACGACGACGAGCGGGACGCCGGCGTCGACCGCCTCGACGACCGCGCCCTTCGTGAACCGCGGGGGGACGAACACGACGGACACGTCCGCGCCGGTCGCCTTGACCGCCTCGCCGACCGACCCGAACACCGGGATCGAGCGCCCCTGCGCGTCGACCGACTGCCCGCCCTTGCCGGGCGTGACGCCGGCGACGATGTTGGTGCCCGACGCGAGCATCCGGTTGGTGTGCTTCGTGCCCTCGGACCCCGTGATGCCCTGCACGAGCACCTTGGAGTCGGCAGTAAGGAAGATCGCCATCGTCAGGCTCCCTGGGACGCCAGCTCGGCCACCCGGCGGGCGGCGCCATCCATCGTGTCGACCATCTCGATCAGGTCGTGTTCGGCCTCGTCGAGAATGCGGCGGCCCTCGGCCGCGTTGTTGCCGTCCAGCCGGCAGACCAGCGGCTTCGTGATCGCCTCACCGCGCGACTCCAGCAGGGCCACCGCCTGCACGATGCCGTTGGCGACCGCGTCGCAGGCGGTGATGCCACCGAAGACGTTGACGAAGACAGCGCGCACCTGCGGGTCGGACAGGATGATCTCCAGACCGTCGGCCATGACCTGCGCCGAGGCGCCGCCGCCGATGTCGAGGAAGTTCGCCGGCTTCATGCCGCCGAACTCCTCGCCGGCGTACGCGACGACGTCGAGGGTGCTCATGACCAGGCCGGCACCGTTGCCGATGATCCCGACCTCGCCGCTGAGCTTGACGTAGTTGAGGCCCTTCTCCTTGGCCCGCTGCTCCAGCGGGTCGTCGGCGCCCCGGTCGATGAGTACCTCGTGGTCGGGATGCCGGAAGTCGGCGTTCTCGTCGAGGCTCACCTTGCCGTCGAGCGCCAGCACCACCCCGTCGGGCGTCTTCACCAGCGGGTTGACCTCGACCAAGGTCGCGTCCTCGGACACGAACACGGTCCACAGCTTCTGCAGGACCGCGATGACCTGCGTCCGGACGTCGCCGGTGAAGCCGGCGGCGTCGGCGATCTGGGCTGCCTTCGCCTCGTCGACTCCGGTGATCGCGTCCACGGCGATCCGGGCGAGCGCCTCCGGACGCTCGACGGCGAGCTGCTCGATCTCCATGCCGCCTTCGACGCTGGCCATCGCCAGGTAGGTGCGGTTGGCCCGGTCGAGCAGGAAGGAGACGTAGTACTCGGTCTCGATGTCCGACGCCAGGGTCACCAGCAGCGTCTTGACGACGTGGCCCTTGATGTCCAGCCCGAGGATGCCGGCGGCCTTCTCGCGCGCCTCGTCCGGGTTGGCGGCGAGCTTGACGCCGCCGGCCTTGCCCCGACCGCCGACCTTGACCTGCGCCTTGACGACGACGGCGGCGCCGATGCCCGCTGCGGCGTCAGCCGCGGCGTCCGCCGTGGTGACGACCTGTCCCGGTGTCACCGGGACACCGTGCTTGGCGAACAGGTCCTTGGCTTGGTACTCGTACAGATCCACGAATCTGCCGCCCTCACGATCGGGTCTCGGTCGGGCTGCACCCTAGCGACGAACCCCGACGACGTGGCGCCGGGGTCACCTCATCGACCGCCGCGAAGGCACCCCGGCGATAGCCGACCGCGTCACAGCCCGGGGCCTCCACGACAGTCGACCGCGTCGCAACCCCGCGTCTCGACTGCAGTCGACCGCGTCACAGCCCGGCCGCAGGCCTGGCGCGGCAACGGTGACCTCGGGTAGGAACGGCCCGCCGCACACTCCGCCGGCCGTCGGCGGGACACCTGCCCGACGGACAACAGCCGACGGGCCGGCGGCTGGCAGGCGGGGGCAACCGACGGAGCACAGGGAGAGGTGAGCGCGTGGGCCAGGCAGGTCTGGCTCCGCTGCCGCCCTGGCCGCGCCGCCGTTCCCTGCTGGCCCCCGCGCGCCGGCGGCGCCGCGGCAAGCAGGCCCTGGTGATCACCGGGGCCCTGGTCGCCCTCCTCATCGTGATCGGCGCCCGCCCGGCCGACCCGGCCGCCGCCGAGCCGATCCCGGCTCCGGCACAGGCCGCGGCGACCGTCGATCCCGCGGCCGTCGCCGCGGCGGCCGAGGCACATCGCCGAGCGCTGCTCGCCGCTGCGCTCGGCGGGGGGACGCAGTTCGTGTGGCCGGTGCCCGGTGCGCCGCTGAGCGCGCGTTACGGCGAGACGGGGCCGATGTGGGCCCACCGGCATACCGGCCTGGACTTCAACGGCCACTGGGGCGATCCGGTCCTGTCGGTGGGCGACGGCCGCGTCGTGACGGTGACGGTCCACCCGGCGTACGGGAACCTCGTCATCGTCCGCGCGGCCGACGGCGCGCAGCTCTACTACGCGCATCTGTCCTCGACCGCGCGGCGGATCCGGGCCGGCGCACTCGTGCAGGCCGGCCAGGAACTCGGCCGGGTCGGGGCGACCGGCAATGCCGAAGGCGCCCACCTGCACCTGGAGGTCCGGGTCGGCGGGATACCGACGGATCCGGCCGAATACCTGTGGGGAGGCCACCCGGGAACTCCCGCACCCGCGCCGGGCTGGGCCCGCGAGGTGTACGGCGGATAGTCCGCTCAAGCCGTACGCCGAAAGTCCGTCGGGCCGTACGACGAAATCCCTCGAGCCGTACGGCGCGAAGCCGGTGGGCGGCAGCCGACGCCGCCGGCCGTCAGAGTTTCTCGACCGGCGCGTAGCGCAGCAGGAGCCGCTTCACGCCCTCGCTGCCGAAGTCGATACTGGCCTCGGCCCGCTCGCCGGTACCGAAGGTCGACACGACGGTGCCGAGGCCGAACTTCTGGTGCACAACGCGTTCGCCCGGCTCCAGTGACACCACGGCGCGGTTGCCCGGCGACGACGCACCGGGTCGCGCCGCGGCGGCCGCCAGCGCCGGCGCGGCCCCGAATCCCCCCTGCGACGGTGGCCGGATGCTGCCGCCGGGCGTCGACGCGACCGGGTCGCTCCGGCGCCAGTCGAGCAGTTCCGCGGGAATCTCGTCGAGGAAGCGCGAGGGCGGGTTGTACTGCGGCGCGCCCCAGGACGCCCGTACGACGGCCCGCGACAGATACAGCCGCTCCCGGGCACGAGTGATACCGACGTAGGCCAGCCGGCGTTCCTCCTCCAGCTCACGTGCGTCGCCCAGCGACCGCAGGTGCGGGAAGACGCCGTCCTCCATGCCGGTGAGGAAGACGACCGGGAACTCCAGGCCTTTCGCCGTGTGCAGCGTCATCAAGGTGACCAGGCCGCCGTCGGCATCGGGGATCTCGTCGGCGTCGGCGACCAGCGCGACGCGTTCCAGGAAGTCCGCCAACGTGGCGTCGGGAGCGGTGGCCTCGAACTCGGCGGCCACGGACTCCAACTCGGCGAGGTTCTCCACCCGGGTCTGGTCCTGCGGGTCGCTCGACGCCTGCAGTTCGGCGAGATAGCCGGTCTGTTCCAGGACCGCGCGCAGCACCCCGGACGGCGGCGTCCCGGCGGCCACCAACTCCCGCAGCCCGGCGATCAGCCGGGCGAACGTCTGGATCTGCGTCAGGGACCGGGTCGCCAGCCCACCGACCTCGGCGGCCCGGTCGACCGCCGCGCCGAACGCGATCCGCTCTCGCTCGGCGAATGCCTCCAGGAACGCCTCGGACCGGTCGCCGATACCGCGACGTGGCACGTTGAGGATGCGTCGCATCGACACGTCGTCGGCGGGGTTGGCCAGGATCCGCAAGTACGCCAACGCATCCCGGACCTCACGTCGATCGTAGAAGCGTTGCCCGCCGACCACCCGGTACGGCAGACCGACCCGGATGAAGACCTCCTCGAACGCGCGGGACGCCGCATTCGTCCGGTAGAACACGGCGACCTCGGCGGGCACGGCCTGGCTGGCGTCGGTGAGCCGGTCGATCTCCCCCGCGACGAAGGCGGCCTCGTCGTGCTCGTCGTCGCCGACGTACACCGCGACCGGTTCGCCGGCACCCGACGCGGTCCACAGCCGCTTGGCCCGCCGGTTCTCGTTGCGAGAGATGACCGCGTTGGCCGCGGACAGGATCGTCTGGGTCGAGCGGTAGTTCTGTTCCAGCAGGATCGTCGTCGCGTCCGGGTAGTCCTGTTCGAACTCGACGATGTTGCGGATCGTCGCGCCGCGGAAGGCGTAGATCGATTGGTCGGCATCACCGACGACGGCGAGTTGCGCCGCCGGCACGCCGTCCTTCCCGGTCCCGACCAGTTCGCGGACCAGGACGTACTGCGCGTGGTTGGTGTCCTGGTACTCGTCGACCAGGACGTGGCGGAATCGCCGGTGGTAGTGCTCGGCTACGTCAGGGAACAGTTGCAGCACAGCGACAGTTGCGCCGATCAGGTCGTCGAAGTCGAATGCGTTGGCCCGCTGCAGCCGGCGCTGGTACTCCGCGTAGACCTCCGCGACGACCCGTTCGGAGTCGTTGGTGGTCCGGCGCGCGAAGGTCTCGTGATCGACCAGCTCGTTCTTCGCCGCCGACACCTGATTGAGCATCGACCGGGGCGTGAACCGTCGCGGGTCGAGGTCGGCGTCGCGCACCACGAGGGTCATCAGCCGCTGCGAGTCGGCCTGGTCGTAGATGGAGAACGAGGAGGACACGCCCAGCCGGGCGGACTCACGACGCAGGATCCGGACACAGGCGGAGTGGAAGGTCGACACCAGCATCGCGCGGGCACGACCGCCGACGAGGTCGACGACCCGCTCGCGCATCTCGCCGGCGGCCTTGTTGGTGAACGTGATCGCGATGATCTCCGCCGGTTTGGCATCGCCGGTGGCCAGCAGGTGCGCGACCCGCCGCGTCAGCACGCGGGTCTTGCCGGAGCCGGCCCCGGCGACGATCAGCAGCGGTGACCCGCGGTGCTCGACGGCCTCCCGCTGCTGCGGATTGAGGTCGGCGACGAGCGCCTCGGGGTCGAGCACCGGGGCAGTCTAGGAGCGCGGCGGCACCTCAGCTGACGGTGACGACCCGCTTGCTGGAGGCCGCGACCACGGCGCCGCCCACCGTCGCCACCGCGCGGTAGGTGATCGTCTGCGGACTGGGGGCGATGACCTGCATCGACCAGCGGCCGCCTGCCGGCACGGTGGTCCCGAGCGGCGTCCAGCTGCGGCCGATCAACCGTTGCCGGCTCACCGTCGCCCCGCTCGGCAGCGCTTTGGCCTTGCCGGACAACGAGATGGCTGCGCCGGTCGAGACCGTGGCCGGAGCGACGAGGGTGAGCAAGGGGGCGCCCTTGCGCACGACGCGGACGGTGACCTCGTTCGACCAGGCCAGCACCTTGCCGTTGCGGTGCAGCAGCGCGACCCGGTACACCATCGTCCGCGGCGACGGCGCGGTCGTGGTCATCGCCCAGCTGCCGCCGGTCGGCTTGATCGCCGCCCCCGCCGGCCGCCACGCGCCACCTGCCTTCAGGTACCGCCGGACGGTGACCTTCTTGCCGCCGATGGCCGAGCCGGCCAGCTTGATCTTGCCGCCGGTGCGGACCGCCTCCGGCCCGGTCGCGGTGATTGCTCGAGTGCTGAGAGCGGACAGGCCGGCTCCGCCGGCGGGTGGGGCGACCGGGGTCAGCCCCATACCGGTCAACCGCAGCCAGGCGTCGCCGGCGTCGACCGCCGCGGTGAGCATCCCGTCGGGGCCGAGCGGCACGGTGACCGTCGTACCGGGTCGGCCGACGACGGCCGAGCCGGACAGCGCCGAGGAGAGGGTGAGGGTCGCCGGCGCGTTCGGGGTGAAGCCGTCGACCCGGACGGTGAGCCCCCAGACCTGACCGGCGGGCGCGGGACCGGGCTGCGCCACGAGCACCTTGAGCGGGGCCTGCTGGGCGACCCGGCACGGTGTTGCGGCCAGCGTGCCCTCGCCGGTCGTCGTGTCCAGCAGCGACCCGGCCGCCGCCCGGCTGGCCGCCGGGCCGGCTGGGCAACTCGGCGCGGTGACGGCCTGGCCGGACCAGAACGACGTCAGGCCGCTCGCACCGTCCCAGGACAGCGACAGGTGCACGTGGTTGCGGTGGCAGTCCGTCGCCCACGCCGCGGTGGCACGGGCGGCCGACGTACACGCCTTGCCGCCCTTGACCAGCGGGTCCCAGCCGGTGGTGCCGGCGACGGTCGCGGCGCCCCGGGTCGGGTCGTACGAGCGCCACATCAGGTTGTCCCACCCGATGTACATGACGCCCAGTCGCCGGGCGTTGCCGGCCGGTACGCCGCTGGCGTCCGGCCCGAGCAGCCACGACAGGAAGCTCTCGGCGACGGCCTTCTGGTCCGGCTTGGTCACGTCGACCATCCAGTCCAGCGCGCGGCCTTCCTTGTGCTCGCTCTGGCCGCCGGACGAACAGTTGCGCAGGATCTGCACACTGCTGCTGCCGAACCCGGGAATGGTCCCGTACGTCTGCAGGAGAAGGTCTTTGAGCCGTTGCGTCCCGGTCGGCACGACCGACGTGCAGATCGTCTGGCCCTGGTACGCAGCGGAGTTGTCGACCGTGACCGGCAGCACCACCCCGGCCGGTGTGGCCGGGGTGGCCGGGACCATGGCCGCCGAGGCCGCCCCCTGGCCGGCCACGACGACCGCGACAGCCAGGACCGCCGCACCGGTGACGCCGACAAGAGTTCGAGGCCGGCGCGTTCGCCCCGGTGACAGCCATGGCATGCCACTTCATCGGCACGAATCAGGGCCGGATGTAGCAGGCAGAACCCATTCGCACGAATAACACCGGTGTCATTAAGCCGGGTTTCGGGTGTCTGGCACGATCCTGCGCCGGAGGTGGCGCAGATGACGTCAATGCAGGTCGGGGTGGTCTTCCCGCAGACCGAGATCGAGGCCGACGCCGGTGCCATCCGGGCGTACGCCGAGGGCGTCGAGTCACTCGGCTTCCGGCACGTGCTGGCCTACGACCACGTCCTCGGTGCCGATCCGGCAGCGCATCCGGGCTGGAGCGGCTTCTACGACGTGAATGCGACGTTCCACGAACCGTTGGTGCTGTTCGGGTTCCTGGCCGGCGTCACCTCGCTGGACCTGGTCACCGGCGTGGTGATCCTGCCGCAACGGCAGACGGTGCTGGTCGCCAAGCAGGCCGCCGAGGTGGACCTGTTGTGCGGCGGCCGGTTGCGGCTGGGCGTCGGACTCGGCTGGAACGTCGTGGAGTACGACGCGCTGGCGAAGGACTTCACGACGCGAGGCCGGCGGCTCGACCAGCAGATCGAACTCATGCGCCGGCTGTGGACCGAGCGCAGCATCACCGCGACGGATACCGACGAGCGCGTGGTGGGTGCGGGACTGGCCCCGCTGCCGGTCCAACGACCGATCCCGATCTGGTTCGGCGGCAAGTCCGCGGCGGCGTGCCGGCGCATCGGCCGGATTGGCGACGGGTGGATCCCGAATCTGACGCCCGGCCCGGAACTGGCGGCCGGGTGGGACGTCGTGGTCGCAGCAGCGGAAGCTGCCGGACGTGACCCGGCCGCCATCGGCCTGGAGGGCCGCATCAAGTGGACCGGCGACGAGGACTGGTTCGCCGCGGAGGCGCAGCGGTGGGCAGACGCCGGCGCCACCCACCTGTCGGTCGACACGATGTCCGCCGGTCTCGGACCGGTAGACGGCCACCTGGCGGCACTGTCGGCCGCGGCGAAACTCCTGCAGCTGACCGCACCGCGAAACTGACGAGCCAGCACGTTCACCGGCGGGAACTGACTGCACCCGCGGCTGACCACGCCGAAACTCGCCGGGCCGAGATACTCGCTGCGGGCTACAACAGCCGCCGCGCGGATGCCCACCGGGCCAGTTCGCGGCGGTCGGACAGTTGCAGTTTGCGCAGCACGGCGGACATGTGGGTCTCCACGGTCTTGACCGACACGACCAGTTCGCGCGCGACCTCCCGGTAGGTGTAGCCGCGAGCGATGAGCCGCATGACATCGCGCTCGCGCGGGGTCAACCGGTCGAGTTCGGCGTCACTGTCGGCGGCGGCGCCGGTAAAGGCGTCCAGCACGAAACCGGCCAGCCGAGGTGAGAACACCGCGTCACCGTCGGCAATCCGCCGTACCGCGTCGAGCAGTTCCGGGCCGGCGACCGATTTCGTGACGTAGCCGCGGGCCCCACCGCGGACAGCGCCGATGACGTCCTCGGGGGCGTCGCTGACGCTCAGCGCGAGGAAGCGGGTGGTGGGCAGTTCGGCGGCGCAGGCATCGAGCACGGCACGGCCGTCCCCGCCCGGCAGGTGGATGTCGAGCAGGACCACGTCGGGCCGGGTGGCGCGCACCACCTGGATCGCGGTGCCGACGTCGCCGGCCTCCCCCACGATGTCCACTGCCGCACCGAGTTGCGCCCGGACACCCGCGCGGACCAGGGCGTGGTCGTCGACCAGCACCACGCGCAGTGGCGGCGTCGTCATGGCCGGCCCGCCCCGCCGGGAGCCGGGGCGAGCCGGGGCAGCTGCAGCGCGACCTCGGTCCCCTCGCCGAGGGCCGAACGGATGGCGGCGCGGCCACCGATGCGCTCCATCCGCCCCACCACGGATTCCCGGACCCCGAGCCGGTCAGCCGGGACCGCGGCGAGGTCGAACCCCGGGCCGCGGTCGCGGACGTAGACGTCGACGGCCCGTTCGCCTACCTCGGCGTACACCGAAATGGGGCCATCCCGTCCGGCGTGCTTGGCCGCGTTGACCATCGCCTCCCCCACCGCCTGGACGAGGACGACCAGGTCGGCGTCCAGCCGGGCCTCCCCGACCACCACGACGTCCAGCGGGACGCCGTACGACGCCTCCACCGCCCCGGCGGACTGCTGCAACGCCGCCCCGAACGTCGTCGCGGGGTCGCCGCCGGGGGTGTACAACCACGTCCGCAACGCCCGTTCTTCGCTGCGCGCCAACCGGATGACCTCCTGCGGATCTGCGGCGTTCCGCTGGATCAACGTCAGGGTCTGCAGCACCGAGTCGTGGACCTGGGCGGCCACCTCGGCCCGCTCCTCGCTGCGGATACGGGCCCGTCGTTCCTCGCCGAGTTCCTGCCACCGCGCATGCAGCCACGGGAACGCGACGATCGCGATCCCCGCGACGAGCAGGATCGCGGCCAGCAGCGCCCGCCCGGCCTCGCCCAGCCCGGCACGGCCGACGAGGACCCCGGCGATGCCCAGCACCACGAGCAGGATGCCGACCACGCTGCGCCACCCGATGACCGGCCGCCCGGCCGCGGCGGTCTGCCGGGCCGCGCCGGCGGTCAGCCGGCGCCAGCGCGCGCGCTGCGCTTCGTCGGACTGCCGCCAGACCAGCGCGACGCCGACTCCGGCGACGACCAGCGGTACCGCGAGCCCGTCGACCACGGGAACTCCGATGGCGGCAAGGAACAGCAGCACCCCGATCGCGACCGCTCCCAGCGCGAGTAGCCGGGTGAGCTCGGCGTCGTCGGCCGACCGCGCAGGACGCCCGGCCGGCTCGGCGCCGCCCGGCCCCTCCCGGTGGCCCAACGGGATCACGGCCCAGTACGCGGCGTACAGCACGACGCCGAGGCCACCGACGAAGGTGAGGGCCACGAAGCCGGCCCGGACCGAGGCGACCGGCCACCGCAGATGCTCGGCGAGCCCGCGGGCCACGCCGGCGATCAGCCGGCCGTCGGGGGCGCGGTAGACCCGCGGCGTGGCGGCGACGTCGGTCACGCCGACGATCCTGCCGTGCCAGGGCGGCGGCCACATCGGGGACGAATCAGGGTGCTGCCCTGATGTGCCTCGGTGGCCGCAAGCGCCACCCTCGTCGGCATGAGCGATGCCTACGCCGCCCCGCCGCCGGGCGGACCGGACCCGAACCCGCCGTTGCCGCCTCCCGTGCCGCCGCCGCGGCCACCGTTGCGGCGCAGCACCTCCGACCGCGTGCTGGGAGGCGTGTGCGCCGGGGTGGCCCGGACGCTGGGGGTGGATCCGGTCATCATCCGGGTATTGGTTGCCGTGCTGACCGTCCTCGGCGGTGCCGGGGTCGTGCTGTACGTCATCGGCCTGCTGGTCATTCCGGAGGACGGGGCGCAGCAGAGCGAAGGCCAGCGACTGCTGTCCGGGCGAGCGAACGCCACGACGATCACGTGGCTGGCCATCGGCGCCGCCGTCCTGGTGCTGCTGGCCTTCGGCGGGACGTTCGGCCCGTGGGGATTCGGTTGGGGCGGACCGCATCTGGGCGGTCCGTTGATCGGCCTGGCCGTGATCGGCCTGGTCGTCTACCTGCTGTCGCGCCGTAGTGGTCCGGCCGCCGCGGCGCCCAGCGTCGACCCCGGACCGACCACCCCGCAGGGTTACGCCTACGGCTGGACCGGCACCTACCGGCCGACCCTGCCCGACGCCCCGCCGGTCACGGATACCGACCCGGTGCAGACCGGCGGAGCGCCGACGGTCTCCGAAGCCGTACCGCCGCTCGTCCTGCCGCCCACTGCGGGGCCGCCGCCGGTCCTGCCGCCCACTGCGGGGCCGACGCCAGCCGGCTCGCCGCGTCCGGTACGGCGGGAACCGTCGTACCTCGGCCTGGCGACGCTCAGCCTGGCCGTCGTCGTCGCCGGGATCCTCGTCCTGCTCGACCGCAGCGGCGCGTTGGCGGTCCCCGCCGGTGTGGTGCTGGCCGCCTCCCTCGGCGTGCTGGGCCTCGGGCTGCTGGTCGGGGCCGTGGTGGGCCGGGCGCGTTGGCTGGTCTGGCTCGCGGCGCCGCTGGCGCTGCTCACGGCCTGCGCCGTCGCCCTGCCGACCGGCGTGCGTTTCGGTGACGGGATCGGCCAGCGGACCTGGCGACCGACCACGGTTGCGCAGGTCGAGCAGGAATACTCCCTCGGCATCGGCAACGCCACCCTCGACCTCGCCGCGTTACCGGCGGACGCCACCGGGCAGCTGCGGGTCACGGCCCGCCAGGGCATCGGCCGGCTGCTCGTCATCGTGCCGAACGACGCGCGGGTGGAGATCGACGCCGAGGTCGGCGCCGGCGTCCTGACGGTGCCCGGGGAATCCGAGCGGAACGGTTCGGGGCTGGAGGTCACGACGACCGTCGATCCGGTGGTGACCCCGCCCGCGACGCCGCCGGCCAGCACCTCCGTGACGCCACTGACCATCGACCTCGACGCGACCTTGGGCGCCGGAAACCTGGAGGTACGCCGTGAAGCGTCATGACCTCGACGTGTTCTCGCTCATGGCCGGTCTGCTGTTCGTCGTTCTCGGCGGCGGGTACGCCCTGGCCGCGGCCACCGAAACTCATCTGGATCCGCGCTTCGTGCTGCCGGCTGCCTTGGTAGCCCTCGGGGTCGGCGGACTGGTCGGGTCGGTGGTGGGCGCCCGCCGACGGCGTGACTCGATTCCGTCGCCGGACGCGATGCCGTCGTGATCGGGCCGCGAATCGCGGCCCGATCACCGGCGGAGATTGCTCAGTTCGTGTCGTAGCCGTAGAGACTGCCCGGCTTCTTGGCGAGGGGAAGCTGCAACTGGGCGTACTCCTCGCTTCCCTCGTGGGTCCCGATCCATTTGTTGAAATCGCGGTCGAGGTGGGCCAGCCCTTCCCACGCCATTCCGTAGCCGACACCGGCGTGGTCCTCGAACAGCCTCTTCCAACGGTCGGTCATGGCACGACGCTGGAGACGCAACGACAGTTCCGAGTACGTCGCCAGCTGATGCGCGAGCTCCAGCGCACGGGGCATCAAGTCCGCTTGGGGCGCCTTTGTGATCTGACGTACTGCCGGGCCCCGATCAGCCGACGAGTCGGCGCTGTCGAAGGTCAGCCGGCAGGGCTCCGAGGTCGACTACCCAGTCGAGGCAGTTGGCCTCACCGCGCCAGTGCCTCCTCGCGCGGCAATCAGGGACCTGCTGCACTGTCCTGATGGGCAGTACCACCCGGTCGAAGGCACGCCCATTTGTTCAGCACGAAGCGGCGACTCTTCCTGCATCAGCCTGAGCTCCTAACCCCTACGCAAACTGCCAACTTCCCCGGAACTGCTAGTTGACGAGATCGTGGTCGAGCAGACCCGGTGGCAGGGCGAAGATATCGCCCTGCCACCGACTAGTCTCAGGGAAGAAGCGAATGAGTCCTGTTTGCAGGACTCGAGTCCAGTGCCCGACGATGTCGACAAGAGTCCCTTCGATGTCGTGAACCGGTCGGAGGCCGTCCACCCAGTCGAGTCGCTTGATCGAAGGATGAGCGACCTGCCGCCCCAGTTCCACGACGAGTTCGCCGCCACTGCCGAGAGGTTGTGCGAGCGGGAGCCACTCACGTCGGTAGCGGGATTCAACGCCGCCAACAGTCTCGAAGAGTCCATCGGCCGCCAAGTCACTTGCAACAGCCCAAAGGTCCTTCCGCCATCTCAAGGCATCCGCCAGCGAGAGTCCAACCAGGCCGCTGCCCGGTAGCGCCCATTGGGGAGAAGCTGAGCCATCGGCCCAGCAATACCACTCCACAACATCGTCGCACGGCACTAAACCAGAATCGGTCAACTGCGCCCTAATGTCCTCCGCCGAGAGTCCCGGCCGCATCAAGACGTCGCCCGAAGGCGCACCCAGACCGCTCCACAGACTGGACCATTTTGCCAGCGCCACAGTGAGGTCGCTCACGGTTAAGTCCTAGTTGTTACACACATAGGTGCCTCTCGGGGCTGCCGATCCGACCATGGGGACTACTAAGAATGGAGTGCCCGGAGGGTTCGCCTCTCCGCTGACCAATCCGCAGGCTTGCACGAAGCTACCGAAGTGGCCTCCGTGCGACTGGTTGGCAACCTTGTAGATCTTTGGGACGATCCTCAAGTCGGCGCCAGGGCCACTCTCGAGCACCTGCATATATCGGGGATTCATCACAGGGACATCGGCGTGAGCGACGGACGCAGCACCTTCGGCTCCGAGTTCGCTCTGCGCCACTAGTTGATCAAATCTGAGTTGTGTAGGTCCGCCGGAAGTCCGCCCGTGTCCCGCTCCCACCGATTCGTCTCGGCAGAGAAGCGCACGAGGCCTGTGCGAAGGACGCGGATCCAATGCCCGACGACATCGGCAAGAGAGCCCGCGATGTCGTGAACCGGTCCATAGCCGTCCGCCCAGTCGAGGCGCTTGACGGCTGGATGGGCCACTTGCCGGTCCAAGACCACCACAAGATCACCACCACTACCGACCGGCCGCGCCAGTGGCAACCACTGTCGTCGATAGAGCGACTCGACACCGCCGCTGTCGTCGAACATGCCGTCCGACGCCAGGTCACTCGACACCGCCCATTGCCTCTCTCGCCTACGGAGAGCCTCGGCAAGCGATACACCGACCAGGGCACTGCCCGGCAAACGCCACGTGCTGAGGGCCGAGCCGTCGTGCCAGCTGAACCAGTCAACCACGTCGTCGCACGGCGCCAGACTGGACTCGGAGAGTCGCGCCCGAATCTCCTCGATCGAAAGGCCCGGACGCATTAGCGTCTCAGGCGGAGGCGAGCCCAGGCCTGTCCACAAGCCCGACCACTCATCAAGGGCCGCCCGCAGAGCGCTCATCTCACTCCTCGTTCCTGCATACGTACGTACCCCCTGGGAGCAACTGAGCCCGTCATGGGAAATACAGGAACGGAGTACCAGGTGGATGTTCGCCGACGTCGATGAACTCAACTGCACCGAAGGCGAATTGGCAGTCGTGGTGGCGCTCGGCGTCGTCAATGTGGCGGTGCCGAACCAAGAATTTGTGTACGCGGATGTCGCGCTGAGAGGTGGGCAAGGCGACTCGGACACGGATTGACGATCGATCACTGGGGCCTCCCCGTAAGGCATAGCCTGATCTCCACCTTGTTCGGACACGGTAGTACCGCTTGCAACCACGAAACAGTCGTTCGACGTAAGCCGGCGAAGTACGCGCGGCACGGGAGCTACTTTCCGACATCGACTTGCCCAGGTGGCCGGGGTCGGATGGCAGTCGACCACGATCCGTTGCCGCCGCGCCGCGTCGCGGCGCGGTCTGCGCACTAGCCAGGATCGACTGAGCCGAACGGGTGATCAGATGCTGCCTGGACTAGCCTCTGGCTCCGTGACGATCCTGGTCGACGGTGCCAACTGGGAATGGCGTGGCCAGCTGTGGGCACATCTGGTCAGCGACAGCAGCCTCGCGGAGTTGCACGACTTCGCCGCCCGACTCGGCGTACCGGAGAAGGGTTTCGGCGGCGATCACTACGACGTGCCCGCCAGCGTCCGGGACGACGCTATCGCACTGGGCGCGGTACCGGTCAGTTCCCGCGAGCTGATGACTCGGCTGCGCGCCGCCGGTTTACGACGCCGTACCGCCCGGCCGGTCGCGGGCTGACACGCTGACAGGCGCCATTTCCCCGATCTGCGCACGACGTTCTGCCACTTGGCGTTGCGCGTGGCGCCGTCTGGCGGTTCGCCCCTACCGTTGAGGTACGTGCCCAGCCCAGCGCGCGTAGCGGCTTCGGCGATGCTCAGGGCGGCTCGACCGTGGTGCCGGTGGCGACGGTGCGAGGCGCCCTAGGCCACTACCGGTCAGCACGACCAAGCTTGAACAGGGCCAGCTCGATCTCAGCTGGTGCCACGGTGCGCCCGGCCGCCAACGTGGCTTCGGTGCTCCATCGTCGGGCGAGTTCGACATAGCGCTCGTACGTGTCTGCTCCCCACCCGCCGGAGGCCTTCAGAGAGGACCAGCCGCGGTCGTGCAGAGCCAGGGCGACATTCGCGTCCAGGATGAGGCAAGGATGCTCCGACCTGCCGCAGCCGGCGAAGTACAGATACTTCGTGAAGAACGCCGCTCCGAGGTACTTGATGCGATCTGGACCGGCGAGCAGTCGGAAAGCAGCCCCAGGACCGTCACCAGCGAGCGCCGCAGCCCTCCGCAAGGTCGTTCCGGCACCCCGAACGTCTTCCCGCACACTGTCGATGCGTTGTGAGCACAGACGCAACCTGTTGCCGGCTCCCCAGGCTAGGCTCCACCACAGCAGCGTCAACGCCCCGTCGTTCGTGTCGCTGGCTGACGCGAGCGTAAACACATCTCTGCGGCTCACCTGAGCCGTGTCGACCGCGCCGAAGAGGTCACGGCCCGGCAGGCCCTCCAAGTTCCTGTGCCACCATGCCATTGGCACGACAACGGACTGGCCACCGACGGCCGACTGAGGGCCGTTCGCCACGCGCTCGAGGACGTCGCCCGGCAGCGGTAGCCCAGACAGGTCGGTTCTCAAAGGCGGCCTCCCAGAGGTAAGCAAATGGTGGGTTACCGTAACAGCGCGGCCCACGATGCCTCGGTGATCAGGTACCGTCGCCCTTGTCTGCTGCACTCCGCCGCTGACCAGGTTGAAGGAGCGACGCAATGGCGCTCACCAATTGCCGTGAATGTCGTGGCACGGTGTCGACCGAGTCAGCCACGTGTCCCCACTGCGGGTGTCCGGATCCGACATGGGTCGATCCCGCGCGGTACCGCGCTCCCCAACCTGAGTGGAAGCCTGGGGACCCATACCCCCCGACCAGCATCCCGACGGAGCGGGCGCAGAAGCGGACCATTTTTGGTCGTCGGCGACGACTCGGAAGGTTCCGTGTAGGCGACCGCGTGCTGATCAGCAACCCTCTCTACGCGAGCGAGGGCGTCGTGCTCGACCGGTCCACCGAGTTCCAGCGCGGACACGGCACGAAGCTCTACCCGACCTGGCTGGTCGAAGGGGCAGATGGTCGGCGCCTTTGGTTGAACGGAATTGATCTCACGAAGATCAAGTAGCCACGTTCATCCTGCTCATCGCCAACCAGAATGATCAGCCGTCACTCCCACTCGATCGTGCCCGGCGGCTTGCTCGTCACGTCGAGCACGACCCGGTTCACGTCGGGTACCTCGTTGGTGATGCGGGTGGAGATCCGGCCGATCACGTCGTACGGCAACCGTGACCAGTCCGCGGTCATCGCATCCTCGCTGCTCACCGGTCGCAACACGACCGGATGACCGTACGTCCGCCCGTCGCCCTGCACCCCGACGCTGCGGACGTCCGCGAGCAGCACCACCGGGAACTGCCACACGTCGCCGTCGAGGCCTGCGGCGGTGAGTTCTTCCCGGGCGATCGCGTCGGCCTCACGCAGGATTGCCAGTCGCTCGGCCGACACGGCTCCTACGACGCGGATCGCGAGCCCGGGGCCAGGGAACGGGTGCCGCCAGACGATGTCCGGCGGGAGACCGAGTTCCAGGCCGACGGCACGAACCTCGTCCTTGAACAACGTCCGCAACGGCTCCACGAGCCCGAACTGCAGATCCTCCGGAAGCCCGCCGACGTTGTGGTGACTCTTGATCGTCGCGGCACCGGTCCCTCCACCGGATTCCACGACATCCGGATACAACGTGCCCTGCACAAGGAAGTCGACGGACTCGCCGTGCGCGCCGGCATCGGCCACGACCGTGCGTGCCGCGCCCTCGAACACCCGGATGAACTCCCGCCCGATGATCTTCCGCTTGGTCTCCGGATCGGACACTCCGTCGAGTGCGACGAGGAACCGCTCGGCGGCGTCCACCACCGTCAGCGAAACGCCTGTCGCAGCAACGAAGTCCCGTTCCACCTGCTCGGCTTCGCCCTTGCGCAGCAGGCCATGGTCGACGAACACGCAGGTGAGCTGATCGCCGACAGCACGCTGGACGAGCGCCGCCGCGACCGCCGAATCAACCCCACCGGACAGCCCGCAGATGACGCGCTTGTCGCCGACCTGCCCACGAATCGCGGCGATCTGCTCGTCGACGATCGACGCCGTGGTCCAGGTCGGTTCGATACCGGCGACGTCGTAGAGGAAGCGTTCCAGCACCGCCTGGCCGTGTTCGCTGTGCAGCACCTCGGGATGGAACTGCACGCCGGCCAGTCGGCGTGACGCGTCCTCGAACGCCGCGACCGGTGCCCCGTCGCTGGTCGCGGCTACGACGAAGCCCGCGGGCGCGGCGACCACGGAGTCACCGTGCGACATCCAGACCGTCTGCGCTGCCGGCAATCCCGTGAACAACGCGCTGTCGGTTCCCAGCACGTGCAGCGGCGTGCCGCCGTACTCCGACCGCCCGGTCCTGGCGACCTCGCCGCCGAGCGCCAGTGCCATCGCCTGGAAGCCGTAGCAGATCCCGAACGTCGGGACCCCCGTGGTGAGTAGGCCGGCCTCGACCTGGGGAGCGCCCGGTGCGTACACGCTGGCCGGGCCGCCGGACAGGATGATGGCCGCTGGTCTCTTGGCGAGCATCTCGGCGACCGGCATGGTGTGCGGGACGATCTCGGAGTAGATCCGCGCCTCACGTACCCGACGGGCGATCAACTGCGCGTACTGGGCGCCGTAGTCCACGACGAGGACAGGGCAGACGTCGGACAAGGCGGACCGTCCCGGAGTAGAAGTCATGACCGCGGTCTCAACGAGTCGGGGCGACGACGACCTCGACCCGCTGGAACTCCTTGAGGTCGCTGTAGCCGGTGGTGGCCATCGCCTTGCGCAGCGCGCCAACGAGGTTCATCGTCCCGTCGGCCACCCGGGACGGCCCGTGGAAGATCTCCGCGAGGGTACCGACCGTGCCCAGGTGCACGCGCTCGCCGCGCGGCAGCGCGGCGTGCACAGCCTCACTGCCCCAATGGAATCCGCGACCCGGCGCCTCGACAGCGCGGGCGAACGGCGAGCCCACCATGACCGCGTCGGCGCCGCAGGCGAAGGCCTTCACCACGTCGCCGCTGCGGCCCATCGACCCGTCCGCGAGGACATGGACGTAGCGTCCCCCGGACTCGTCCAGGTAGTCCCGGCGGGCCGCCGCGACGTCGGCGACCGCGGAGGCCATCGGCACCCGGATACCGAGCACGTCACGGGTCGTGTGCGCCGCGCCGCCGCCGAAACCGACGAGTACGCCGGCCGCACCGGTCCGCATCAGATGCAGCGCCGCCTGGTACGTCGAGCACCCGCCGACCAGCACCGGGACGTCGAGCTCGTAGATGAACCGCTTGAGATTCAACGGCTCCCGGCCCTGCGCGACGTGCTCGGCGGACACGGTGGTGCCGCGGATGACGAAGAGATCGACACCCGCGTCGACGACGTGTTTGGCCAGTTCTGCGGTGCGCTGCGGCGACAGCGCGCCGGCGACGGTCACCCCGGCCGCGCGGACCTCGGCGACCCGCGCGGCGATCAGCTCGGGCACCACCGGCCGGGCGTAGATCTCCTGCAGCCGGGCGGTGACAGCGGAATCCGGGAGTTCCGCCAGTTCGGCCAGCAGCGGCGCGGGATCCTCGTACCGGGTCCAGAGTCCTTCGAGGTTCAGCACCGGCAGACCACCGAGCCGGCCGATCTCGATCGCGGTGGCCGGGGACACCACGGAGTCCATCGGCGCGACGACGATCGGTGTCTCGAACCGGTAGGCGTCGACCTGCCAGCCGACCGAAACGTCCTGCGGGTCACGGGTTCGGCGGCTCGGCGCCACGGCGACGTCGTCGAACGACCACGCCTGCCGGCCGCGCTTGCCGCGGCCGATCTCGATCTCCGACACTCCGGTCCCTCTCGTCGGTGCCGGTCAGCGGCTGTGGTAGTTCGGCGCCTCGATGGTCATCGCGACGTCATGCGGGTGACTTTCCTTGAGGCCGGCCGCGGTGATCCGGATGAATCGGCCCTTGGTCTTCAGTTCGGCGATCGTCTGGGCGCCGGAGTATCCCATCGCCGCTCGCAGACCACCGACGAGCTGGTGCGCGACGTGCACGAGGGCCCCCCGGTACGGCACCTGCCCCTCGACACCCTCGGGTACGAGTTTGTCGTCGGACAACACGTCGTCCTGGAAGTACCTGTCCTTGGAGTACGACCGCGCGTCGCCGCGGGACTGCATGGCGCCGAGCGAGCCCATACCGCGGTACTGCTTGAACTGCTTGCCGTTGACGAACACGACGTCGCCGGGTGCCTCTTCGCAGCCAGCCAGCAACGAGCCGAGCATCACCGTGTCGGCGCCGGCGACGATGGCCTTGGCGATGTCACCGGAGTACTGCAGGCCGCCGTCACCGATCACCGGGACGCCGGCGGGCCCGGCCGCCAGCGACGCCTCGTAGATCGCGGTCACCTGCGGGACGCCCACGCCGGCGACGACGCGGGTGGTGCAGATCGAGCCCGGCCCGACCCCCACCTTGATCCCGTCCGCGCCGGCGTCGATGAGGGCCTGGGCGCCGGCGCGGGTGGCGACGTTGCCGCCGATCACCTCGATGGCGGTGTCCCGCTTCAACCGCGACACCATGTCGAGGACGGCGCGCGAGTGCCCGTGGGCGGTGTCGACGACGACGAGGTCCACCCCGGCGTCCACCAGCGTGCGGGCTCGCTTGTACGCGTCCTCCCCCACCCCGACGGCGGCGCCGGCGACCAGCCGGCCGCGCTCGTCCTTGGTCGCGTGCGGGTACTTGTCGGACTTCGCGAAGTCCTTCACCGTGATCAGCCCGGTCAGCCGGCCACGGTCATCGACGAGGGGCAGCTTCTCGACCTTGTTGCGGGCCAGCAGGGCCAGCGCGTCGTCGGGGCCGATCCCGACCGGGGCGGTCACCAGCGGCATCGGCGTCATCACGTCGCGCACCGACCGGGAGTGATCCTCCTCGAACCGCATGTCGCGATTGGTGACGATGCCGAGCAGGATCCCGTCGGCGTCGACCACCGGCGCGCCGGAGATCCGGTACCGGGCACAGAGCCGGTCGACGTCGGCCAGGGTGTCGTCGGGGCTGCAGGTCACCGGGTTGGTGACCATGCCGGCTTCGCTGCGCTTGACCAGGTCGATCTGGCCGGCCTGGTCGTCGATCGACAGATTCCGGTGCAGCACACCGAGTCCGCCCTGCCGTGCCATGGCGATCGCCATGCGCGCCTCGGTCACGGTGTCCATGGCACTGGACACCAGCGGCATCTGCAGGGTGATCCGGCGGGTGATGCGGGTGGAGGTGTCCACCTCACTCGGGACGACGTCGGACTCGCCCGGCAACAACAGGACGTCGTCGTACGTCAGTCCCAGCGCGGCGAACCGATCCGGCAGACCGGTGGCGGCTGGCTCCATGGCGACCTCTTCGAACGCAGGCGGCCGCGTCGGCGGCGGGCCTTCAGGCTACCGGCCGCGGCGAGCAGGTCCGACCGTCAGCGCATCCGACCATCAGCGCATCCGACCGTCAGCGCAGGAACCCCCACCGGAAGCCCAGCGCGACCGCCTGCGCGCGGTCAGCAGCGGCGAGCTTGCGGAACAGCCGCCGGGCGTGGGTCTTCACGGTGTCCTCGGACAGGTAGAGCTGGGCACCGATCTGCGCGTTGCTCTTGCCGCGGCTCATGCCTTCGAGCACCTGCTGCTCCCGCTCGGTGAGCGCCGGTGGCGCTCCCGTGGGTCGCGACGTCCCGCCGCGCACCCCGCCGACCGCCCGGCGGGTGGACAGCGCGAGGGCGACGGTCGAGGCGACCTCTTCGCGGGAGGCGTCCTTCGCCAGGTATCCGCGCGCTCCACCGGCCACGGCGCGCGCCACCCCGTCGAGGTCCTCGCCCATGGTGAGCATGACCACGTTCGCTTCGCCGTGGGCGGCCACCAGGCGCCGGGACGCCTCGATGCCACCGATCCCGGGCATCCGGACGTCCATGAGCACCATGTCGGGTCGCTCTAGCGGGTACCGGGCCAGGACCTCCTCGCCGCTGCCGGCGGAGGTGACGCGTTCCACGCCGGGCACGGTGCCGACGGACCGGCGTACCGCCTCGCGCGCGAGGGGAGCGTCGTCGCACACCAGGACCGTCGTCACACAAGCCTCCACCGCGTTCGAAGCCGTCTTTCCCTGACGGAGAAGGTGTCGGCATCGGCAGCGGCCGTCTTCACTGCCCCGGCCCGGGAAACCTGGCGACCCGCTCGCGCCGACGGTGACCTGACTCACCCCGGTGACGCAGCGTCATCACAGACCCACGACTGGCGTCCTGGCCGCACACGGGCTGCGACCGGAAGTCGTTCAGACCGGTTCGAGCATCAGCTCGGCGATGTCCGGCCGCGCGTACCAGATGGCCTGCAGGTCATCCGGAAGGTCGTCGGCGATCCGGCGTACGACGCCCCGCGCGGCGTCCAGCGAGCGCACGGCCTCGTCGTGGCTGGCGCCGAACAGCAGCGCGCCGAGCACCGCCCGCGCCGGCCACGCCAACGGCAACGTGCCGAGACTCTCGGCCAGCGAGGCTGCCCGACGCAGCGTCGCGGCGGCCTCGCGCTGGTCTCCCATCGTCAACTGCGCCATACCGAGGAAGAGCAGTCCCTTGCTGACGTGCCGCGGGGCGCTGGAGGTCTCCGCCAGGGCCACTGCTTCGGCGGCCGAGCGGGCAGCGGCGGCAGGGTCGTCGACCAGCAGGGCCACTTCGGCTGACACCCAGTGCCCGCGGACCCGCTGCCGCCACCAGCCGGAGCGGCCGGCCGCCACAGCAAGCGCCCGGTCGAGTTCGACGGCGGCGACGTCGGCCTGGCCGAGGCCGACCGCGTCCGCGGCCAGGCCGAGGTGGGCGTCGAACACCGCTTCGGCGACCTCGCCGGCCAGCCCGACGGCGTGCTCGTCGTGGCCGCGCGCCGCGACGTGGTCACCGAGTTGCCGGTGGACGCTGGCCATCGTCGACGAGGCGAGCGAGCCGAAGACGGCGCGTTCGCCGCCGAGCGCGACTGGCCGCGACAGTGGTTCGAGCACAGCCAGTCCCGCGCCGAAGCGGCCGGCCGCGGTGAGGCAGACGCCCAGTAGCCAGCCGGCGGCATCCGCTTCGCTGTCGCGGCCGGACTGGTGCGCGAGTTCGGCGGCGCGGCGCAGGACGGCCACTCCCGCGGTCGGCCGGCCGTGGAAGGCGGCCCGCTCGCCGCTGGCCAGCAGACCGGTGAGCTCGTCGTCCACCCGCACTCCTGCCTGCTCGTCCGTCGGCCCAGGCGCACGCTACGCGCGTCAGGACGCAATCTCCTGCGGCGTTCCCCCTCTTGCGTCACCGTCTTGCGTCACCGTCTTGCGTCACCGCCGACTCGATCCGCCACGCCGTCGGGCCCGTCGAGTCGCTCCACGCCGTCTCGGGACCGTCGTACGGCGGGGCCACGGACAGATCTGTCGCGGGCGGCGTTTGCCTGCCGAAGGCGCTGGGTACGTCCGCTTCGCCGGAGAGATCACCAGTGCGAGGTCCCGAGGAGGACGACATGGCCGACGTCTCGAGACTGCCGGGACCCAATGCCGACTTCTGGGACTGGCAGATGCACGCCGCGTGCCGCGGCGACGATCCGGCGGTCTACTTCCACCCGGAAGGTGAGCGCGGGTCCGCTCGGTTGGAGCGGGACCGTGCGGCCAAGGCGGTCTGCGCACGCTGCCCCGTCATCAGCCAATGCGCGCAGCACGCCCTCGCGGTGCGGGAGCCGTACGGCGTCTGGGGCGGCCTGAGCGAGGACGAGCGGGAGGCCATCTACAACCGCGGCCGGCTCGCCCCGGCGTCCTGAGACCCGCCGCCGCGCTCCTGCGGCCCGCCGACCCGTCGGCACGCTGCGACTCGTACCTTGTCCGAAACAGCCGAATCGCCACCTCGCCCGACAGCCGAACGGCCCGAACCCTGGTCAGGGTCCGGGCCGTTCGCCGTGTCGGGGGCGCTTAGTGCGAGTGGCCGTGCCCGTGGCTGTGCCCAGCCGCGGCCTCCGGCTCCTCTTCCTTGTGCTCGACGACGAGCACCTCGGTGGTCAGCAGCATGCCCGCGATGGACGCGGCGTTCTCCAGCGCCGAGCGGGTCACCTTGACCGGGTCGATGACGCCCGCGGCCACCAGGTCGCCGTACTCGCCGGTGGCGGCGTTGAACCCGTTGCCCGGGCCGAGGTCGCGGACCTTGCTCACCACGACGTAGCCCTGCTCGCCGCCGTTCTCGGCGATCCAGCGCAGCGGCTCGGCCAGTGCCTTGCGGACGATCGAGACGCCGATGGCCTGGTCACCGGTGAGGCCCAGGTCGCCGTCCAGCGCCGACGCGGCGTGGACCAGGGCGGAACCTCCACCGGAGACGATGCCCTCCTCGATGGCGGCCCGGGTGGCGGACACCGCGTCTTCGATGCGGTGCTTCTTCTCCTTGAGTTCCACCTCGGTGTGCGCGCCGACCTTGATCACGCACACGCCGCCGGCGAGCTTGGCGAGCCGCTCCTGCAGCTTCTCCTTGTCCCAGTCCGAATCGGTGCGCTCGATCTCTGCCTTCACCTGGTTGACGCGGTCGAGCACGGCCTGCGACTGGCCGCCGCCGTCGACGATCGTCGTGTCGTCCTTGGTGACCACGACGCGACGGGCCGAACCGAGCACCTCCAGGCCGACCTGGTCGAGCTTGAGCCCGACCTCGGGCGCAACCACCTGGGCGCCGGTCAGGGTCGCGATGTCCTCCAGGATCGCCTTGCGGCGGTCACCGAACGCCGGCGCCTTCACGGCCACCGACGCGAACGTGCCGCGGATCCGGTTGACCACCAGGGTCGACAGCGCTTCGCCGTCGACGTCCTCGGCGATGATGAGCAGCGGCTTGCCGGCCTGAACCACCTTCTCCAGCAACGGCAACAGCTCGCTGACGCTGCTGACCTTGCCCTGCACGAGCAGGATCCGGGCGTCCTCGAGGACGGTCTCCATCCGCTCGGCGTCGGTGACGAAGTACGGCGAGATGTAGCCCTTGTCGAACTGCATGCCCTCGGTGAACTCGAGTTCCAGCGCGGTGGTGCTGGCCTCCTCAACCGAGATCACGCCGTCCTTGCCCACCTTGTCGAAGGCCTCGGCGATCAGCTCGCCGATCGCGGCGTCCTGCGACGAGATCGTGGCGACCTGGGCGATCTCGCCCTTGCCGCTGACGTCGCGGGCGATGTCGAGCAGCTGCGCGGCGACGGCCTTGACCGCGGCGTCGATGCCCTTCTTCAGGTCCAGCGGCGCGCCACCGGCGGTGACGACCTTCAGGCCCTCGCGGACCAGCGCCTGGGCCAGCACGGTCGCGGTCGTGGTGCCGTCGCCGGCGATGTCGTTGGTCTTGGTGGCGACCTCCTTGGCCAGCTGGGCGCCGAGGTTCTCGTACGCGTCCTCCAGCTCGACCTCGCGGGCGATCGTCACACCATCGTTGGTGATGGTGGGGGCGCCCCACTTCTTGTCGATGACGACGTTGCGGCCGCGCGGACCGAGCGTCACCTTCACGGCGTCGGCGAGCGCGTTGACACCGCGCTCGAGGGCGCGCCGCGCGTCCTCGTCGAACTCCAGGATCTTGGCCATGTCTCTTCCCTCGCAGCTGATTACCGCGGCCGGGCCGCTGGTCGTACGTCGGACTCCTCGTACGACCGCCCCGGTGGCCCACAGCGGGCCGCCCGGGGCGGTCAGACGATCAGAGCTTCGTCACTTCTCCACGACGGCGAGCACGTCGCGGGCGGAGAGGATGAGGTACTCCTCGCCGTTGTACTTCACCTCGGTACCGCCGTACTTCGAGTAGATGACGGTGTCCCCCACGGTGATGTCGAGCGGGATGCGCTTGTCGCCCTCGTCGTCGAAACGACCCGGGCCGACCGCGAGAACCTTGCCCTCCTGGGGCTTCTCCTTGGCGGTGTCCGGGATGACGAGGCCAGACGCAGTGGTCTGCTCGGCGTCGAGCGGCTGGACCAGGATGCGGTCCTCGAGAGGCTTGATGGTGACCGACACGGTCGCCCTCCCCTTGCGGGATCGGTGCTGACGGATGACGCGGAGGCCCGGTCCCGCCGTCGTCGCGGTGCCGGCGAACGAGCCGTCCGATGATGCTGATATCCAGCACTCTCGGGGGGAGAGTGCCAGGCCCACCCTAGGAAGTCGTTAGCACTCCGTCAACCCGAGTGCCAACGGCCGCGGGATCCAACGGAGGCGCGGCCCAGCGGAGGGCCGGCCGCCGGGGAACTGCCAGCTGAGGCCGTTGCCAGGATGAGCCGGTGAGCCCGAGCGTGATGGCCGACCTGGCGACCGCGGACGGGGTGGCGTTGCGGGCGCATGCCGGGGAGCTGCTCGAGCAGTACGGCGAACTGGCGGCTGTCAGCCGGCTTCGCCAGACGTTCCCGGCGGCCGCCCCCGAGTTGGTCTCCGCCGCGGTCACCCAGGCGGTGCTGCAGCGGCGGGCCGTCGGCCGGCTCGGCGGCCGGGCCGCCGGGCTGTTGCTCACCGCCGACGGCCTGGCGCAGGCGACCCGCCCGGTGGTCGCCGATCGGCGGGCGGAGCGGATCGCGGCGGCCGGCTACCGCCACGTGGCCGACCTGGGCTGCGGTCTCGGGCTGGACGCCCAGGCCCTGCTGTCCGCCGGCCTGCAGGTGGACGCGGTCGAACTCGATCCGGTGACAGCGGCCGCCGCCCGGGCGAACCTCGCCGGCCGTCACGGTGCCGTCGTATGGCAGGGCGACGTCACTGATCCGGCGGTCCTGGCCGCGGCGGTCCGCCCAGACGGGGTGGTCTTCGTCGATCCGGCGCGGCGCGACCCGGCGGCGCCCCGCGCGGTGGACGGTCGTTCCGCGCGCCGGGTGATGGCGCCGGACCGCTGGTCGCCGCCCTGGTCGTGGGTACGCGAACTGGCGGCGTCGCACCCCGCGACGGTGGCCAAGGTGGCCCCCGGCATCGACCGGGCCGCGGCGCCGGCCGGGGCGGAGGTCGCGTGGACCAGCGTGGACGGCGACGTGGTCGAGGCGTGCGTGTGGTTCCCAGCGCTGGCCGAACCGGGCGTACGACGACGCGCCGTCGTCATCGATCACGGTGTGGCACACCAGCTCACGTCGGCCGAAGCAGTCGAAGTGCCCGCCCCGGTAGGGCCGGTCGGGCCGTGGCTGGTCGAACCCGACGGTGCCGTGCTGCGCGCCGGGCTGGTCGCCGAGGCCGCCGCGACCGTGGGCGGTCGGCTCGTGAACTCCGGCATCGGCTACGTGTGTTGCGACGACGAACCGGTCACCGCGTGGGGTACGGCGTACCGCGTCGTGGCGCCGCTGCCGTCGCAGCTCAGGGCGCTGCGGAATGCCCTGCGGCAGCGCGGGTTCGGCGACGTGGTGGTCAAGAAGCGGGGCGTCGCGATCGTCCCGGAACAGGTTCGCGCCACCCTGCGACTCGGCGGCGCCGGCCCCACCGCGACGCTGGTGTTCACCCGGACTCCCACCGGCCCGCTGACCCTGCTGGTGGAACGCGCACCGACGCCATAGTCACCGAGCACCAGGCGAACACCCTCGGAGCAGCGCCGGCCCGGTCAGGTGACGCTTGATATCTACAGTCGCTGCAGCGCGGTAGCCGGGGGAATTCTGCCGGCGCGCCACGATGGGTAGAGCCCGGCGATGAGGCCAGTTGCGACGCCGAGAGCGGGCGCGACGAGGAGAAGACGAGGGTCCAGGACCGGCGTCCACTGCTGGGCCGCCGAGCCCACCAGGATGGCTGCCACACCGAGCGCCGAGCCGAGGAGCCCTCCGAGGCCGCCGACGATCGTCGACTCGATCAGGAACTGCGACGAAATGTGCGATGGCTTGGCGCCTAAGGCCTGACGTAGACCGATCTCCCCAGTGCGCTCCATCACGGCGACCAGGGTGGTGTTGGCGATAGCGACAGTGCCAATGACCAAGGCGATCGCGGCCAGTGCGAGCAGAAGACCGTTCAGCGAGCTGTTGACGGGATCGGTGACGATCGACCAGTCGGGTGGAGTGCTGACATTGAAATGACCGGGGTGTGCCGCATCGAGCGCGTATGGAGCCTGCCGGCCGATCAAGGCAGCCGCCCCCAGCTTGGTACGGATCAACGCTTTGGCCGGTTGATCTGGGGGCGCGTACCGGCTGATCGCGAGCGGTGCCGGGATCATGATGGCGTTGTCCAACTCGGGCAAAGACCCTGTGTCCGAGAGGATACCGATGACCGAGTAAGCGTCATTGCCGATGAACACCGCGGGGTTGGTGACCACGGAGGAAATACCAAGGTTTGCAGCGGCCGATGGCCCGAGCACCGCAACGGACTGACCCTTGAGGACGTGGAAGTCGTTGAAGACCACGCCCGACGCCACGTGCGCTCCTGCCGCCTTGAGGGTGCCGCCTTCGACGCCCCACGCCGTCAGAGACGCCCCGGCGTCCGGCGCGATGTGATCCGCCGACGGCTGCTTCGCGATGGTTCGCCTCTGTCCGGTGAGCGGATCGGGCTCGACGGCGGTGGTGAAGTAGACCCCGGCATCGACTACCCCGTTGAGGCGCCGTAGTCGCGGCCCGACATCGCTGGGGTACGAGTATGGTTGTGCCCCAGCCGAGTCGCCGGCCTGCGTCACGTTCTTGAACTGGGCATCCGCGACAGTCACCGTAGTGGCGACGAGTTCGTTGAACTTCGACGTGATCTGCCCCTGGGCGGTGGCCGTCAACCCGAGGATCGCGATCACTGCCGCACAGCCCAGGACGGTGCCGATCATCGTCAAGAGGGAGCGGGCCGGTCTGGCAGCAATAGTCGAGACGGATTCGCGAATAGCGTCGACTGTTCGGATTCTCGACGCTCGCACGGCCGTCGGCTGCGACGGCCGTGCAGAACGTTCACCGCCTGTCCCGGGACGTCTCATGGGCTATCGGGATATCGGGGACCGACTGGAGCGCCGCGGGACGGAATGTCGCGGACATGACCGTCGTGCACCTCAATGCGCCGACGCGCCCGGGCCGCGAGCTGCTCGTCGTGGGTCACCATCACGATGGTGAACCCTGCGGCATTCATGTGTTCGAACAGGGCGACGACCTCCTCAGATCGCTCGGAGTCGAGATTGCCGGTGGGTTCGTCACACAGCAGTACGGCTGGTCGGCCCGCTAGTGCGCGAGCGATCGCGAGACGCTGGCGCTCACCACCGGACATCACGGAGGGCAGGAAGTTGGCTCGGTGCGACAGGCCGACCATGGCGATGGCATCAGTCGCACGTACCAGACGCTCCCTGCGAGGTGTCTTGGCGTAGACGCCTGCCAGAGCGACATTGTCCAACGCAGTCCTGTTGCCCAGAAGATGGAAGGACTGGAAGACGAAGCCGATCTTGCTGCCCCGCAAGGCCGCGCGTTGCGCCGGACGGAGAGGTCCGGTGTCGGTTCCATCCAGCAGGTATCGGCCTGCTGTGGGCTGGTCCAACAGCCCCATGAGGTTGAGAAGCGTCGACTTGCCCGATCCCGACGGGCCCACGATCGCGGCGAAGTCGCCGTGGTGGATCGACAAGTCGACAGGGCGTATGGCGTGAACCAGTCCGGGCCGCGGATACGTCTTCTCGATCGCCTCCAAGACAATGACCGGAGCGCCGACTTGGCCGGTCAACCGCCGACCACCACCACGTCACCCACGCTGAGTGCGCCGATGACCTTCGGTTTGACCTCTACCACGTCACTGCCCGTCACACCGACCGTCACGGGCACGCGGGTCAGCGACTGGTCGACAGCTTGAACAATCACCGACAGATCCCCGTTCGCGTCGGAGTTGACTGCGCCCTCTGGCACAGCCAGAACATCTCCCGTGGTCGACGCCGCCACGAAGGTCACCTTGACGTCCGCCCCTTCGAGCGAGATAGGCAGCGGATCGGGAGTGGAGATGCTGACTTGGGTCTGCCCTGGGGTCGGCGCGCCGCGAACCGAGATGACCAGCCCGCTGACCTGGCCGCTTGGGAGGTCAACCTCTGCCTGGCTCCCCACCTTCACGAATCCTGCCTGAGAGGTGGGGATCAGCGTATCCAGCACCAATGCAGCCGCGGACACCGTGAACAACGGAACTTGCGGTGCATAGCCGATCCCCGTGGCGATCTGAGTGACGGTGGCTGGAAGATGGGGCACGAACACGACCTCGTTTCGGGGCACCATCGTGCCGCGATGGGCGATGTCCAGATCCAGCGCCCGGCGAGCGGCCGCGACCGCTCGGCCGTCGCTGGAGAGCTCCGCGTCACTCGGCCCCTGGTAGGTCGGCTTCGGGCCAGCGGTTGCCGAATCCCTCTTGTTCGCCTCCTTCCACGCCTCGAGCGCACTGGAGAGCTCCTTCTGCGCGAGACGTTTTCGTGCCTTGGAGTCGGTCAGTGTGGAGATCGCGTTGTTGAGGGTGTCGCGATCAGCTTGGATCGCAGCCTCATCGGTCCCGTCCCCTCCGTCCGTACTCGGCGGGGCGTAACCCGCCGCGCGGTACATCCGGTCGACAGCTGCCTTCGTGCCTCCATCGAACACGCCGTTGATCGGACCCGAGTATTCGCCCATCGCGGCCAGCGAACGCTGCAGCTGCGCGACGTCAACGCCGCTCATCCCCGGCTCGATGTCGCGGTACGACGCCTTCGTCCCCTGCAGAACGATGACTGGGCGCCCATTGACCTCCACAACAACCTGCCCTTGGCGCACGCCGTCCCCTCGCTTGGCGAAGACCCCGGTGAGTACCTCGTCGCCGCCAGCTCCGTCGCCAGATGCGCTGGCACCAGACGCGGCTCCCGTGGCGACGCCGTCGCCCGGCGGCAGGAGCGAACCGAGACCGACTCGAACCGAGTCGACCGCCTCGACCCGGCCCCGGCTGATCACTGTGCTCCGGATCGTCGTCGACTGCACTGCGGCGGTGATGATCGTCGCCGCCGGTCGCTGCGATCGTGCGGCAACCTCCCGCGGGGACTCCATCGTCCGCGACGCCATCCAGCCACCCGCCGCACCGGCCACAGCAACGACGACCAACACCGCCAACCACCCCCGGCCACGCATACGTGCCGATCGCCGGTCCACTATCGCCGGCATCGCCTGGGTCGTCTCGGCCAATTCGTCCAGCGACAACGTCTCCGTCTGCGCACCACTGTCCCTACGGCCTGAAGGAGATAAGCGGCGCAGTGGTCTAGCCATACGCCTTGATAATTCCCTGGGCATTCTCCAACTTCTGACTCCGGGCCTCCTCGATAACCTTGAGGACCGGCCGGTTCGTCGCCGCCATTGCAAGCTGGCGATCCCACAACGTCTTCCTGAAGACATCGGCGAGCCGAGACGACCGTTTGCAGCCGACGTCTGTCACCGCCGTGTTCACCTCCGCGGTCGACGGCTGAGGAAGGCTTCGACTCACGGCGCTCTCGGCGGTGACCTGAAAGCCGCCGAACGCCCTGAAGGCATTCTCAGGTGAGGCGTAGTCGAAGCCGGCGTTCTTCATGCACGTCGACCACAGTTGGAGCACCTGCTTGTAGGTCGGGTCCGCATACGTGGCGTTCAACGAGTCCTGGTAGATCGTGGCCAGAACCGGGGTACTCGCGTCCTCACTCGGAACGTTCTTCTCGATCATGCGGTCAGCTTCGCCGTCGCAGCCATCATTGCCGGCGACCTTCAGCGCTTCCTCGTACTTCGGGTCGCCAATGACCCGCTGCTGACCTTTCTTGTCAGAATCCGTTACGGTTCCCGCGAACACCTGATAGCCGTACTTCTTCGCATAGTCGACATCGAGGATTCCGATGTAGCCGTCGAACAGGATCGGACCCGAGTTGACCGTCTCAAGCTTCGGCGGTGGATCGAGAAGCGTGAATCCCTGATCGATCATGCACTTCTTGACGACGAGATAATAGGCGGTGTTCAGGAGCAGCTTCTGCTGTGGGGTCATGTCACCGAGTAGCGCCCCCACCGTCGGAACTATCTCCCCGGTCTGGCCCGGCGGAATCGAGTCATCCTTGGACAGCACCGGGAGCGTCGCCGACGCATCCCCGCTCGCTGAGGCCTCGCTCTTCGATCCAGAAGAGTCTTGATACAGACTGGATGCCACGACAGAGCCGTCTGGGCTGGCACCGTTGCCTTCGGAGGTACAGGCGGCAAGCAACAGGATGCTTGCCGCCTGTACCAGGACAACTGCAGCTACGGCGCAGCGTCTACTTCTCGTGGTCGAGAAGGTGTCCCCGTTCACCCCGTTCACCTCGTGATCATTCTTCTGACGTGATCATCGCCTTCTGGCGTAGAAACTAACCCTCCGATCGACTGTTGTCTACAGGGTCCGGCATGGAAGTTGGAGTGGCGGCGACGCCGTGAACAGCACCTTGCCGAAGTCGCGCGGTCCCGCCGTGCTCGTCATGCGCGATGGCGACGTATCCTGACCCGTTGCGCAGATCCGGTACTGGCCCGACACTGACTGGCTCAGTCACCATGATCCGTTCTTGCAGAATGGGGATCTGCCCGGCGCGCTGGTCGCAGAGTTCTACCGAGGGGTCGCAACCCGAGCAGTGCAGGCGCGACGGCGGAGCGAGTCAGCCGACGGTGACGTCGGTGACCGGAAGCGACGAGTCCGCGCCGATCGCCAGGTCCGCTCCGGGACGGCCGGCGGCCAGCAGTTGGGCGCCGAGCGCGGCCACCATCGCGCCGTTGTCCGTGCACAATCCCGGCCGGGGTACACGTAGTCGGATACCCGCTGCAGCGCAACGCTGTTCAGCCAGTGAGCGTAGCCGGGAGTTCGCCGCGACACCGCCGCCGACCAGCAGGTCGCCGACGCCGTACGCGGTGCAGGCGGCCACCGCCTTGGCAGTGAGGACGTCGACCACGGCCTCCTGGAACGCCGCCGCCACGTCGGCTACCGGCACCGGCTCGCCGTCACGTTCCCGCAGTTCGACCCACCGGGCCACCGCCGTCTTCAGCCCGGAGAACGAGAAGTCGAACCGGTGTCGCGCCAGGTCTTTCGGCGCGCTGAGCCCGCGGGGGAAGCGGACGTACGCGGGGTCACCGGCGCGGGCCTCCCGGTCGATGTACGGCCCGCCGGGGAACGGCAGCCCGAGGACCCGGGCGACCTTGTCGAACGCCTCGCCGGCCGCGTCGTCGATCGTGGCGCCCAGCGGCTCGATGTCCACCGTGACGTCCCCGACCAGCAGCAAGGAGCTGTGCCCGCCGGAGACCAGCAGCGCCACACAGGGTTTCGGCAACGGGCCATGTTCGAGTGCGTCGACTGCGACGTGCGCTGCCAGATGGTTCACCCCGAGCAGCGGGATGCCCAGCCCAAGGGCCAGAGCCTTCGCCGAGGCCAACCCGACCAGCAGCGCGCCGGCCAGCCCTGGTCCCGCGGTGACCGCGACCGCATCGACGTCGCGCAACCGGACGCCGGCCTGCTGGCAGGCGCGCTCCAGCGTCGGCACCATGGCCGCCAGATGGGCGCGGCTGGCGACCTCCGGGACGACGCCGCCGAATCGGGCGTGCTCGTCGACGCTGCTGGCGACCGCGTCGGCCAGCAGCGTCGTCCCCCGCACCAGGCCGACCCCGGTCTCGTCGCACGAGGTCTCCAGCCCGAGCACGAGTGGGGCGTCCACGCCGGTCACGACGCGGCCGCCAGCGGGCGGCGGCGCATCACCCAGGCGTCCGCGCCGGGCCCGTAGTAGTCGCGCCGCACCGCGATGCGAACGAAACCGGCGCGGTCGTAGAGCCGTTGCGCGGCAACGTTGTCCGCTCGCACCTCCAGCAGCATCTCGGTGCAGCCGCGCGCCAGCGCCGTCGCGATGAGCGCGTCGAGCAGCGCAGCTCCGACACCGCGGCCGCGGCCGCGGGGCGCCACGGCCAGCGTCTGGACGTCGGCCTGCGGCGCCACGGCGTACAAACCGGCGTACCCCAGCAGACCGCCCGGGTCCTCAGCCACGACGTACCACCGGGTGTGCGGCACCCGGGCCAGTTCTCCCCAGAACTGTTCGGGCGACCACGGATCCGCCGGGAACACCGTGACCTCCAACGCCTGTACGGCGGCCAGGTCCCACCACCGCATCGGACGTAACGACACCGCCGGCTCCGTCACCGGTGCGGTCGTCATGGTGTCGCCCCTCATCGCAGCACCGGCTTGCGATTCCCGCCGGCAACCGCGTCGGGCCGGCGCAGGTAGAGCGGCTGCGGTGGCAGCAGCGGCTCGCCGCGCGCGAGGGCCGCCGCGGCGAGGTCCGCCAGGCACGACGCGGCAACCGTCACCGGTGCCCCAGCGTCGCCGCGGCCGGCGAACGCCTCGGGGTAGCGGGCAGCGCCGGGACCGACGACGGGACGGGCCCCGATCGCGGCCGCAGCGACGTCCGGCGGTCCGACGTGCGGCCCGTCGCCACGCCGACCCGCCGCGTCGTAACAGGCCCAGTGCACTTCGCCGCGCAACGCGTCCGACGTCGCCGCGAGCGGGCCGGCGATACCGCGGTCCCGGGCGGCCGCGGCGACGGCGTCCAGCGAGCAGACGCCGTACACCGCGACGTCCACGACGTAGCCGAGTACCACCGCGGTCGCCAGTCCCACCCGCAGCCCGGTGAACGGGCCGGGACCGACGCCGACGGCGATCGCCGTGAGGTCCGCCGGGCGTGCCCCGATGGCCGAGATCGCCTCGGCCACCATGGGAGCCAGCAGCTCGCCGTGACCTTGCGCGGCGGTCTGCGTCCGCGCCACCAACGACGTCGAGCCGTCGTGGATCGCCACGGTGATCTGCGGCGACGACGTGTCGAGGGCGAGCAGCAGCACGCCGACGAACTTACCGGCGGCTCATGAGGACAGGCTGCCGTGCTCGCTGCAGCGGGCGGTCCACCCGGTCGGCGTCACCTGCACGACCATGCGCCGCCGGCACTGCCCGCAGTACCGCGGCGGCTCCAGTTGCCGCCGCCGGCGGCATTCGCCGTGGTCGGCCGCATCCAGTCCCACACCGCAGTGATCGCAGTAGCCGACCACCGTCGAATCCGCCGCCGTCACAACGAACTCGACAGCGCCTTGATGGGCATCCGCAACTCGTCCAGCAACTGCAGGTCCTCGGCGGGGTCGCGGCCCAGGGTCGTCAGGTAGTTCCCGACGATGACCGCATTGATGCCGCCCAGCAGGCCGTCGCGGGTGCCGAGGTCGCCGAGGGTGAGTTCTCGGCCGCCGGCGTACCGCAGGATCGTGCGCGGCATCGCCAGCCGGAACGCCGCGATCGTCCGCAACGCATCGGCGGCCGGCATGACGTCGCGGTCACCGAACGGCGTACCCGGCCGGGGGTTCAGGAAGTTGAGCGGGACCTCGTCCGGTTCCAGGGCGGCGAGTTGGGCCGCGAACTCCGCGCGCTGCTCGATCGACTCGCCCATCCCGACCAGCCCGCCGCAGCACACCTCCATACCGGCCTCGCCGACCATCCGCAGCGTCTCCCAGCGCTCCTCCCAGGTGTGGGTGGACACCACGTTCGGGAAGTACGACCGGGCCGTCTCCAGGTTGTGGTTGTAGCGATGCACCCCCATCTGCACCAGGTCGTCGACCTGCTGCTGGGTGAGCATGCCCACCGACGCGGCCACCTGGATGTCGACCGCGGCGTGGATGGCCGCAACACCTTCGCGCAGTTGCGTCATGAGCCGTTCGTCGGGACCACGGACCGCGGCGACGATGCAGAACTCGGTAGCGCCCGTCGCGGCCGTCTCCTTGGCCGCCTGCACGAGCGCGGGGATGTCCAGCCAGGCTGCCCGGACCGGCGAGGAGAACAGGCCGGACTGGGAGCAGAAGTGGCAGTCCTCCGGGCAGCCGCCGGTCTTCACCGACACGATCCCCTCGACCTCGACCTCGGGCCCGCAGTGCGCCATCCGGACCTCGTGCGCCAACGCCAGCAGCTCCGGAAGCCGGTCGTCGGGCAACAGCAGGACTTCGAGGACCTGGGCCTCGGACAACCCGATGCCCTGCTCAAGCACCTGCTGGCGGGCCACTGCCAAGACATCGCTCACCCGTGTTGCTCCTTCGTCATACCGACCCGCTGATCCGGACGTCTTCGGTACGGCGGAACGCCGCCGCGTCGAAACTGCCGCCGAGCGAGGGTCCCAGACCGGCGCGGGCGACGTGGCAGAACCCCGCCCGATCGAGCTCACCGGCCCGAGCCGGCAGCGCGCCGGCCAGCGGCCGGGCGGCGAGCAGCTCGAGATCGGCGAGGTTGCTGCGGTCGTCCAGCCCGGGCTCGGCCGGCCACGTACCGATCACGACCCCGGCCAGCTGGAGCCCGCGGTGGGCCATCGCCTCCAACGTCAGGGCGGTGTGGTTCAGCGTGCCCAGGCCGGCCGCGACCACCACCAGCACCGCGGCGTCCAGCGCTGCCGCCAGGTCGGCGATCGTGGCGCCCGCGGCGTCGTACCGCACCAACAGTCCGCCCGCGCCCTCCACCACGACCAGGTCCCGGTCGGCCGCCAGCGCGCCGATGCGGCCGGCGGCTGCGCCCAGGTCGACCGGGGGCAGGCCGGACAGCCGTGCCGCGGCGGCCGGTGCCAGCGGGTCGGGGAAGCGGCCGTACTCGTGGAGATCCATGACCCCGCTCAACCGCCGTACCTCGTCCACGTCGCCGGGCTCACCGGGTCGTACGCCGGTCTGCCCGGGCTTGACCACCGCCACCGACGCGCCGCGAGCCGCCGCGAGCGCCGCGACCGCCGCGGTCGTCACCGTCTTGCCGACCCCGGTCCCGGTACCGGTGACGACCAGGACGCTCACGGCCGCGACCCTACGACGGCTGCGGCGGCGCGCAGCGCGGCCGCTGCTCGCTCCACGTCGGCGTCGGTGAGGTCGGCGCGCGCGGTCAACCGCAGTCGCGACACCCCACCGGGCACCGAAGGTGGACGGAAGCAGCCCACCCGGACCCCGGCCGTCGCACACGCCGCGGCCGCGGCGACCGCGTCCTGCGGGCGGCCGACGAGGACCGCGGCCACGGCACCCTGCGGCGTCGTCACCGACAGGCCGGCCGCCGACGCCGCGGCGGCCAGGTCACGGGCGCGACGGCGTACGGCGCTCGCCAGTTCCGGATGCTCGGCGAGGATGCCCAACGCGGCCAGCGCCGCACCGGCGGCGGCCGGGGCGAGGCCGGTGTCGAAGATGAAGGCCCGCCCGGAATCCAGCACGTGCGCGATCACCGCGGCGCTGCCGACCACGGCGCCGCCCTGGCTGCCCAACGCCTTGGACAGCGTGACGGTCCGGACCACGTCCGGGTCGGCGGCCAGGCCGGCGGCGTGCACGGCTCCCCGCCCGCCCTCGCCGATCACGCCGAGCCCGTGCGCCTCGTCCACCAGCAGCGCGGCCCCGCGCGCCCGGCAGACCGCGGCCAGCGCGGGCAGGTCCGCCAGGTCACCGTCGACGGAGAACACCGCGTCGGTCACCACGACCGCCCGCGGTTCCGACCGGGCCGCCAGCGCCGCGTCGACGGCAGCGACGTCGGTGTGCGGGACGACGGCGACCCGGGCCCGCGAGAGCCGGCAGGCGTCGACGATCGACGCGTGGTTGTACGCGTCGGACACGATCAGGTCACCCGGCCCGGCCAACGCGCCGAGCGCGCCGAGATTGGCCAGGTAGCCGGAGGAGAACACCAGCGCCGCTGCCGCTCCCAGGTGGCCGGCGAGCGCGGCCTCCAGCTGGCCGTGCAGCGTCGTGGACCCGGTGACCAGCCGGGAGCCGGTCGCGCCGGCGCCCCAGGTGTACGCCGCCGCGGCCGCTGCGGCGACGACGTCGGGGTGCCGGCACAACCCGAGGTAGTCGTTGCCCGCCAAGTCCAGTGAGCCGTCACCGGCGGCGTCGCGCGGCGCGAGCCGGCGTCGCAGGCCGGCGGCCTCCCGGGCCGCGGCGTACTCGTCCAGCCAGTCCAGCGCGGTCACTGCACGACGGCCCGGATGGCAGCGTCGGCGACCTGGACGAGCTCGTCGAGTTGGGCATCGTCGATCGCCAGCGGCGGCATGAGCACGACGACGTCACCGAGTGGCCGGAGGATGACGCCGAGCTCGCGAGCCTTGCGGCACACCGCCATCCCGGTCCGGTCGGTCACCGAGGCGACCTCGATGCCGGTCATCGTGCCGAGCCGGCGGATCTCGGTGACGCCGTCGTAGGTGGCCAGTCCGGCGGTGAGTTCCCCGATCCGCTCGCCCACCCGGGCGGCGTGGGCGACGGTCCCGCGTTCGACGAGCAGCCCGAGGTTGGCGATCGCTGCGGCGCAGCACAACGGGTTCGCGGTGTAGGTGTGCCCGTGGAAGAACGTACGGCCGGCCGACGGGGGGCCGAGGAATGCCTCGTACACCGCCTCGGTCGCCAGCACCGCCGACAGCGGCAGGTACCCCCCGGTGATTCCCTTGCCGCACACCAGCAGATCGGGCGCGACGCCGACGTGGTCCACCGCCCACATCCGGCCGGTGCGGCCGACCCCGGTGGCCACCTCGTCGACGATCATGAGCACGTCGTGCCGGTCGCACAGCTCGCGGACCCCGACCAGGAACGCTCCGTCGTGGGTGAGCATGCCCGCCGCGGCCTGCACCAGCGGCTCGACGATGACCGCGCAGACGCGGTCACCCTCCCGTTCCAGGAGTGACGCGAGTTCGGCCAGCACGGCCGCGGCCCGCTCGGCGCGGGGCTGGCCGGCGGCGACCAGGCCCGGGCAGGAGACCATCCGGCTCTCCAGCATGATCGGCCGGTAGGTCTCGTGGAACAGCTCCATCCCCCCGACGCTGACCGCGCCGAGGGTGTCGCCGTGGTAGCCCTCCGCCACGTGGACGTACAGCGGTCGCTGCTGTCCCCGCTGCGCCTTCGACTGGTACGCCATCTTCAGCGCCGCTTCGACCGCGGCTGCCCCGTCCCCGGCGTAGAACACCCGCGTCAGCCCGGCCGGGGCGCCGGCCAGCAGCGCCTCCGCCAAGACGATGCCGGGCTCGTGGGTGAGACCCAGGAAGGTCGAGTGGTCGAGCCGGTCGAGCTGGGCGCGTACGGCGGCGTCGATCTCCGGCACCCGGTGGCCGTGGACCGTCACCCACAACGAGGACACCCCGTCGAGGTAGCGGCGGCCGTCGCTGTCCCACAGGTACATGCCCTCGGCACGGTCGATGACCAGCGGGTCGTCACTGGCCCACGCCGAGTGCGCGGTGAACGGGTGCCACAGGTGGGCCAGATCGCGGGCCACCAGGTCCCGGGTCCGCGCGGTCAGCTGGGCGTCGGTCACGGCCGGAATCCTCCCAGTGCCGAGTCCGTGGCCGCCGCCCTGGGCCGGTCGGGCAGAATCACAGGCCGTGCCCGACCTCGTCCTGGACGCCGCCGATCCCGGTTTCGCGGCCGATCCACACCCGGTCTACGACCGGCTGCGACGGACCGGGCCGGTGCAGCAGGTCCGGTTCGCCAACGGGTCCACCGGCTGGCTGGTGACGTCGTACGACGAGGCGCGGCAGGCGCTCACCCACCCGGATCTGTCCAACACGCTGCGACCGGGGACCGCGACGTCCGGTGCCCGAGCCGTGCTGGAACGCCACATGCTGACCTCCGACGCCCCTGAACACACCCGGCTGCGGCGACTGGTCACCGACGCCTTCAGCCCGCGCCGCATCGCCGCGCTGACGCCCGTGGTGCGCGACGTCACCGACGGGCTGGTCCGCCAGCTGCTCGCATCAGGACCGGGCCCGCTGGACCTGGTGTCCCAGTTCGCTTTTCCACTGCCGGTCACCGTGATCTTCGAGGTCCTCGGCGTCCCGTTGGCCGATCGGGACGACCTGCGCTCGTGGACCTACACGGTCGCGTCGCCGAACGGGCCGGCCGGTGACGCACCGACTCAGGCCGCGTGGGCGCACATGCTGCGGTACTTCGCCGACCTGATCGCCGCGAAACGCGCCCAGCCCACCGACGACCTGTTCAGCGACCTCGTCGTCGCCGAGGACGACGGCGGCCGGCTGACCGAGGCCGAACTGCTCGGTATGGCGTTCCTGCTGCTGTTCGCCGGCTACGAGACGACGATGAACCTCATCGGCAGCACCGCACTGGCCCTGCTGAGCGACCCGGCGCTTCGCGACCAGCTGCGGGCCGAGCCTGCCCGGCGCGACGCGGCGGTCGAGGAGTTGCTGCGCCACGCCAGCCCGATCGAAGGCGCCCTGTGGCGCAGGGCATTGCGCGACGCGACCGTCGGCGACGTCACGGTGCCGGCCGGCGACACCGTGCTGGTCCTGCTCGCGGCGGCCAACCGCGACCCCGGTCGCTTCGACCGGCCCCACACGCTGGACTTCGACCGGCCGGCCAGCGCCCACCTCGCGTTCGGCTACGGCGCGCACTACTGCGTGGGGGCTCATTTGGCACGACTGGAGGCGCGGATCGCCTTGGGAGCGTTGCTCGACGACGTGCCGACGCTGCAACTGGCCGCGGACCCCGCCGACATCCCGTGGCGGCCGGGTTTACTGGTACGCGGCCCGGCGCGGCTGCCGGTCACGATCTGACCACCGACTCCCAGGGTCTGCGCACCTCAGGACAGCAGTGCCGCGGGACAGCAGTGCCGCGGGCCGCAGCCCGTCGGGGGCATCAGTGCCTCGGGAATCTGGGCCGCGGCACAGCAGGTGATCGGCCAGGATCGACCCCGCAGGATCGGAGGAGCCGATGACCGACGTACGACGGCAGTTCCGGCGTGCCGTACGGCGACTGCGCAACGCCGCCAAGCCCGCGGTCACCGTGACCGCACCACCGACCGGGGTGGTCGTCGAGCGCGACGTCGTGGTCACGATGCCGGACGGGGTGGACCTGCGCGTCAACGTCTTCCGGCCCGACGCCGGCAGCGACGGCGACCGTGCCCGGCCCGGCCCGACGTATCCGGTCGTGCTGTCCGCTCACCCGTACGGCAAGGACAACCTGCCCCGGCGCAAGCCGGCCTGGCTCGGCGGCGGCTACACCTTCGCCGCGCAGTATCACGCCTTCCCGCAGCCGGATCCGATCAGCTTCTCCGCCTGGACCAGCTGGGAGGCACCGGATCCCGGCTGGTGGGTACCGCGGGGCTACGTCGTGGTCAACGCCGACCTGCGCGGGTTCGGCCACTCCGACGGTACGGCCGAGTTGCTGTCGGAGCAGGAGGCGGCCGACTACGAGCAGCTCATCGCCTGGGCCGCAAGCCAACCGTGGTCCAACGGCCGGGTCGGGCTGCTGGGCGTGTCCTACCTGGCCCTCGCGCAGTATCGCGTCGCCGCCCGCCGGCCACCGCACCTGGCGGCCATCTGCCCCTGGGAGGGTTTCAGCGACCTCTACCGCGACTTCGCTCGTCCCGGTGGTGTCCGCGAGGACGGGTTCCTGCCGCTGTGGAGCCGGTTGACGGCCCGCGCCGGCCGGGTCGAGGAGGACCTGCGAGCGCAGCAGGCCGCCCGCCCGCTGTGGGACGACTGGTGGCAGTCCAAGACGCCCGACCTGACCGCCATCGACGTCCCGATGCTGGTGTGCGGCAGCTTCTCCGACCACGATCTGCACAGCCGAGGCTCGTTCGAGGCCTTCCGCCGGGCCGGGTCGGCCGACAAGCGCCTGTTCACCCATCGCGGCGGGAAGTGGTCGACCTTCTACTCCGCCGAGGCCCTCGCCGCCCAGCACGCCTTCTTCGAGGACACCCTGGTCGCCGCTCCCGCAGCGGTGCCGGCCACTCCTGCGGTACGCCTCGAGGTCCGTTCAGCCGGCGCCGTCGTGGCCGACGTCCGGCACGAGTCCGCCTTTCCCCCGGCCGGGACGGCCTGGCGTACCTGGTATCTGACCGCACCGGGCGCGCTGGTGGACATCGCGGCCGCCAACGAGGCGACGTACCGGTTCGATACGGCGACCGGCCGTGCCCGGTTCGTCCGCCGGATCGCCGAGGACGTCGAGCTGGTAGGGCCGGTGGCGCTGCGGCTGTACGTCGAAACCATCGACTGCCCCGACATCCATGTGTTCGCCGGGATCGAGTTGTGGCGCAACGGCATCCGGGTGGGCTTCGAGGGCTCGTATGGCTTCGCCGACGATCTGCTCACCCACGGCATGCAGAAGTCCTCGCACCGCGACCTGGACCCGGACCTGTCCGCCACCGGCGTGCCGGTCCACTCCCACCGCGACGCCGTCCTGCATGAGCCCGGCGAGATCGTGCCGGTGGATGTGGCGCTACTGCCCTCGGCGACCCGCGTCAGCGCCGGCGACGAGATCCACCTGGTGGTGCAGGGCCACTGGTTCTTCCCGGTCGATCCGCTGCGCGGCCAGTTCCCGGCCAAGTACGAGGCGTCGCCGCCCGGAACGGCTGTGCTGCACTGCGGCGGCCGGTACGACGCTGCGCTGCTGGTTCCCGAACTGGCCGTGCCGACGTCGACGCCTACGCCAACGTCGGCGAGTTCACGGTAGCGGCGCAATCGCCACGTCGTACGGCACGTCGAGGACGGCGATCCCGAACCGGGCCAGTTGGCCGCGCAACTCGGTGGCGGCCAGGACATCCGTGGTACGAGAGCGCCAGCCACGCACGATGCTGCGCGCGCCTGAGGGTCCAAACAGCGCGACGTTGCGGGCGGTCGCCGTCGGATCGTGCCTGATCCAGGCCACGATGCCGGCCAGACCATGGGCCCGGATGGCGCGCGCCCAACGCTGACTGGTCGGCCGGTCGTCGCCGGCGGACAGGTCCAGGGTCACGCCGTACGTCGCCGCCCGTTCGTGCCCGAAGTCCGCCAGCGTCAGTCGCGTGCCGACCCGGGTCACCGTGAACAGGGCCCGCGACGCCGCGTCGGCCCGCGCCACGATCCTGGTCTGGCCGAACACTTCCAGCCAGGCGCCGTAGGCCCGATCGGACAGCGAGCAGGTCCCGTCCGGCACCGGCAGGTCGAACCGCCCGCTGTCGGGCCGCCCGCTGCTGGCGAAGAACCACGGCGTGCGCACCCGGCCGTCGGCGTCACGACGCCGCACGATCCGGTAGAGCACCTGGCCCAGCGGCAGCCGCGTCGTCGGGAACCCACGCAGCTGGGTGGGCGGCTCGGCCGGGGTCGGCACCTCAGGCGGCCAGCGCCGCGGCCCACTGCCGAGCCAACTCGACGACTCGGGCAGACTCGTTGCGCCGCAATGCTTCGACCGGCGTCGAGCCGTCCAGCCCAGCGGCCGGTGACACCAGCCAGGACGCCAGCGTCCACCGCGAGACCGCGCTGTCCGGCACCGCGTCGAGGACCTCCGCCAACCCGGGCACGACGGACCCGGCCGCGAACTGGAACGCCGGGTAGACCACCCGACCGGAGCCGGTCCGCAGCGCCAGCAGGTTGCGGCGCTTGCTGACCGCCTGGCGGCTGATCGGACGCCCGCCGTATGCGAGCAACCGGCCGACGCTCTCGGCGTCGTACAGCGGGCCGAGGTGCTCCTGCCACGCCGCCGCCGCGTCCACCACCCGGTCGGCGGTCAGCTGGGCCAGCAGCTCGGGATCCGCCACGCGCGCCAGCGACGCCCCACCGGGATCGCGCCGTACCAGTTCGCCGACGAAGGATTCCAGCCAGCGCGCCTGGCTCGCGGTGACCTCGACGCGTCCACCGCCGGGAAAGCGCAGCGCCTGCGCGCTGTCGGTCATCGCGCCTCCTGTCAAGGTTGTCAACCGACGGTACGCCGGGCTCTGTCACTAGTCAACGTTGTCAACGTGGCCGAGGGCGAACTCAGCTGCGGACCAGCCGGGCGATCGCCTGCGAGGCCTCCTCGACCTTCTGCTGCGCCTCGGACCCGCCGTCGGCTACCGCCTGCGTCACGCAGTGCCGCAGGTGCTCGTCGAGCAGCTCGAGCGAGAACGCTTGCAGCGCTTTGGTGACGGCAGCGACCTGGGTCAGGATGTCGATGCAGTACTGATCGGTCTCGACCATCCGCTGCAGGCCGCGGACCTGGCCCTCGACGCGGCGCAGCCGCTTCAGGTGGGCGTCCTTGCGGTCGCGGTAGCCCGGCTGCTTCGCAGTGCTCACGGCGCCCTCCCGGCACGGTCGGCGACGGAAGGATCGGCCCGTCGCCGACGACGATACCCCCGCGGGGTATTCCGTACCAGCGCCCGCTGGCGGCGGTCGCCGCGGGCACGCCGGCCCGGCGACGACGGCCGGCACTACGCCAACTGCGCGAGCAATGTTCGGGTCTGCGCCGCACCGGCCGCCACGGTGCGGCAGGTCAGCACCAGCCAGCTGGCCACACCGTCCGGTGCGCCGGTCGCGTAGCCGCGGATCGCTGCGACGTACGCCGGCCGGCCGGCCGCCAGCACACCCTCCTCCGGGACCAGCAGGAGATCGGGGTCGACGCCGCGGGCGCTCAGTACCAACCGCGCCGCGGCCCGGGCCACCAGCCCCGAACCCCACCCGAACGGCCGCAGCGCCAGCAACTCGCCGTGCACCAGCCCGGCCACGACAAGGGCCGGGGCCGTCGTCGGCCGCCGGAGCACGCCGGTCAGCGCGTCCAGCCGCGCGGCGACCTCTGCCGGCCCGGGCAGCGCGCCGCCGATCCGCAGCGGGTCGTCGGCGACGTCGTCGTTGCGGGGGCGGCCGACCCGCGCGTCGGTATCCAGCCCGCCGGCGGCCAGCCGGTGCAAGGCCGCCAGCGCCTGCGACGGCGCGTGATCGACGGTGGCGGTCAGGCCGCGCAGCCCGTGGTGCAGACGCAGCGACGCCGCGGCCACCCGGCCGATCGGCGAGTCGTCGAAGGCAGCGCCGGACGCGAAGGCCGCTAGGCCGAGATCCGCTCCCTCGAGGGCGGCATCGGCCCGCGCGGACTGCAGCAACGCCTGCGCCGCGACCGCGGCGGCGTTGGCGCGCAGCGTCCGGTCCCACAGCAGGTCGTCGACTGCCGCACGCGCGCTGGCCGCGGCCGCCGCGACGCCGGGAAGCTGCGCGAGCAGCGCAGGGACGTCCGGACCGGCGCTGGGCACCCGCTGACGCTAGCCCGTCACCGGTCGGGCGACCGGCACAGGGACCGCGACCGGCGGCGGTTCGGCGCCCTGATCGACGACCCGCGCGCAGCCGCGGTCACCGGCGCCGGGCCAGTGACCGACGTACGACGCTAGTGACCGACGTACGACTGGGTGCCCTTGCGCTGCAACGCCTTCAGCACCTGCGGGTCCTGTGCGTCCAGCCACTGGACGAGCTCGTCGAACGAGACGAAGCGCACGTCGGGATGCGCCGCGTGCGTATCGGTGATGAACGACGTGAGTGCGTCGCGGTAGGCACCGCACACCCAGGTGTTGAAGTGGTTGCCGAGGATGAGCGGAGCCCGGTTGCCGGCGTACACCGCATTCAGCGCGTCCTGGTAGGTCTGGTACGTCGACTGCCGGATCCGGTCGCACGTCGCCTTCGGCGCGGTGACCGCCGCCTTGTTCTGCGCGTAGAGGAAGTTGTAGTCCATGGAGATCGCCGACTTGCCGTAGCCGGCGATCTTCACCGTCTGCATCGGGATCTCCCACAGCCGATACGCCGACTGGTACGTCGGCCACCGCAGCGAGCCGGTACCGGAACTGTCGTACGTCCAGCCGTTGTGGGCGAAGACCGGCAGGTACTGGTCGCGCTTGCCGGCCAGGCACGGCGTACGACCGCCATGAATCACCCCGGTGGTGAACGGCAGCGAACCGGATACCCCCGGGTTGTACTTCTGCCAGTTGTCGACGAAGTCGTCGAACTGGTCGATCTCGCTCTGCCAGTCCGCCGCGCTCCAGGTCCCCACGCCCTTGCTGTCGCAGAAGTGACCGAGGAAGTGCGAGCCGATCTCGTGGCCCTCCCGGTACGCCGCTCCCCAGTCGGCGATGCGTTGCTCGATCAGCGAGGCGTCGCCGAACCCGATCGCGGACGTCCCGACCGGCTTACGGGGCGGCCGGTAGGCGAAGCGCTGCGCGTCGGGCAGCACGCACAGGCCCGACAGGAAGAACGTGAAATGGCCGCCGACGCTGGCGGCCAGGTCCCGGTAGTGCTGCATCAGGTCGTGCTTGCAGGCACCGTCGAAGCTCACCACGACGAACTGCGGCGGCTGTTGGCCGGGAGCCAGTTTGGTCACCGCGAAAGGTGGTTGCGTGACAACGGGCTGGCTGGGCGAGCTGCCCGGGGTCGCCGACGACGAGGGACCCGACGACGCCGGAACTGACGATGCCGAACCTGACGGCGACGGGCCCGACGGCGAGGGCGAGCGGCCGGTCGCCGATCCGGTCGGCGGGGACGTGGGGCCGGGCGCCTGGCCGGCGCTGGTGTTCGACCGGGGCAGGACGCCACCGACCACAACCCCGAGCACCACGGCCACGGCGAGCAGGACCGGGACGACGACCCGCCAGCGCACCGTGCGGCCTCCTGTCCGTCGAGTCCACGCGGTCGCGCCGGACCCCTGCGGGCGGCCCCGGCGGGCGCCCCACTCGTAGCATCGTCTCCGACGCGGTCGTGATCAGCGGCGTTCCACGCCGGTGATCGACGATCATTCTCACCGCCACGTCAGTCAGGGCACGACCCACGAAGGACGGACATGAGCCACGACACTGTCGAGAACCTGCTCCGCGAAGACAGGGCGTTCCCCCCTCCGCCGCAATTCGCCTCGACCGCAATCGCCACTGCGGACTGGTACGACGAAGCGGCCGCCGATCGTCTCGGGTTCTGGGCGCAGCAGGCCGGCCGGCTCAGTTGGCACACGCCGTTCACCGACGTCCTGGACTGGTCGGACGCCCCGGTGGCGCGGTGGTTCACCGGCGGCAGGCTGAACGTCGCCTACAACTGCGTCGACCGTCATGTCGAGGCCGGCCACGGTGAGCAGGTCGCGATCCATTTCGAGGGCGAACGCGGCGACACCCGCGACCTCACCTATGCCGACCTGCAGCGTGAGGTGAGCCGGGCCGCCAATGCGTTGCTGTCGCTCGGCGTGCGAGCCGGTGACCGGGTGGCGATCTATCTGCCGATGATTCCCGAGGCGATCGTGGCGATGCTCGCCTGCGCCCGCATCGGCGCCCCGCACTCGGTCGTCTTCGGCGGTTTCTCCGCCGAGGCGTTGCGTTCGCGCATCGAGGACGCCGGAGCAGTCGCCGTGATCACCGCCGACGGCCAGTTCCGCCGCGGCAAGGCGTTGCCGCTGAAGCCGGCCGTGGACGAGGCGGTGGCCGAATGCCCGACCGTGCAGTCCGTGCTGGTCGTACGGCGTACCGGCGAGCAGGTGGCGTGGACCGCCGACCGTGACGTGTGGTGGCACGACGTGGTCGACAGCGCCGACCCGGTGCACGAGCCGGAGGCGTTCGACGCCGAACACCCGCTGTTCATCCTGTACACGTCCGGCACGACCGGGAAGCCGAAGGGGATCCTGCACACCAGCGGCGGGTACCTGACGCAGGCGGCGTACACCCACCGCGCGGTGTTCGACCTCAAGCCCGACACCGACGTGTACTGGTGTACCGCCGACATCGGCTGGGTCACCGGGCACACGTACATCGTCTACGGGCCGTTGGCGAATCGCGTCACGCAGGTCGTGTACGAGGGCACCCCGGACACCCCGCACCAGGGCCGCTGGTGGGAGGTCGTCGAGAAGCACCGGGTGTCGATCCTCTACACCGCGCCGACGGCGATCCGTACCTGCATGAAGTGGGGCGACGACATCCCCGGCCAGTTCGACCTGAGCAGCCTGCGGCTGCTCGGCAGCGTAGGCGAGCCGATCAACCCCGAGGCGTGGATGTGGTACCGCCGGGTGATCGGCGGCGAGCGGTGCCCGATCGTCGACACCTGGTGGCAGACCGAGACCGGCGCGATCATGATCAGCCCGCTCCCGGGCGTCACCGCGACCAAGCCGGGCTCGGCCATGGCGCCGCTGCCCGGGATCAACGCGGACATCGTCGACGACGGCGGGACGCCCGTGGGCCACGGTGCCGGTGGCTATCTCGTCCTCACCCAGCCGTGGCCGTCGATGCTGCGCGGTATCTGGGGTGACCGGGAGCGGTACGAGGAGACGTACTGGTCGCGCTACCCCGGCCGGTATTTCGCCGGCGACGGCGCGAAGTACGACGACGACGGTGCGATCTGGCTGCTGGGGCGGGTCGACGACGTCATGAACGTGTCCGGCCACCGGATCTCCACGACCGAGGTCGAGTCCGCCCTGGTGTCGCATCCGGCGGTGGCCGAGGCCGCCGTGGTCGGCGCCGCCGACGAGACGACCGGGCAGGGGATCGTCGCGTTCGTGATCCTGCGCAGCGACAGCACGTCCGCCAACGGCAGTCACACCGATGGCAGTCACACCAGCGGTAGTCGTGCCAGCGGTGACGACCTCATCGCCGAGCTGCGGCAGCACGTCGGCACCCAAATCGGCCCGATCGCGAGGCCGCGGCAGATCCTCGTCGTGGCCGAGCTTCCCAAGACCCGCTCGGGCAAGATCATGCGGCGGCTGTTGCGCGACGTGGCGGAGAACCGGACGCTCGGCGACGTGACGACGCTGGCGGACCCCACCGTCATGAATCTCATCAGCGCCGGTCTGGCGACAGCCGCGCCGGAGGACTGAGCACTGGATCCGTCGCGGCCGCCCGCCCGCGTGCCGCTGTTCGGGCGCCTCAGCCTGCCCGAACGACGGTGGGTCGCCGAGGCCCTGCGCGACGAGACCGTTGGCGGACTGCTGCTACTGGCGGCGGCCGTGGTGGCGCTGGTCTGGGCGAACTCACCGGCTGGCGACAGCTACGCCGCGCTGGCGGGTTGGGAGGTCGGTCCGGCGGCGCTCGGGCTGCACCTGTCGCTGGCGACGTGGGCCGCCGACGGACTGCTGGCCATCTTCTTCTTCGTCGCCGGCATGGAACTCAAGCACGAACTCGTCCTCGGCTCGCTGCGCCGGGTCGGCAAGGCGGCGGTCCCGGTCGCGGCAGCGGTCGGCGGAATGGCCGTGCCGGCGCTGATCTTCGCCGGGGTGAACCTGGCCGCGCCGGACGGGTCGCCGGGCGCCTGGGGTATCCCGATGGCGACCGACATCGCGTTCGCGTTGGCGGTCCTCGCGGTGGTCGGCAGCCGGCTGCCGGTGGCGTTGCGCGCCTTCCTGCTCACTCTCGCCGTGGTCGACGACCTCGGCGCAATCGTGGTGATCGCGGTCTTCTACTCCCACGGCTTCAACGCCTGGGCCTTCCTCGCCGCGGTGGCCTGCCTGATCGGCTATGCGCTGCTGCAGCACTGGCGAGTGCGGACGCCGTGGATCTACCTGCCGCTGGCGCTGGTCACCTGGGACCTGATGCACGCCAGTGGCATTCACGCGACCGTCGCCGGCGTCGCGATGGGACTGCTGACCCGGGTCCGGGCAGATCCCGGCGAGGCGGCCGCGCCCTGCGACCGGCTGATCCACCGGGTGCACCCGGTGTCAGCGGCGGTCGCCGTCCCGCTGTTCGCGTTCTTCGCCGCCGGCGTCGACCTGCGGGGCACCGACCTGGCCACGACGCTGTCGTCGCCGATCACGATCGGCATCGTGGTCGGGTTGGTGGTCGGCAAACCGGTCGGCGTCGTGGGCACCGCGTGGCTGATGGCGCGGTTCACCCGAGCGAGCCTGGATCCGTCGATCGGCTGGCGCGACGTCGGCGCGGTGGGCCTCGTGGCCGGTATCGGCTTCACCGTCAGCCTGCTGATCGCCGCACTGTCGTTCGGCGACGACCCGAGCCGGTTGGCGACGGCCAAACTGGCCGTCCTGCTGGCCTCGGTGACCGCGGCCGTCGTGGCCGCGGCCGCGATCCTGGGCCGCAACCGCCACTACCGTCGCCGCCGTACGGCGCCAGACCCCGACACCACGACGCGGCAGCCGGACTGACCCGACCCGGCAGTGCTGCGCGCACGGACCGACGTGGCGCGACGGCTGGCCCGGCACTGCTGCGCACACGGACCGACGCGGCGCGACGACGCACACGGCCGACGCGGCGCTACGACGCACACGGCTGACGCGGCGCTACGACGCGGACGCGGGCTGACCGGGCGGCGAACGGCTAGCCTCATCGCGGTCGGTCGTGTGCCTACTGCAGGCGACCGCGCCGTCCACCGCCGTACCGCCTCGCCGACCCGGAGGTCTCGTGACCACCACCCCCCCGCTGCCGCCGTCCGAACCGGTCATCGGCACGACGGACGACGGCCGTGGCCCCGACACGGCCCCGGCACCGGGCATCCGTGCGCTGGTGAGTGCCGCCAAGACCGACGCCGCGCGGCTGGCCAAGGCCCAGGTCGAGCTCGCCCAGGCCGAGGCCGCCGCGGCGGGCAAGGCGGCCACGATCACCACCGGACTGCTGGTCGCCGCCGGCGTCGTGGCCTTCCTGATGTACGTCTTCGTCCTGCTGAGCCTGGCGTGGCTGCTGACCCTGTGGCTGCCGATCTGGGCCGGCTTCCTCATCGTCGCCGGCGCCCTGCTGCTCAAGGCAGTCTTGCTCGTGCTCATCGCCAGCCGGAAGGCCAAGGGCATCAAGGGATTACGGCGGTCCAAGGTGCAGCTGGAGCGGACGAAGGCTGCCTTGCGCGGGTCGCGCCCGGCGTGACCGGCGGCGCGCCGGGGCGGGTCCCGCTGCGCGTGCCCCGATGACTGTGGACGACGCGGCCGCCCAGTCCGAGGCGGTGGTACGCCGCCCCGGACCGTGGACGCACCGCGACGTGTCGGCCAACGGCGCCCGATTCCACGTCGTCGAGGCCGGCGACGGCCCGCTCGTCGTCCTCTTGCACGGCTTCCCGACGTTCTGGTGGACGTGGCGGCACCTGCTGCCGGTCCTCGCCGACGCCGGCTTCCGGGCCGTCGCCATCGACCTGCGTGGCTACGGCGGCTCGGACCACACCCCGCACGGCTACGACCCGTTTACGTTGTCCGCGGACGTCGCCGGGGTCATCGGTTCCCTCGGACAGGCCGACGCGGTCGTGGTGGGCCACGGCTGGGGCGGACTGGTCGCCTGGAGCATGGCCGTGCTGGAGCCAGACGTGGTCCGGGCCATCGTGCCGGTGGCGGTACCGCATCCCCGACGGCTGCGCGCGGCGATCCTGCGCCGCCCCGGCCAGCTGCGGCGGTCGTCGTACGCCGTCGGTCTGCAGTGGCCGTTCCTCCCGGAGCGCAGCCTCGCCCGTGACGACGCCGCCCGCGTCGAGTGGTTGCTGCGGGCGTGGTCGGGCACGCCGGGCTGGCCGGACGACGAAACCGCTTCGACCTACCGCGCCGCGATGCTGCTGGGCTCCACCACTCATACGTCGGTGGAGTACCACCGCTGGGCGCTCCGTTCGGTCGCGCGGCCGGACGGCTTGCGATACGCCCGAGCCATGCGTACGCCGGTCGACGTCTCCGTGCTCCACGTCCACGGCGGCTCCGATCCGACGATCCTCGCCGCGTCCATGGTCGGCAGCCAGCGCTGGGTCGCCGGCAGCTACCGGCTCGAGGTACTCGACGGATTGGGGCACTTCCCCCACGAAGAAGCGCCGGACCGGTTCGCCGGGACGCTGCTGCCGTGGCTGGAGACCGAGGACCGGTGAGCCCCGCGAGCCGGGACCCGGGCGGCGACGCGACGGCCGGCGGACGTGAGAGAGCCGGCGGACGTGAGAGAGCCGGCGGACGTGAGGAACCAGATGGGCGTCCGGCGCCGGTCGGTGACCGGCCACGCGACGCGCTGGGTCGGCCGCTACCAGCCGATGCCGACCCGGCGCTGGTCGTCCCCGGAGTGCCGGAGCGGTCGTTCGTCGACGGCTCCACCGCGGCTTCGGAGGCTGCGACGTACCTCGCCTCCGGTCGGCCGTTCCACGCCCACGAGGTGTACGAGCAACGCTGGCGCTGCGCGCCGCCCCTGGAACGTCCTGCCTGGCAAGCACTTGCGCAGTACGCCGCCGCCCTGACACAGGAGGCACGCGGCAAGTCTCGCGGTGCTCACCTGCTCGCGGCCCGCGCCCTCTCGTTGTGGAACTCCTACGACGGACCGACCCTGCCCGGCGTCGACGAGGCTGCGGTGGTCGCGGAACTACACCGGCTGGCAGCTGTCTGACCACGCCTCGGACGTGATGGCGGCGCGGTGGAGGATGAGTTGTGCGTCGTGGGTTCCGCCGTGGGGTTCGGCGGGCACGTCGACGACGTGCCCGGTGGGCATGTGCCATCGGAACGAGCCGGGTCGTGGTTGTTCCAGTGTCGCGCCGCTGTGATGCTTGAACTGGTGGTGCTGCCGGCACAGGGCGCCGAGATTGGCGGCGACAGTTTCGCCGCGCGGCCACGGAATCGTGTGGTCCAGGTCCGCGTGACGGGCCGGCTGCCCGCAGATCGGTATCCGGCAGGTCTGGTCGCGGGTCCTGACGAACTGCTCCAGCACCGCACCGGGCCGGTACGCGGTGGTGTCGGTCGCCAGCAGCTGCCCGGACACCGGATGGGTCAACACCCGGTACCACGCGGCGTCCTGGCCAGCGATCGCCCGCGCCACCGAGGCGGGCACCGGCCCGTACCCGGCCAGCTCCCCCGGGTCGTCGGCCAACCCCAGCAAGGTGACCGCCGGCACGCTCAGGTGCACGTGCGTCACCGGGATCCGGGTCGGCACCGGCCCGTCCAGCACCCCGCTGCCCAACGCTGCCAGGAACGGCGCGACCAACGCGTCGGCGCGCCGCTGATCCGCTGTCTGGCCGTCGACTGGCTGGCCATCGACCGCGCGGCCGTCGAGTGTCTGGCCGTCGAACATCTGACCGTCGAGTGTCTGGCCGTCGAGTGTCTGGCCGTCGAGTGTCTGGGCTGCGGCTTTGTGGCTGCGGGAGGTGCGGGTCGCCCGAGCGGCCTGGTTCAGCACGGTGATCACCGCGGCCAGCTCGCGGGCAGGCAGCACAGCTTCCAGCTGCCCCATCCCGTCCGGCAACGGCCACCACCGCACGCACCGCTCCCGTCTCGCTGCGCCACCTGCTCCTGAGTGGTCGCCGGATCGACCGTCAACACGATGCGCCGCAGCGCTTTGCGCAGCTGAGCCGAGGTCAACCCGGCCAGTCGCGGCACGATCCGATCCTGGATCTGCCCGGCAACCTCGACGTGGGCAGCCAGCGTCGCCGCGACGATGCCGGCCTTGTACGGCGACACCCGGCCCAGCGACAACTCCCGCCACACCCGCGGCCCGTGACTGGTCAACACTTCCGCCACGAACAGGTCCCCGCCAGCAGCGGTCATCGTCATCACCCGCGCGGTGGCCAACTCGGTGTCCGCCCAGGTCCGGCAGTTGTCGGCCTCCTCGCTGGTCGTCGTCGAGGTGATGTCGGGCAGGCCGGCGCCCAGCAGCTCCGGATCAGCGGGGCGAGGCAACGGGAAGATCCCCAACCC
>SCTR01000002.1 GCA_004297305.1 Actinomycetota bacterium
GGACTCACCCTCATGGGCGCCCGCCTCTACAACCCGACCACCGGCCGATTCCAATCCACCGACCCCGTCCACGGCGGCAACGCCAACACCTACACCTACCCGGTCAACCCCATCACCATGTACGACCTCAACGGCCAATGGGGATTCAGCGACCTGTGGAGCGGCATCCAATCAGTCGGAAGCTGGGCATGGGACAACCGCGGAACGATCGCGACAGTCGTCGCCGTGGCAGGATGCTTCGGTGGACCAGCGCTATGTGCCGGTGCGATGGCGGGCGCCTACGCGGTCCGCGCTACCCAGCGGATTGCGGATGTCGGATGGAGCGACAGTTGGCAGACAAACCTTGCCGACGGGATCGTCTCAGGAATGACGTTTGGAGTCGGCTCTGCATTCCGGGCAGCAGCTCCCCGGATGGTGACTTGGTCCGGAAAGGCGATGCTGTCTAGGCCGAGGGTCAACCTGTCCAGGCAAAGCGCTTACACTCTGGCGTATCGTGGTGCTTCTATGGGGCCCTACTACGGGATCAACCACCACTGGAACCGCAACCGCTCGAGATGGTAGGTCAACGGCCCTTTTGGAGGAGCGGTGCACGGGGAGCGGCTGCGCCTCAAGGCTAGTGCCTCGCGCATCGTGCCAATGGCGGGCACAAGCGGATTCATCCTGCTTGGCCTCGCTGGGCTGTTGCAGGGAGACGTGGGAAGTGTTCTCGTGGGGGCGTCGATATTGATCCTCGGTGTCTTGATGACGACGGGGCTAGTCGTCAGGGGCCTCTCCGTGCGAGATGGCGCCGTGACTGAACGCACCTTCATCTTCTGGACGAGGACGTGGCGCGCATCGGAGGTCCGCTACGTCGATGTCTGTCCAGCCGCTACAGCGTTTGGCGGTATGTTGCCCGCCGTCGATATCGAGCTAGTTTTGGTTGACGGCGAGCGGGTTGCGCTGCGGACCGTCCGCGACTTCGCCTTCACGAAGCGAGGCGACCGTGCTGGGATCAGCAGGTGCGCGCGCTTGGGCCGTGCCCTGGATGTGCCGTACTCCCAAGATCTTGTGTGGGGCGACGAGGCGCCGCGGTCGGAGAAGTAGCGAACTATTCCATCCTCGATTGGACCACCCTGTCCAGGAGGAGTTTGCGTGCCTTTCGTCTTCCTGCCGTGCGCGGCTGGCGACACGGCTTCGTGACCCACCACGCTGCAGGAGCCCAAGCCAGTATTCCGATCAGAGCGTAGATCGGAGCCGGCCACGACATGCCGCTCAGGATCATGGCTGCAGGCATCGGGAAAGCTGCCACCATCCCGGCCACGCCCTGCCGGACATCAACAATGCGCTGTTGGCGGCGCCGCCGACCGGAGCCGTCTCAAGGGGCTACTCGGTGATCGGTAGGAGGATGACGACGGTGAAGTCCAGGAGCGTCTCGACGTGGAGTTCGTATGTGAACCCGCGTTACCGGCGCGGTACGCTGACGCGAGCAGGTGGTCAGGTGGCCGCAACGAGCGTCAGCACCTACGCCGGGATCTCTGATTGGAACCTGTGAGCAGGCGCTGCGACGGTTGGGAGCACGTCGATGGTGTTCATGGTCCTAGCGGGCCTGGCGATGGCACTCGTCTTCTTCATCCGATGCCTGGCTCAGCCAGACGAGCCCAGCTTCAAATTCCTCGTTCCCATCGGTCTCTTTCTCATTTTCGTAGGACTCGGTGCTGACCTGGTGGTGGTTTGGGTGCCGGCGCTGATTGTCTTCGGCGTTGCGAGGGCACTTGACTACCGCTGGAGGGCGCTGAATGGAAGCAATAGGTGGCTGTTCTGACGATGTCAGTACCCAAGGAATTGCGGCAGTGCGAGGCGGTCACATGGCACGCGAAGCCTTTGGCCGTCCCAGTCCACAACGGAGCCAGCGTATGGGTGCACCGCCGTAGCCACGCCCTCGCCAGGTGGCCATTCGGCGCATAGGTGATCGTCTTGCACTGCATCAGAGGCTCCGTCCCATGACGGTACGTGACGTCCAGGCCGATCAGACCTGGTGCACGCTCACACCGGTCTCCCTGCCAGAACTCTGCAAGCCGGTGCTGCACTGCCTCCCGCGTCGTCCATCATTACCCATCGCCCGCCGTTGGACCTGAGCGGCCCACGATCTGATCTTCCCTCATGCCGATCATGTAGTAGAGCATGGTTCCACAGCTACTAGAGCATCTCGTCGTGGTCGAGGCTGGCGAGAGGTTGACCCGAAGGTGATGAAGCATGGGCTTCGTTCCGCTCCCACGCTCAAGCGTCCGCTTTGCAGCCATCGCTGACGCGTGGAACGTGGTCCTGCGGGATCTATGGACGACCACCGGCCAGGCTGCGGACCTCGAAATCTACGTTCGCGAAGACGAGCGGAACACACTGTATGTCGGCAGACGCAGTCTGGACACTCGCAACGAGTCGTGGGTGTACGGGGCGGGTGGATGGGCGCCGAGTGGATCGAAGGGATTTCGTGTCGTGCAACTGGTAGCCGAGATTCAGGATGCGATCACCGACAGCCTGCTCGGCCTCCCGCACTATTGGCCGCTGTGCCCGGGGGACGGGTCAGGGCTCCACGCTCGGCTGATCGATGACGTAGCGGTGTGGGTCTGTCCCGAGGAGCCCCAACCAGTTGCACCGATCGGATTCCTGGGAGATCGGCGTTGATCGTCCTCGTGGGAGCAAGCGTGAAGTATGGCACTGGCTTGAATGATCCGACTGGCGGCTGCACCCCAGTCCTTGGATAGAATGGTAGCCGTGCTCCAGATTCTCGCTGGCCTAGCGTGTGCAGCGCTTGGTATCTGGATCGCAGTAGCTTGGCGTGGATTCTATCGAGCTCTCCGGCGGGCCAACAGCGGAATGGCGTTTAACGTGAGAGAAGTCGACAGGATCGTTGCGAGCATCGAACGCAACCGGATCGCCTACGTCTACTACGTCGCTGTGCCGGCCGTACTGATGGTTGTGGTCGGTTTGGGCATCATCGTGGGTGGGTTCAGCTCGTTACGCGCTTGATCTCCCTTTGCGTCAGGCGGCGACCGATGCGCAACGATCCCCGCATGGGTTTTGGAAGTAGAGATCGACGCGGGGAAGTCCGGCGTTCTCGGGCGGGAGGCCGGATCGGGTGCTAGCTTCCGGCCATGGCCCGGCGTATGACGGTTCGATTCAGGGATTCGAGATGACCCGCGATACTCCATTGTTCTCATTTGCTGACCTGAGAGTGCAGAGCGTTGCGGGCCCGAACGACGTAGTCATCACGGTCGGTGTCTACGAGGATCACCCCACCATGGGTATCGATCGAGGTGCCTACACCGACGGCTTGGCGCTCGTCGTCAGGAAGCTTTGCTTCTGGCTGACGCCACCACGTCGGCGACAGTGGCGGGTGGTCGCTACCAGGCCTGATACAGATCGCGGTCGTGTCTTGCCTCCGGCCCTATTCGAACGAACATTTCCCACTCTGGCCGAGGCGGCCTCCGCGGCCGCCGGAATTGCCCGCTCTGTTGTCGAAGGGCAATTCCCGTAGGCGCAGGAGGACGACACCGGCGCCGTCGGCAGGTCAGCCGCGGCGGTTCTGCGGGATGATCGGTCTAGCTAGCTCCAGAGGAGACGACCGGTGGCTTCGTATCGAGACGTGGACGCGGAACTATCGACCTTGGTCGATGCGCGGACAACGCCGGATACCGGTGATGAGGAGGACGACGGAATCTCGGCCGCCTTGATCCGGCTGGCCGACGACGATCCGGATACGGCGATCGCCGTTTGCGCCGCAAAGATCGTCGAATCGAACGCCGCCTGCCGCGCAGTGGCGGCGGAGCTGCTCGGATACGCGGCCGACGCTGCGCATCGGTTGCGGCAGCCGGTAGCCGCGACGTTGGCAGCAGCGGCCGACATCGAATCCGATACCGAGACGCTGGCCACCATGATCCGAGCGTTGGCGCGGACGGCGGAGCCCACGTGTGTTCCGTTGCTCCGCAAGTACGCAGTGTCATCCGGTAGTCAGGTGCGGCTCTCGGTCGTCCTGGCGCTGTCCGAACTTGTAGTCGGCGTACCAGATGAGGCGACGTCGGCTGTGCTGCTCGACCTGATGAGCGACTCGGATGATGACGTTCGTGAGTGGGCAACATTCGTCGTGGGGTACCAGATGGCGATGGACGGCGACAGACTTCGAAAGCTCCTCTACCGCGCCCTCAGCGATCCGTCGCCTGCGGTGCGGGAGGAAGCGGTTCGGGGTCTCGCCTGCCGGCGCGACCCCGTCGCGCTTCCCGGACTGTTTCAGCAACTCCAGGCCATCCCGGCACCGACTTTTGCCGTGGAGGCATGCGCTCGCATGCACCACGAGTCGCTCTTGCCCTCCCTACTCGACCACTACTACCGTGCCGGCGACGACGATGCCCTCTACGCCTATGCGATGTGCGCCGACAATGTCTTGCGTACCGGCACGTTCGCGGCAAGTCTCCTGGGTGTTGTCTCGGAGAGTCTGGGACACAGCGGTATTGGCGCCTCGGCGAGCATTGCGTCACCGCTCTACGACTTCGGACTGGAACTCCACCTCGACGGGGCCGGCAACGAGCCCATTCCGATCCTGCGTACGCTCGAATCTGTTCGATTCGCGCTGTGAGTACTGGGACGTCTCGCGACGTCCCCGGTAGCGGTGTCCCGGTCCTGGCAATCAGACGTCCTTACCGAGGAGCATGATCTGGCGACCAGGTTGAATGCGATCGGCTCCGTCAAGGACGATCCGGCCACCCCAGCCCGCCGCGAGCGCGATCGGTTCGGCGGTGCCACCACAAGGGCTGGCAACTGGCCTGTGTTGTGGACCTTGCCGGTGGCACGGTGACCGTCGTGGGTGGACTACGGTCCCGAGCATGAGTCCGGACCGAAGTGCGGAGCCGACGTCGAGTAGCCGGGAGCCGGCGTTGCGGCGTACACCGTTGGCCGACCGCCACGCCGCTTTGGGCGCGAAGACCGCGGATTTCGGTGGCTGGGAGATGCCGATCGAGTACGCCGGCGGTGGCGTGGTCGCCGAGCACACCGCGGTCCGCGAGCGAGTCGGCATCTTCGACGTGTCACACATGGGCAAGCTGGCCGCCCGCGGCCCCGGCGCCGTCGCGGTCCTCGACCGCCTGCTCACCAACGACCTGAATCGCATCGGGTCCGGCCAGGCGCAGTACTCGTTGCTGTGCAACGACTCCGGTGGCGTTGTCGACGATCTCATCGTGTACCGGCGAACCGACCAGGACGTCCTGGTGATTCCCAACGCGGCGAACGCCGCCAAGGTCGCCGCGCTGGTCCGCGCGGCCGCTCGCGACGACGACGTCGAGATCGCCGACGAGCACGACGCGCGGGGCATAGTCGCCGTGCAGGGCCCACGCTCCGCGCAGTTGCTGGACATCCTCGGTCTGCCGTCCTCGCAGGACTACATGGCCTTCGCCGACGCCACCTGGCGGGGCGAGCCCGTGGTCGTCTGCCGGACCGGATACACCGGCGAACACGGCTACGAACTGGTTGCCCCGTCCAGGCTCCTCGGCGCCTTGTGGGACGAGTTGCTCGAGCGTGGCGCCGGCCTCGGAATCGCCCCGTGCGGACTGGGGGCCAGGGACACCCTGCGCACCGAGATGGGATATCCGCTGCACGGCCAGGACCTGTCGCCGGCGATCACCGTCGTGCAGGCACGGCTGGGTTGGGCCGTCGGCTGGGGCAAACCCGAGTTCGCCGGCCGGGACGCACTGCTGGCAGAACGTGCGGCCGGGCCGACGCGGTTGCTGTGGGGTCTGCGCTTCGTCGACCGCGGGATCCCGCGGCCGCACATGGCCGTGACCGTGGACGGCGTCGCGGTGGGCGAGGTCACCAGCGGGACGTTTTCACCGACGTTGCGCACCGGCATCGCGCTCGCGCTGGTTTCCTCGTCGGTCGCCGAAGGCGACACGGTCGTGGTCGACGTGCGGGGCCGTCCGGCGCAGGCCACCGTCGTACGGCCGCCGTTCGTCCCGGCGGCCACGCGCTGAACTCAGGTTGACGACGGCGACCGGTCACGAAGTCGCGCAGGCACGCGAGGACCCGATCGGCGACGACGGGGAGTAGACCGTCAGGCCGCCACCGCAAGAGCTGCCAGGGCGCGCTCGTACCGCGTCGTCGCCATCGACTGGATCGCGCGACCGACAGGGCCGGCCCAACGCACAAGCGGGCCTCCCGGCCGGCTGAACGCGGTGATGTCGAACCACACCGAACCGTTGTCGTCCAGCGTCACGACGAAGGCCTCCTCACCCTGCTCCGGGTGGTCCGGAAGGGTGCCGTAGGCGAAACCTTGACGCGCGTGCTCGTCGACGACGTAGACGACCCGGCACGGGATCACCAGTGACAGGCCGAAACCGAGTCCGAGGACGACGGTCCGATCTTGCTCCACCGGTCCGTCGGTCGCGACGGCCAGTCCCGAGTGCCGGTGCATCTGCCAGCTGAGCAGGGCCTGCGACGCCCGGTCGAACGCCGCCTGGCCGCTGCCGAGGCGGACCCGGCGCCGGGTATGGCCGTACCCCAGCGGCAGGTCGCCGCTCGTGGCTCCGACCGGCTCATACGTCGGCTCCGTCTTGCGGTACGCCGCCAGGTGCCTGGGCAGGTCTCGCGTCGTCGTCAGCCGCACAGCTGAATCGTCCCATCGCCTATGCCGAGTTTGATCTGCCGGTGACACCCCACGACAGCGCCGGTGTCGATGCGTCGGGCGCTCGGTGCCCGTGAACTCAGGGCACCGGATGGGCGCCGTCGTACGCGAGGAAGTCCCGCGACCAGGCGACCAGCCCGAGGGTGCAGGCGATGCAGGCCAGGCCGCCGGAGACGACCGAAAAGCCCTCTCCGGCAACGGCGGCGACGGCTCCGGCCTCCACGTCGCCCAGCCGTGGTCCACCAGCCACGACGACGGTGAAGATGCCCTGCAGCCGACCGCGGTAGTGGTCGGGTGCGGCTGCTTGCAGCATGGTGGAACGGAACACGGCGCTGACGTTGTCCGCGGCTCCGGCCACGGCCAGCAGGATCAGGGCCGCCGGCAGCCAGCGGACCAGGCCGAACGCCGCGATGCTGGCGCCCCACACCAGCACCGCGATCACGATGACGACACCTTGCCGGCGCACCTGGGTCAGCGGCCCTGACAGGACGCCAATGAGTACCGCACCGATCGCCGGGCTGGCCGACAGCAGCCCCACGATCACCGCGACGGCCCGCGGATCGCCGCCGTACCAGTCGGCCGCGATCGCCGGGAACAGCGCCCGCGGCATCCCGAACACCATGGCCACGATGTCCAGGTAGAACGACATCTGCAGGTTCCGCCGGCCCTTGAGGAAGCGCAGCCCTTCCATCACCGACGCCCAGCCCGCTCGCTGGACGGCTTGTCCCGCCAGCGGTTGCGGCCGCATCGCCGGCAACCGGGCCATGGCGTAGAACGTGCCGGTGAACGCGACGACGTCGACGACGTAGACCCACGTCGCCGAGCCGGTCGCGGCGATGACCGCGCCGCCCAGCAGCGGTCCCACAGTGAAGCCGAGGTTGAACGCGACCATGCTGAGCGCGTTGGCGGCCGGCAGCAGCTCGCGGTCGACCAGCCGCGGGACGATGGCCGCCCGGGCAGGGTTGCCGACGGCGAACAGCCCGGACTGTACGGCGACCACGGCGTACAGCAGGACCACGCTGTCGAGCGCGAGCGCGCCCTGCAGGACCAGGACCACCGAACAGGCCGCCAGGCCCGCCGTCGCCACCATGCCGATGCGGCGTCGGTCGAGACTGTCGGACAGGGCGCCGCCGTACAGCCCCAGCCCGACCAGCGGGATGAGCTGGGCGAGGCCGACCAGGCCGACGGCCAGGCTCGATCCGGTGATCGCGTAGACCTGGATACCGACGGCCACCGCGGTCATCTGCTGGCCGACGTTGCTGACGCCTTGGGCGAGCCAGAGCCGCCGGAAGTTGCGGCTGACCCGGATCGGGGTGACGTCGGCGAGCAGGCGGGGCACGTCGGGAGGCTACGCGCCGCCGAATGCGACCTCCGACCGGACAGCCGGGCTCGGGCGCGGCAGGATCGACGCACCAGTCGTGCGGTGCCACGGTCCGTGTCGTGGGTCGGCGCGGCAGCGACGATCGAGGGAGGGTCCATGACCGTCAACGAGCGGGCCGGCCAGCCGGCGGAGGCCGCCGACCTCGTCGATGTCGCGGCGTTGGTCACCGCGTACTACGCGCTGCATCCGGACGTCTCCGAGGTCGGCCAGCGGGTTTCCTTCGGTACCAGTGGACATCGTGGCTCGGCGTTCGACGCCGCGTTCAACGACGACCACATCGCTGCGACGACGCAGGCGATCTGCGACCACCGTCGGGAGCAGGGGATCGCCGGGCCGCTGTTCCTGGGGCGTGACACCCACGCGTTGTCCGAGCCGGCCTGGACGACTGCGCTGGAGGTGCTCGCCGCCAACGGCGTCACCGTGATGATCGACAGCGTCGACGGTTACACGCCGACGCCTGCCGTGTCGCACGCGATCCTGACTCACAACGACGGCCGGTCCGCCGGCGACCCGCGCCGTGCGGACGGCATCGTGGTGACGCCGAGCCACAATCCGCCCCGCGACGGCGGCTTCAAGTACAACCCGCCCGACGGCGGGCCGGCGGGTTCTGACATCACTGCAGTGGTCCAGGATCTCGCGAACCGGTACCTGGCCGCCGGTCTCGCCGGCGTCAGGCGGGAAACGTTCACGACGGCGCTGCGGCGCGACACCACCCATCGGTACGACTACCTGACGTCGTATGTCGAGGACCTGCCGCACGTGGTCGACCTCGACGCGGTCCGGGCCGCGGGGGTGCGGATCGGAGCCGACCCGCTCGGCGGTGCCAGCGTCGACTACTGGGGCGCCATCGCCGAACGGCACAAGCTCGACCTCACTGTGGTGACACCGACGGTCGATCCCACCTGGCGATTCATGACGTTGGACTGGGACGGCCGGATCCGGATGGACTGCTCGTCGCCGTACGCGATGGCCCGGCTCATCGACGCGCGGCACGACTACGACCTGGCCACCGGCAACGACGCCGACGCCGACCGGCACGGCATCGTGACCCCGGACGGCGGACTGCTCAACCCCAACCATTTCCTCGCCGTGGCGATCGACTACCTGGCCCGCCACCGCGACGGCTGGAGCGCCGGTGCGGCGATCGGCAAGACGCTGGTGAGTTCATCCATGATCGACCGGGTCGCGGAGTCGTTGGGGCGCAGGCTGGTCGAGGTCCCGGTCGGTTTCAAGTGGTTCGTACCCGGGTTGATCGACGGCTCGCTCGGCTTCGGCGGCGAGGAGAGCGCCGGCGCGTCCTTTCTGCGGCGCGACGGCCGGGTCTGGACGACGGATAAGGACGGAATCATCCTGTGCCTGTTGGCATCGGAGATCCTCGCCGTGACCGGACGCAGCCCCAGTCAGTCGTACGCCGCGCTGACCGAACGCTTCGGCACTCCGGCGTACGCCCGGGTGGACGCCGCTGCCAGCCGAGAGGAGAAGGCCCGGCTCGCCTCGCTGTCAGCCGACCAGGTCTCGGCAACGACGCTGGCGGGCAAGGCGATCACGGCCAAGCTCACGACGGCGCCCGGCAACGGCGCGCCGATCGGGGGGCTCAAGGTCGTCGCCGAGGACTGCTGGTTCGCGGCCCGGCCGTCCGGTACCGAAGACGTCTACAAGATCTACGCGGAGAGTTTCGACGGTCCCGACCACCTCGCGCGGGTGCAGGACGAAGCGCGCGACGTGGTCCGAGTTGCCCTGGCCGTGACCTAACCGGCCGGCGAAACTCCCAGGCGGCGTAGCGAGTCTCCTCGTAGGGTCGGGCGGCCGACGGGGTACGCCGATCGGTCCGATTGGCCGACGGAGGAGGAGGCGATGAGCCGCAGCATGGTCGCGCCCAACGTCCTGTCGTGGGCCAGCGATGTCGAGGCCGCCACCGTCGCGCAGGCCGCGCGGTCGGCGGCGATGCCGTTCGTGCGGGGACACGTCGCCCTGATGCCCGACGCGCACCTGGGCATCGGTGCGACGGTCGGGTCCGTTATCCCGACGCGGGGAGCGGTCATGCCGGCGGCGGTCGGTGTGGACATCGGCTGCGGCATGATCGCGGCTCGGACTGATCTCACGGCTGCCGATCTGCCGGACAGCCTCGACGGGCTGATGCCGTTGGTGGCCCGGGCCATCCCCGCGGGCGTCGGCCAGGGTCATGCCGACCGTTCCGCGGCGTTTGCTTCGGCAGCCGCGACCTGGCCGGCTCGGGCCATGGCGTTCACTGCGCGCCAGGAGGAGACGGCCGCGACCCAGTTCGGGACCCTGGGATCGGGCAACCACTTCGTCGAGGTCTGCCTGGACCAGGACGACGTGGTGTGGACGGTGCTGCATTCGGGATCCCGCGGCATCGGCAACCAGATCGCGACGATTCACATCGAGGGTGCCCGGGCGCTGATGGCCCGGTACTTCATCACTCTCGACGATCCCGATCTCGCCTACCTCGTGCAGGGCACGGCCGAGTTCGACTCGTACATCGCCGACATGCTGTGGGCGCAGGCCTATGCGATGGGCAACCGGGAGGCGATGCAGGCGGCACTGACGCAGTGCTTGTTCAGCGTCGTCGGGAAGGGTGCCGTGGTCGACACCATCAACTGCCACCACAACTTCACGCAGCTCGAACACCATGGGCGACAGGACTTGTGGATCACCCGGAAGGGGGCCATTCGCGCGAGGTCGGGGGACCGCGGTGTCATCCCGGGGAGCATGGGAACCCGGTCGTACATCGTCTCCGGCCTCGGTTCGACGGCGGCCTACCAGTCGTGTTCGCACGGCGCCGGCCGACGGATGAGCCGGAGCCAGGCGCGTCGGTCGTTGAGCACCGAGAGCCTGGTGGCAGCGATGGGGGAGCGCAGCTGGAACCGGGACGACGCCGCGGCGCTACTCGACGAGCATCCGTTGTCGTACAAGGACATCGACCAGGTGATGGCCGACCAGGCTGATCTGGTGACCGTCACCCATACGCTGCGTCAGGTGTTCAACTACAAGGGAACCGGTTGACCGTCGTCCGCTGGGCCGCGACCCAGTCGGCGCGGGAAACACCGCGGCGGGCCATCACCGTGATGGTGATGGCCCGCCGGTCAGGGGTGGGACAGAAAGACTTTGGTCGACGTGACGTCGGGCGCTAGCGCTTCACCTTGACCGCAATCGCAGGCACGAGAATCTTGATCGAGCCCTTGTAGACCGCCGAGATGGCGTGCTTGCCGACAGCCAGCCCCCGGGTAGCGAAGACGGCCTTGCCCTTCTTGTTGACCGCCGCCGTCGTCAGCGTGTGGCGGCCGTCCTTGATGACGACCTTGCCACCGGCCACCGGACCGCCGGGGCCGGTCACGACGACCTTGATTGTGATCTTGGCTCCATGCCGGATCTTCGTGGCCGACACCGTCAGCACCGCCGTCGGCGGTGTCACGACCGCGACCGGAGGCGGCACCGGAGACAGCGGCGGCGGAGTCGGACTCGCTGTCGGCGTGGGGGTCGGGGTAGGGGTGGGTGTCGGTGTCGGTGAGGTGGCCGGTACCACTGTCACGGTGATCGACGGTGAGGTGCTCGACGCGTGGGTGGAATCGCCGCTGTAGACCGCGTGGACCTGCTTCGCACCGACGCCGGTCACGGCCGGCGGCGCGAAACTGGCGACGCCGCCGGACAGCGCGACCCCCGTCGCGACGGTGGTGCCGTTGACGACGAAGTCCACGGTGCCCGTCGGAGTTCCGCTGGCCGAGCTGACCGTCGCGGTGTAAGTGACCGACGCCCCTTCGGCGACGGTGGTCGGGTCGGCGGTCAGCGACGTCGTCGTGGCCGCGACGCCCGCGCCGCCACCGGTGACGAAGACCTGCTCGTAGCGCGGATCGGGTTCGTCCTCGGTCAGGTAGCTCGGTGAGTAGGTGCCCGCTGTGTAGTTGACGCCGGGGTTGACCCAGGTCGTCGTGGATCCCGGCGTCAGGCTGACCGAGTTGCTGGTGACCGCTCCCAGGTATTGCGAGGAGTAGCAGTGCATCCCGTTGCTCAGGCCCGACGTGGGTACGGAGAAGGTGGCGATCCCGTTCACGACCGTGCCGAGACCGAGGAATGTCCGCGCGTACGGGTACGTGGTGCAGTCGACCTCGTAGAAGCCGATGCTGCCGGTGACCCAGTTGGCCGAGGCCGCGTTCGCCGTGCTGACCGGCGCGGCGCACCGGACCGCCGAGCCGTAGCACTTGCGGTCGTAGAAGTTGTCGTGGTTGCTGTCCGGCTGGTAGGCCGGGTTCGGATTGCACACCGGGTCGCTGGCCATGGTGCAGTTCACGCCGGGGTCGTAGTTCGGGTTCGTGTAGTAGAAACTGCCGTCCCACGGATTCACGGTGGAGACCAGTGTCAGGCCGGCGCCGGCGGCGATCGTCGGCTGCTCGCTCTGAGCGCGGATCGGGATCTGCCCGGCGTCGACGGTCGCGGTGGAGACCGCCTGGGGGACAGCCCGGAAGCTGGTGATGTAGGTGCGCTTGCCCCACCACTGGTAGTCGACGGTGCTACCGGCCGCCACCGCGACGGTGCTCGGATTGAACGAGGTGTCGCCGGGGTTCTGCCAGGCGTTGTTGAAACCGGCCTCGTTGAGCTTCCCGAGTTTGCCCGCCCCGGTGTAGACGTACGAGGAACCGCCGGTGGTGTACGCAACACGGTAGCTCTGCCCGGCGGTCAGCCCGCTGATCGTGTACGACCCGTTCGCCGCGGTCGTGGCCGTCGTCCCCACCTGATGGCCGGGTGTGTCGTAGGCCCGCACGGTCACCCCGGACAGTGCTGCACCGTTGAACGCGCGCGTCACGGTGCCGTCGATCTGGGTGCTGGTCGCCGCGTTCGCGATCGATCCGCCGGCCAGCGCGAACGCTGCCGCCGTGACGATGCCGAGTGTGCCGGCGATTCTCCGGACGGCGAACTTGCCCATCGGTCAGGCTCCTTAGCGACTCGTCGACCGCCCGCGGCGTGCCTCGCCGGCGGCAGCGAAGGTCAGGTGAGAGTGACGGTCACCGGGGCGGACGAACTGGCGCCGGCACCGCTGCTGCCGCCGTACGACGCCACCACGACGTAGGCCCCGGCCGGCGCGCCGCTCGAGTTCACCGACAGCGTCGCGATGCCGTCAGGGCCGAGCGTGCCGGTGCCGAGGGTGAACGAGTACCCCGCCGGTGCCGTGGATCGGAACGTCACCGTCCCCGTCGGTGCCGTCGTCCCCCCGGCCACGGTTGCGGTGAGCACGAAGGTGCCGCCGCTGGGCAGGGTCTGCGGATTGGCCGTCACCGTCGTCGTCGTCGTACTGACCGAACCGGTCGGGGTCGGCGTGGGAGTCGGTGTCGGAGTGGGGGTTGGCGTCGGAGTGGGGGTTGGCGTCGGAGTAGGTGTTGGCGTGGGGGTTGGGGTCGGCGTCGACCCGCCGGTGGTCAGCGTCACCGTGGTGCTCGGCGACGTGCTGGCCGCTGTGGTGCTGTCGCCGCCGTACACCGCGGTCACGGTGTAGGCGCCCGCGGCCGCGGTGCCGGACGCCACAGTCAGCGTGGCCGCCCCACCGGTCACCGACGCGGTGCCGAGCGAGAACGAGAAACCGCCGGGAGCAACGGACCGGAAATTCACGGTGCCGGTCGCCGTGCCGCCGTCGGCGCGCGAGACGTTGGCAGTCAAGGTGAACGAGCCGCCCTGTGGCAGCGTGGCCGGGTTCGACGACACCGTGGTCGAACTTGCCGAGACGGTCGGCGTCGTCCCGGTGACCGTGATCCGGGCATACCGCGGATCCGGCTCGTCGGCGGTCAGATAGCTCGGCTGGTACTCGGAACTGGTGTACACCACGCCCGGGTTCACCCAGCTCGTCGTGGAGCCGGGCGTGAGGCTGACCGTCGAGGTGGTCACCGCGCCGACGTACTGCGAGGTGTAGCAGTGGGTGCCGCCGCCAAGCGCGCCGGTTGCCACGGCGAAGGTCGCCACGCCGCTGGTGAGGGGTGCGGTGCCCAGCAATGTGCGGGCGTACGGATAGGTCGTGCAGTCCGTCTCGTAGAACGCGACCGAGCCGGTCGGCCACTTGCCGGTCTTCAGGTCGTAGAACCCGTTGCCGTCACGATCGGGCTGGTACTGCGGGTTCGGTCCGCAGCGTGGGTCGGTGGCGACGTTGCAGACCAGGCCCGGCGTGTACGACGAGTTCGTGTAGTAGAACGCCCCGTCCTGCGGATTCACCGTCGAGATCAGCGTGACCGCACCGCCGGGCGCCACCGTCGGCTGATTGCCCTGCACCGGGACCGGGATCTGCGTCCCGGTGACAGCGGCGCCGAGGATCCGGAAACTCGTGAGATAGGTCTTGACCCCCGGCATCACGGCTGCGTTGACGTCCGCTCCGGCCGGGACCTCCACGGCGCCGGCGGCCCACGTGGTCCCGCTGAAGGAGGACGTCCACTCCGGCCCGGCGACCCCGGGACCGCCGTAGACGTAGTCGACCTGGTTGTGCGACGGGTTGGTGAAGCGCAGCCGGTACGCCTGTCCGGGCGTGAGGCCGGTGAGCGTAAACGTGCCGGTCGTCGAGGTGGTCGTGGTCGCGACCAGAGTCGTCGGCGTCGAGTACGCCCGAACGGTCATCGCCCGGGCGTTCACGCCGGAGAAGGTGATCGTGACCTTGCCGGCGATGGCGTTCGACGCCGCAGCGGCAGCCGGACCGGCCGCCGCGATCGACGTGCCGACCAGTGCCAGGCCGGTGAGCGCCGCGGCGGCGGCGCGCAGCCCGATGGACGACTTCCTCACGTTGTGAACCCCCAGGTTCCTCGACGCCTTCCCCAAGGCGTAGCCCCACTCGCGCCCATGACTATCAGGCGGAACGGGCGCAGGTCGACGCAACGTAGCGGCGACGAGCCAATCCGGACCGAACGGATGAGCCCGGATGGTCCAACGGCCGGACTGGCCGCCACGTGGAGTAGTCGTCGGTCGACCCGGGCGGAAGCCGTCGACTCACCGGGCATCCCGTCACCGCTTGATCTTCACGGTGACGGGACGGGTCGCCGACGGCTGTGCCTGCGCGTCGCCGCTGTAGACAGCCGAGATCCGGTGCGTTCCCTTGCCGAGGGACTTCGTGGTGAGGACTGCCCGGCCACCGGCGAGGAGCTTGACCTTCAGCAGCTTCGATCCGTCGTAGAAGGCGATGGTCCCGGCACTACCGTGCGGCTGCTTCAGCCGGACGGTGATCGTGACCTTGGCGCCGCGCCGGGCCTGCGTGGGGCTGACCTTGATCCCGAGGCTGCTGGCGGCCGCCGGCGGCGTCACCGGGACCGGTGCCACCGGCGGCGGAGTGGTGGTCACCGTTGGCGTGGGTGTCGCCGTCGGCGTGGGTGTGGCACTCGGCGTGGGTGTGACAGTGGGCGTCGGGGTCGCCGTCGGGGTCGGTGTGGCCGTCGGTGTCGGTGTGGCCGTGGGTGTCGGCGTCGCGGTGGGAGTCGGGGTCGGCGTTCCAGCCGTCACGTGGATGCGCTCGTAACGCGGGAGCGGCTCGTCCTCGGTCTGGTACGACGGCGCGTACGTCGACGCGGTGTAGTTGAGTCCCGGATCGACCCACCGGTCGTTGGAGCCGGGCGCGAGACTCAGTGTGGCGGTGTTGATCGCCCCGACGTACTGCGTCGAATAGCAGTGCACGCCGTCGGACAGTCCGGCGGTGTCCAGCGCGAACGTCGCAATCCCGTTGACCAGCGGCGCGACGCCCCGCAGCGTCCGGGGGTAGGGGTACGGCGTGGGCGCGCAGGACAACTCGTAGAACGCGACGCTTCCGGTCACCCAGTTGTTGACGTTGGCAGCAGGGTTGGCGCAGATCACCGCGGCGCCGATGCACTTGCGGTCGTAGAACCGGTCGTGGTTGCTGTCGGGTTGATACTGCGCGGTCAGGATCGGGTAGAGGTCATTGCAGACCGGGTTGCTGGCGACGTTGCAGTTCACGTCGTCGTCGTAGTCGGAGTTCGTGTAGTAGAAGCTGCTGTTCCAGGGGTTGACGGTGGCGATGAGGGTGACTGGATCCCCGCCGTTGACGGCGGGCTCGTCGTACTGGTTCGGGACCGGGATCTGCCCGGCGTTCACCTGTGCTTGGCTGACCGCGCCGTCGTAGCCACGGAAACTGGTGACGTAGGTCCTCGTACCCCACCACTGGTACGACAGGCTGGAGCCCGCCGGGACGCCAACGGTGTCCGTGCTGAATGCCGTGGCACCCTGCTGATAGGCGTTGTAGTCGCCAGGCTCGTTGAGGCGCCCCATCTTTCCCGGTCCGATGTACACGTACTCGGCGCCGCCGGATGCGAACGAGATCCGGTAGCTCCAGCCGGCACTCAGGCCGGTGATGGTGTAGCCGCCGCTGGCATTGGTCGTGGCGGTGGTGCCGACCTGGACCCCGGGACGCAGGTAGGCGCGGACCTGGACTCCGGACACGGCAGCACCGGTTTGCCCGCGGGTCACGACGCCGGTGATCCTGGTGGCCGCCGGATCGGTCGACGGTGTGCTGGCGAAGAAACTCGGCGCATAGTCGTCGTTGCGGAACTGCAGGGCGTTGCGGTCGACGCCGTTGCCGGTCGCGGCGACCACGGACCCCGGCTCGACGTCGCCGAGATACTCCGCCGACAGGACCTGGCCGCTGACCGCCGAGGCGGCGACCGCCCGCGTGACGACTGCGCCGGTCGCGGTGGACGTCCCCAGCAGGGTGCGAGCGCCGGCTGAGCCGCGGTAGAACGCGACGATCCCAGCTGTCGGCGCGAGGCCGTTCTGCGCGGTGATCGTGGTTGACAAGGTGACGTTGCCGCCCTGGGCGGCGGACTGCGTCGGCGTGGCGGCCACGGTCTGGATCGAGGGCAGCACCACGTCGACAGTCGCCGACGATCCGGCGAGCGTGATGGGCGACGGATGGGTGACATCGGCTGGGGCGCCGAGGGTCCGGTGCGCGTAGCGGGCGGTGTAGCTGACCAGATTGCCCGCGGCGTCGCGGATCGGCAGGCCGCCCAACGTGTACTCGCCCAGCGCCGGGTTGGGCTGGGAGTCGCCGTTGAAGTCCTCGCCCACGTCGAAGAACGGCCAGGGCCCGGTGGAGGCGACGGCCTTTCCGGAGGTCGAGACGAACACTCCGACGACTGAGCGCGGCAGCCCGGCGAACGAACCGGTCACATCGCCGGTGATCTGGCCGGCGTCCGACAGCGTCAGCGTGCCGAGGTCGACCGATCCGCTGGGCCCGACGGTGAGTGCGCTCGCGTCCGCCCGCGCGACGACCCACGGGGCGGTGTTCTGCGTGGTGGCCTGGTGCCACCAGGCGGTGCCGTACCGCGGGGTGACCCGGTTGAAGGTATCGACGAAAGCGATCTCGTACTTGCCCTCCGGCAGCGTCACCGCATAGCAGCCGTCACTGCCGGTCCCGCCGAAGACGGCGGCACTGGTATTGGTGTAGGCCGGGTTCGAGCCGATCGCGGCCGCGTCACCGGAGGCCGGCGAATAGAAGCCCACCGCGACATCGGTTGCGGCAGCGCCGGTTGCCGAGCGCAGGCAGCCGCGGACCTGGCCGTCGGCGGCCATCGCGGGGACGGTGACGGCCAGGGTGGCCGTCACCGCGACCGCCGCCGTTGCAGCGGTCAGCCGGAAGGCCCGGGTACGGACCGAGCTCGACACCATCGGATCTGTTCCTGTTCTCTCGCAGTGGGATGACTTGCCGATGGCCGTCACCGTCCGGCTGGGACGGTGACGGCCATCCGAACGGGCAGGGCCCGCCAGGCCAGCTGGCTCGGACGGGCTCTGCCCGGCCGGGCTAGCGCCGGACCTTCACCACGATGACGCTGGTCGTCGCCGTACCGTCGCCGGAGTAGACCGCGACGAGCTTGTGCTTGCCGGGCTTGAGTTTCCGGGTGACGACGACGGCCTTGCCCTTCTTGTTCAGCTTCACTGTCGCCAGCTTCTTGCGGCCGTCCTTGATCGTGACGCGGCCGGCGACCGGCGCGCCCGCCTTGCTCACCACCGTGACGATGGACAGCTTGGCGCCGCGCTTCACCGTGGCCTTCGACACCTTGAGCACGGCGATCGCCCGTGGCGCCGCAGCGACCGGCGGCGGCGACGTGACCCCGGCAGCCGCCACGACGACGGCGACCGAGCCCTGGCTGTCGGTGAATGCGGTGGAGATGTTGCTGGTGTAGGCCGCGGTGATCGTGTGATGCCCGGCACCCAGCGATGGCGTGACGAGCGTCGCGACGCCGGCGCCGTTGACCGACGCGGTCCCGAAGATCGTGCTGCCCTCGGCGAACGTGACGGTGCCGGTGGGGGTACCGGCCGAAGCGGACACCTTGGCCGACAGGGTGACCGAGCTGCCCGGCACCGTCGTGGCCGGCGTCGCGGTCAGCGTCGTCGTGGTGGCGACCGGCGTGGGCGGCGACACCGGGGCGGCGGACGCGGTGACGAGCACCGGAGTCGAGGGTGCGCTGGGCGCGTACTCGTCCTGCAGCAGGGTGGTGAGGTTGCCGGCGGTGACCACGCCGAGGTAGCGCGCGGTGATCGAATGCACCAGCGGCGAGCCGTCACCGTTGGCCGGCAACGAGTTGACGGTCAGCGTGGCGGTACCTGTCGACAGCGCGGCGCTGCCCAGCAGCGTTGCGCCCTCGTAGAAGCCCACCCGGCCGGCCGGGGACTGCGTGAGGTCACCGGAACTCTGGTCGGATCGCATCACCGTCGCCGTCAACGACACCGGCTCGCCCTCGGTCACCGCCGCAGCGGAGGTCTCGAGGTTCGTCACGTAGGTCGACACCGGCGGGAGCGCGAATGACAGCGGGCTCGGGTTGCTGCCCGCGACCAGCGTCACCGGCGACACGCCGGCCACCCAGGTGTCGTCCCACGGGTCGTTTTCGGTGCCGTGGTCATCGAAGGCCAGGAACGGCCCGTGCACGTTGTCGACTTCGGTCTGGACGCCACCGTTGGGGCCGTACATGTAGTCGGTGACCGCACCGTGCCGGGTGTCGAAGATCCGGACCCGGTAGGTGACCGGCGTCGTCCCGTCGGACTGGTACGCCGGAACCCCGCCGATGGTCACGACGCCGTCCTCGCCGGCCGACTGGTACGGACCGCTGAGCGACCCGGTGTTGTTGACCACCTTGTGGACGTCGGTGTACAGCGCGACCCCGGCATACTCCCGGGGGATGTTCGCCAGCGCACCGGTGACATCGACGCGCAAGGTTGCCGCGTCCTGCAAGGTCGTGCGGCCCAACGCGACCGAGCCGCTGTCGGGCACGGTCACCGCCGTCACGCCCATGCCGTCGTCGCCGATGCGTGCCAGCGACGTCGTGACCGGTGAGGTCGTGTCGCCGTAGCCGTTGGCGGGGCCGTCGTACCAGGCCAGGCCGTATCGCGGTGTGGCGGCAGGGTTGACGAAGTCGAGGAACGCGAATTCGTAGTCCCCGGCCGGCATCGTGGCGGCGAAGCAGCCGTCCGCGCCGGTGACGGGGAAGTCGATACCGGCCTGGCCGGCCTGGTTCCACAGGTCGATGCCGATCTTCTGGTAGTCGACGCCGGGATGCTGCGGGTTGTCCGGCAGCGAGTGCACCGGTTTGAAGACCCCGACAAACACCCCCGCCGCCGGTGCGCCGGTCTTGTCGACCACGCAACCACTCACATTTCCGTCGGCGGCGTACGCCGCGGTCCCGATTCCTGACACCAGGGCCGCGGTCACCCCCAGCCCGAGCATTGCCGCGACCGTGCGCGGTGCGCGCATGCGCATGCAGACCCCACCCATCCCCTGAACTGTGGCCACCACTCCCCGGGCGGCCGACGAATGAACACCACATGACTATCAACGATCCGTAATGACCGACAGCGCGCAGTGGGCGTGGCGGGGCAACTGGAACCGAACGGCTGAACCCGGACGGGTGAGCGGGGGAGCAGGCCATGGCAGAACGTCACCATCGAGCCGACACTGGGGTGACGACAGGTGACCCTCGACGCCGGCTACTGCACCGACGCCGCAGCGCGCCGACCGCCAATACCGGCGCCGCAGCCCGGCACCTCCGCCACCGCTGGCGCCGCAGCCCGGCACCTCAGATGCCCCCGGCCGGCGTGGGCCCCCGGGTTGCGCCGTACCCCTGTCGCCGTCCGACTCCCTCGGCCGCCCGGCGCCGGCCGGGGTTTGCGCCGTACCCCTGTGTGGCGCGCCTTGTGGTTGCTTAGCGGCCCTTAAGGGCCGCAGATAGCGACCGTACGGCGCGCAACACCGGTACTGCGGTGGGCCGGTACCGCGGTGGCGCGTACTGCGGAGGCCGGTACTGCGGTGGGTGGGACGGCGGTGGGTGGGACGGCGGTGGGTGGGACGGCGGTGGGTGGGACGGTGGTGGGCCGGGAGTTAGGTTGCCTTGATGGTGAGTTTGGCGGCTCCGGACAGGGTGGTGCCGTCGCCGGAGTAGCCCACCGAGATCACGTGCTTTCCCTTCTTCAGCTTGACCTTGATCGCGGCCTTGCCATGCTTGATCTTGACGTTCTTCTTCAGCACCTTCTTGCCGTCCTTGAACGTCACCTTCCCGGTGGCGACGCCGCCGCCGTACCGGTTGACGATCACGGTGAGGGTGATCTTCTTTCCGGCCTTGACCTTGCCCTTCTTGGCGGTGGACTTCAGCAGCGGGAGGGCGGCGGTCTTGGAGTCCTGGCCGACCTGTGCGGCCACGGCGGTCCCGTTCACCACGACCGCGGACGACATCGCGCTGGGCGCGTACTCGTCGGACGTGAACTGGTAGGACTGGTTGATCTGGCCGAGGTAGCGAGCAGTGATGGCGTGCGCTCCGGCGGCGAGCTTGGTGATCGTGATCGCCGCCGTACCGAGGTGGACTTCCTGCGTCGTCAACAGGGATCCGTTGTCGTAGAAGGCAACCGTGCCGGCCGGGCTGGAGGTTGCGTCGCCGGCGCCCTGGTCGGCCCGCTCGACGTGAGCCGACACCGTGACCGGCGATCCCGGGGTCGCGGTCGTGCCGTTGGCGCCGAACGCGGTGATGAAGGTCGGTACGGCGGGCAACGTGAAGTCGATGTCCACCGGTGTCGTCGAGAACGTCAGCCGGGATACCCCGGCAACCCAGGTGTCGTCGAACGGATCCGTGGTGCCGTGGTCGTCGAAGGCCAGGAACGGCCCGTTGACGTTGTCCAATTCGGTCTGCACGCCGCCGCCGGGGCCGTAGACGAAGTCCGTCGGCCAGCCGTGGCGGGTGTCGTAGTAGCGCAGGACGTATTGCAGCGGAGCCCCATTCGCGTCGGCGACGGGGAAACCGCCGATCGCGTAGTTGCCGCCCGCGTCAGAGGTCAGGTACGGCGGGTAGCGCAGGCTGTTGGTGACCACCTTGTGGACGTCGGTGTAGACCGCGACGCCGGCGTACTGGCGCGGCAGGCCGGCGAGGCGGCCGCTGATCGTGCCACTGAGAGTGACGGGGTCCTGCAGTCGCGCGGTGCCCAGCGACACGGTGCCGTTGTCCGCCACGGTCACCGCGGTGGCGTCGATCCGCTCCGGTTGCCATGCCACCACCGTGGCGTCCGACCCGGTGCCGGTTGCGCCGCCGCCGTACCAGCCAAGGCCGTAGCGCGGGGTTGCGCGGGTCACGAAGTCGAGGAACGCGAACTCGTACGACCCGGCCGGCAGGCTGATGGAGAAACAGCCCGCGGCGTTCGTCTGCGGCCACGCCACCGACGGTGCCTGGGTGCTGTCGGCGAAGATGTCGACACCGAGTTTCTGGTAGTCCACGCCGGGGTGCTGCGGGTTGTCGGGGAGTGCCTCGACTGCCGTGAAGACGCCCACCGTGACATCCACCGCGGGTGCGCCTGCCTTGTCGGTGACGCAGCCGGTCACCGTGCCCGCCGCGAACGCCGGGGGTGCGGTCATGGCAAGGCCGGCGGTCAGCAGGCCGGCCGTCGCGGCGATCCATGCCGCGCGGCGAGCGGGTACTCGCATGAGTTTCCCCTTGGTCGAAGAAGCACCGACAGTGGCCACATCCTGACTCTCGGTTCTGCTCGGGGGAAACACTCGATGAACGCAGAGTGAGCAAGCAGAGCCGATCAGGTAGCGGTTTTCCCCTGAGGATGCCAACGACACTCACCCGAACGGGTGACAACGCACTGACGGCGCGTGACCGTTAGGTCACGCGCCGTCAGTCGCGTAGCGCGGCTCTGCTGCCGCGGCCCGCTACGTCAGGGTCACCGTGACGGTGCCGCCGGAGGTGCTGGCCGAGGTCGTGCTATTGCCGCCATACGCCGCCCGCTGCGTGTACGTCCCCGCCGGCGACGTCCCCGAGTTGATCGTCAGGGTGGCGACGCCGCTGGCGTTCAGTGCAGCCGTGCCCAGGGTGAAGGTGTAGCCGCCGGGGGCGACCGCCGTGAAGGTCACGGTGCCGGTTGCGGTACCGCCCGCGGCGCGGCTGACCGTCGCGGTCAAGGTGAAGCTGCCGCCGCGCGGGAGCGACGCCGGGGTGGCCGTCAGCGTGGTCGTGGACGCCGACGTCGTGCCGCCACCCGAGGTCACCGTGACCGTCCGCGCCGCCGACGTGCTGGCGGCGTAGCCGGTGGTCCCGCCGTAGGCCGCGGTGATCGAGTGCGAGCCGACCGCGAGCGCCGACGTCGTGAACGTCGCGGTCCCGCCCGAGAGCGTGCCGGCCCCGATCGTCGTCGAGCCGTCCCGGAAAGTGACTGTGCCCGTGGGGGTCCCGCCGCTGGAGGCGACGGTGGCTGTGAACGTCACCGCGGTCCCGGAGGTGACCGACGTCGCCGAGGCTGCCAGCGTCGTGGTCGTCGCTGCGGTGGTCGTCGTGCCGTTGGTCAGCGTCACGGTGATCGGCGTCGCGGTGCTGCCGGTCGTGGTCGCGTCCCCGCCGTAGCTGGCCGCCACGGTGTAGCTGCCGGCCGGCGACGTCCCGGAGTTCACCGTCAGCGTCGCGACGCCGCTGGTGTTGAGCGCTGCCGAGCCGAGGCTGAACGAGGACGTGCTGCCGGGCGCGGTCGCCGAGAAGGTCACCGTGCCGGTCGGGGTCCCGGCCGCCTTGCCGACGGTCGCGGTCAGCGTGAAGCTGCCGCCGCGGGCCAGCGACGTCGGGTTGGACGCCAGGGTGGTCGTACTCGCGCTCGTCCCACTCCCGCCGCCCCACGTCACCGTGACCGCGTTCGAGTTCGTGCTGGGCGCGTACTCGTCACGGGTGTACGCCAACGTCGTCGCGTTGACCTCGCCGAGGTACCGCGCGCTGAGCGAGTGCGCGCCGGACGGCAGGCTGGCGGTGTACGTCGCCCGTCCCGTGGCCAGGGCCGACGTCCCGAGCAGCGTGGTGCCGTCGTAGAAGCCGACCCGGCCGGGCGGGGACTGCGACAGGTTGTTCCAGTCCTGGTCGGTACGAACCACGGTGGCGCTCAACGTGACCGAGCCACCAGCCGCGGGCGACGTCGACGACGACGTGAACGCGGTGATCTGCGTCGGGACGCCGGGCAGCGAGAAGTTCAACGGTCCGGTCGGCAGCGTCACCGGAGTGACGCCGGCGACCCAGGTGTCGTCGAACGGATAGTCCGTGCCGTGGTTGTCGAAGCCGAGGAACGGCCCGTCGTCGTTGCTGAGTTCGGTCTGCACGCCGCCGTTGGGGCCGTAGAGGAAATCCGTCGGCCAGCCGTGCCGGCGGTCGACGAACCGCACGCGGTACTGGATCGGGTTGCCGTTCGCGTCGACGCCCGGGACCCCCCCGATCGTGTACTGACCGTTGGAACCGGTGTCCGGGAAGGCGTAGTACCCGGTGTTCATCACGACCTTGTGGACGTCGGTGTAGAGCACGACACCACCACGGTCGCGCGGGAATCCGGCAAGGCGGCCGGTCAAGACCCCGGACAACGACACCGCGTCCTGCAGTTTGGCTGTGCCGAGCTGGATCGCGACGTTCTGCGAGACCGTCACCGCGGTCGCATCGATACGCGGCAACACCGTCGGGGTCGCGGTGCCCTGCGACGCCAGGCCGCCGGCTGCCCCGGCGTACCAGGACAGGCCGTACCGCGGCGTCGACCTGGTGACGAAGTCGAGGTAGGCAAAGTCGTACTGCCCGTTGGGAAGCGCGGCGGAGAAGCAGCCGTTGGCTCCGGTGGTCGGGTTGGCTACTCCCGCCATCGTCTCGGACCCCACGGCGTTGATGCCGATGCGCTGGTACAGGTCGTTGGGATGCACCGGGTCCGGCGGCAGGGTCTCGATCGCTTGGTAGACACCGATGGTGAGGCCCGCGATCGGGGCGTTGTTCTTGTCGACGACGCAACCGCTGACGGTGCCGTTGGCAGCCCAGGCAGGCGTGGCGACCACGACCCCCGCGGCAACGACCCCGAGCACGGCCCCCACGGACAACACACGACGCGCAACTGCGCGCATGAACCCCACCACCCCTGAACCGGTCGCCCCCCGGCGACTCACTGGGCTGAAGGATGTCAGGTGTTCACGGCGAGTTAGCCGTTGCCGGGCTGTCTGAGACGGTCTGAGATCGATTTCAACCGATCAGGTGAACCCGTTCGGTCGAACGGCGACCCAGGTCGACAACTGAAGGTGACGGTGTCAGTAGCCCAGCGTGGCTGAGGACCTGCCGCAGCGCGTGCGGCGACCGGCTGGCTCAGCGGTCGACGGTGAGGATCTTCGGCTCGGTGCGGAAGTCGCCGGCGTCCTCACCAGGCGCGGTCGAGGCGACGAGGAAGAAGGTCACCAGGGCGACGAGCATGCCCAAGGCCGCGGTCGCGAAGAGAATCCGGTCGGTCTTCTCGGTGCGCTCCAGCGACGGCATGTCGGCGGGCAGCGGTCGGGTGAGGGCCATGCGGGCAATCCTCCCCGGCGCTGCCGGGTGCTCGTCGCGCCGAGGGCCCTCCTGCGATGTGACCTGTGCCACACCAATACTGACCGGTCAGTCCTGCCGGACCATGTCGACGTACACCTGCAGCGAACTCTCGGCGCTCTCGGTGAAGATCACGCCCTTCAACGGCGGCACGTCGCCGTAGTCACGGCCCCACGCCGTGGTGACGTACCGGTCGTCGACGACCTGGTCGTTGGTGGGATCCAGGTCGAGCCAGCCCACGCCGGGCAGCGCGACGGATACCCACGCGTGGGATGCGTCGACGCCCTGCAGCCGGGATCCGCCCGGCGGCGGCCGGGTCTCGACGTAGCCGCTGACGTATCGAGCGGCCAGGCCCAGCGAGCGCAGGCCGCCGATCATCAGGTGGGAGAAGTCCTGGCAGACGCCGCGTCGCTGCCGCAGCACCTCGTCCAGGGTGGTGGTGACCGTGGTGACGCCGGGCTCGTAGCGGAAGTCGGTGTGGATCCGGGTCAGCAGGTCGGTGAGGCAGGCACGGATCGGCCGCCCGGCCGGGAACGACCCGGCGGCGTACGCCGACAGCGCCGGCGACGCCGTGACCAGTGGCGACGGTCGCGTGAACTCCCGCGCGGCGACCGGGTCGTCGTCGCCGGCGTCGAGTCCGTCGCGGACCCGTTCCCAGGGCGCGTCGTACCGCGACAGCGGGTGGTCGCCGCTACGGCCGTGGACCGTGACGGTGCTGGTCGAGGTCACCTGCAGCGCCCGATGGGGGACGGTCACCTCGAAGTACGAGGAGCGGTTGCCGAAGTAGTCGCGGTGCTCGGTGACGACGTCTGGTGGGGGGTCGACGGTTAACGTTGCGCCGTCGCAGTCCTGGCCCGGCGTGGTCCGCGGCAGCAGGTGCATCCGGCCGTAGCTGGCCGACACCTCGTCGTCGTACTCGTAGCGGGTCCGGTGCACCACCTGGTACGTCGCACTCACCGCCGACTCACCTGCACCTGAGGTTCAGCGTCATACTCGCCGCCGTCACCGCAGGCCCAACGCAGCGGACCGCGGCGCCTGCGCCCAGGATCGCGCGCTGATCAGCGGGCGCAGCGGTGCCAGGTGACTGAAGTGCAGAGCGTCCACCGCCAGGGCGAGGTCGGACAGCAGCGCGATGACGTCGCCCAGGAAGGCGTCCAGCTCGCTCCGTCGGCCGTCGGGGTCGGCCTCGGCCAGCACGGACAGGTCGGCCAGGGCGAGCAGGTCCCGCAACTCCTGCTGCAGCCGCTGCGGCCGGTCGCCCCCGGCCGACGCCGGGATCCGGTCGAGGTCCTGTCCGAGCTGGTCCAGTTGGAACGCCAGCGCCCGCGGATTGTCGCGGTCGGCCAGCAGAAGCTCCAGGACGGGCCGGACATGGGGCCGGGCCCGGTACCGGTGGCGGTAGGTCACGATGCTCTCCGCGGCGCCCAGCAACGACTCGATGACCAGCCCTTCCTCGCTGGCCGGTCGCTGGTCGGCGAGCGTCGTCCGCATCGCCGCGGTCAGACCGAGGGCCCGTTCGAGGGCCCGGCCGATGCCCATGAACCGCCATCTGGTGTCACGGACCAGGCTCTGCGAGGCCAGGCCGGCCAGCGCGAGCAGGGCCTCCAGCGCCCGGTCCAGCGACAGCAGCGCGGCGTCAGCGGTCAGCTCCGGGGTCCGTTCCAGCTCGACGAAGTGGCGGTCGAGGGTGCCCAGCACGAGCCAGGTGTCGACCGACAGCTGGTCGCGGACGTCGATGGCCGTGGCCAGCAGCCGGCGTACGGCGTAGGCGACCGTGCCCGGGCGCGTCGGGTCGACGACCAGCGAGCGCAGTTCGGCGCTGGGGTGCTCCAGCCGGGTACCGGCGTCCGGGCCGGTGAAACCGGGGAAGGCCGTGGTGACCTCGGTCAGGGCGGCGAACAGCACGCGCAGCGCCGCGGCACCCGCCGGATCGGTGCCGCGCTGGAAGTCGTTGTAGCGGTTGTGGACCACCCGCAGCAGCCGGATCGTGGACTCGGCGCGCTCGGCGTACCGGCCCAGCCAGAACAGGTTCTCCGCGGCGCGCGGCGAGATGGCGCTCGAGCCGGCGCGGACGGTGACCGGCGCCTCGTCCTGCCAGCCTTCGCCGGGCTGCACCCGGTCGGGCGAGAGCACCCAGACGTCCTTGGACACCGCGCCGTCGGCGTTGGAGATCCGCACCGTGTCGACGGCCGGGGCGACCCGGACCAGCCCGCCCGGCAGCACCTCGTACCGGTCGCCGGCGGCGACGGCGAACGCTCGCAGCACCATCCGCCGCGGCTGTACGTCGTGGTCGCCGACCATCGGCACCTGGCTGCCGGGAAGCGATTCCTGGGCGACCCAGGCCGCGGGGTCGGCCAGCAGGCGCCGGCGTACCTCGTCGCGCTGGTCGCCGGACAGCGTCCAGCCGAAGCGGCTCGCGCGGGCGCCGCGCGCCAGCGGCTTGACCACGACCTCGGGCAGGTGGTCCAGGACGTAGCGCAGCGAGGCCGGATCGCCGCACCACCAGGTCCGCACGCTGGGCAGCAGCAGCGGCTCGCCGAGCAGCGCCTGGCACAGCCGCGGCAGGAACGGCAGCAGCCCGGCGTTCTCCAGCACGCCGCTGCCGAGGGTGTTGACCACCGACACGGTGCCCTGCCGGGTCGCCTCGATCAGGCCCGGTACGCCGAGCTGGGAGTCCGGGCGTAACTCCAGCGGATCGCTGAACGCCGCATCGACCCGGCGCGCGATGACGTCGACCGGTTCGAGGCGGCCCAGCGAACGCAACCAGACCCGGCCGCCCCGCACGGTGAGGTCCGCGGCCACCACCAGCGGGAAGCCGAGCCGGGAGGCGAGGAAGGCGTGCTCGTACGCGGTCTCGCTGGCCGCCCCCGGCGTGAGTACGACCACCCGGGGAGCCTCGACTCCCTCGGGAGCGACGTCCTGCAATGCGCTGCGCAACTGCTGGAAGAACGGGCTGAGGCGAGTGACCTTGGTGTCGCGGTACAGGTCCGGGAAGATCCGCGACACCACGACGCGGTTCTGCAGGGCGTAGCCCGCCCCCGACGGCGCCTGCGCCCGGTCACCTTGCACCTGCCAGGAACCGTCGGCGTCGCGGGCCAGGTCGGCGGCGTAACTGAACAACTGCCGCGGGCCGGGCAGCGTGATGCCGTCGCAGGCGCGGATGAAGCCCGGGTGGCCGTACACCACGTCGGCGGGCAGCAGCCCCTGGCGCAGCGTCTCGCGGGGGCCGTACAGGTCGGTCAGCACGAGGTCGAGCAACTCGGCGCGCTGACTGACCGCCGCCTCCACCCGGGTCCACTCGTCGCGGGCCATAGGTACCGGGATCGGGTCCAGTGCCCACCGCGGGGTGCTGCTGTCGTGGGCGTGGTAGGTCACGCCGTCGGCCTCCAGCAGTCGCTCGGCTTCCGAACGGCGCCACTGCAACTCGGCCACGCCCAGGCCGTCGAAGGCGCCCAGCAGTCCCTGCCACGGACCGCGCAGTTGCCGGTCGCCGGTCACCGCCTCGTCAAAGACGTCCGGCGACGTGGGGTAGTCGCGCAGCAGGGCCGGCGCCGCCAGCTGGTCCACGTCGGATGCGGTCACGTGCGGGGGGTCCGGCGCAGGTCGAGCGTGCGGCCGGACTCCGGAGCGGCGGCGAGGGCGGCGAAGCGGCTCAGGTCGATCGGGCCCGGGGTGTGGCCGCGAGGTTCGAACCGGCTGACCCGCCGGGCCTCGGCCTCGTTGGCGTTCACCGGCAGCCGGTCGTACGCGCGTCCGCCGGGGTGCACGACGTGGTGCGTGCATCCGCCGAGCGACCGGCCGTTCCAGCAGTCCACCAGGTCGAAGACGAGCGGCGCCTGCACGGCGATGGTCGGGTGCAATGCCGACCAGGGTTGCCACGCCCGGTAGCGGACGCCGGCGACGGCGACGCCCTCGACCGGTCCGGGCCGCAACGGCAGCGGGACGCCGTTGCAGGTCACCACGTGCCGGCCCGGGGTCAGGCCGGTCACCTCGACCTGGACCCGCTCCAGCGAGGAGTCGACGTACCGCGCGGTGCCGGCCCCGGTCGCCTCCTCGCCCAGCACGTGCCACGGCTCGATGGCCCGGCGCAGCTCGATGCCGACCTCGCCGACCTGCACCCGGCCCAGGCGCGGAAAACGGAACTCCAGGAACGGGTCCAGCCAGCCCAGTTCGAACGGCAGGTCGTGCGCGCGCAGGTCCTCGACCACGTCGCCGATGTCGGCTTCGACGTACGCCGGCAGCAGGAAGCGGTCGGTCAGCTCACTGCCCCAGCGCACCAGGCGTCCGGCGTACGGCGTTTCCCAGCACCGGGCGACCAGGGCGCGCACGAGCAGGGCCTGCACCAGTCCCATCCGCGGATGCGGCGGCATCTCGAAGGCGCGCATCTCCAACAGTCCCAGCCGGCCGCGGACGCTGTCGGGGCTGTACAGCTTGTCGATGCAGAACTCCGCGCGGTGGGTGTTGCCGGTGATGTCGGTCAGCAGGTGGCGCAGCAACCGGTCCACCAGCCACGGCGGCGGGTCGTCGGCGAGCCGGTCGAGTTCGGCGAACGCGATCTCCAGTTCGTACAGGTTCTCGGCGCGGCCCTCGTCCACCCGGGGGGCCTGGCTGGTCGGGCCGATGAACCGGCCGGCGAACAGGTAGGACAGCGCCGGATGGTGCTGCCAGTACGTCACCAGGCTGCGCAGCAGGTCGGGGCGGCGCAGCAGCGGGCTGTCGGCCGGCGTCGGGCCGCCGAGGGTCAGGTGGCTGCCCCCGCCGGTCCCGGTGTGGACGCCGTCGAGGGCGAACTTCTCGGTGCCCAGGCGTACGGCGCGTGCCTCGGCGTGCAGGTCCTCGGTGGTGGCGACGAGTTCCGGCCAGCTCGCCGCGGGATGGACGTTGACCTCCAGCACACCGGGATCCGGCGCGACCACGACGGTGGGCGTCCGCGGGTCGGCCGGTAGCGGGTAGCCCTCGACGACGACGGCCTGGCCGAGCACGGCCGCGGTCGCCTCCACGACCGACACGAGGTGCAGTGCCGGGGCGAGGTCGGCGACCGGGGGCAGGAAGACGTGCAGCCGCCCGTCGCACAGCTCGACGCACAGTGCCGTGGTCGGCGCGCCCTCGCCGGGTACCACGGCCGCCGCCGGTGGTGTATCGGCGGCGTAAGGAGCCGTGGCCGGGGGCAGCGGCGAAAGCGGTTGCAGCGGAGACGGTTCCGGCAGGTACGGCGGCGCCGTCCACGACAGCGAGTCCAGCGGCAGCCGCAGCCCCATCGGCGAGGTGCCGGGCGCCAGGTACAGGTGCCGGCGGCGGGTCTGCCAGCGGGTGGTCGCCCAGCCCGGTTCCGCGTGCGAGCCGGTCTGTTCGGTGCGGTGCAACGGCAGGACCCAGCCCACCGGCTCGCCACGGCGCTCGTCGAGCGTGGCCAGGACCCGAGCGCTCGCCGCCGGGTCCGGGTCGGCGGGGTCGAGGGCCGCGTCGAGTCCGTCGTCGGCCGGCGGAGCGCCGTCGGGCAGCCGGGCCTCGGCCAGCAGCTGCGCGAGCGGGTCCTCGTACGCCGGTATCGCGAACGTCGCCGGAATACCCAACGCGGCCGCGACGCCGCGGACGAACTCCGCGGCGTCGTCCGGTCCGGCGGTCCCGGCGACCAGCGGATCGGCCAGCAGCGCGGCGTCACGCCATACCGGCTCACCGTCGGTGCGCCAGGTGAGGCCGAGCTGCCAGCGGGGCAACGGCTCTCCCGGGTACCACTTGCCCTGGCCGTGATGCACCAGGCCGCCGGGAGCCCAGCGTTCGCGCAGCGCCGCGACCAGTTCGCCGGCCCGTTCCCGCTTGGCGTCGCCGTGCGCCTCGGTGCTCCACTGGGCGCCGTCCATGTCGTCGATGGAGACGAACGTCGGCTCGCCGCCCATCGTCAGCCTGACGTCCCCGGCGGCCAACCGGGCGTCCACGGCGAGGCCGAACTCGTTGACCCGCGCCCACTGCTGGTCGGTGTAGGGCCGGGTGACCCGGGGGTCTTCGTGAATGCGCCGGACGGTGTTGCGGTAGGTCAGTTCCACCTCGCACGGCTCCACCACGCCGGTCACCGGCGCCGCGGTGGCCGGTTCGGGACTGGCGGCCAGCGGGATGTGGCCCTCCCCGGCGAACAGGCCGGACGTCGGGTCCAGCCCCACCCAGCCGGCGCCGGGCAGGTAGACCTCGGCCCAGGCGTGCAGGTCGGTGAAGTCCTGCCGGGGGCCGGTGGGCCCGTCCAGCGCCTCGACGTCCGGCGCGAGCTGGACGAGGTACCCGGAGACGAAGCGGGCCGCCAGGCCGAGTTCCCGCAGGATCGCCACGAGCAGCCAGGCGCTGTCCCGGCAGGAGCCGATCGCCCGCTGCAGCGTGGTGTCCGGCGACTGCACCCCGGCTTCCAGCCGGACGTCGTACGCGACGCTCTGGTACACCCGCTGGTTCACCGCGACGAGGAAGTCGACGGTCCGCATCGGGGTGGTCGGCGGCCGGATGCCGTGCAGCCAGCGGCGGAGCAAGGGCCCGGGCTCGGAGCGGCCCGGCTCGGTCACCGGCCGCAGGTACGGCGCGAGGTCCGCGGCCAGGTCGCGGTCGTAGCCGAAGGGGTAGGTCTCGGCCTGCTCGGCGACGAAGAAGTCGAACGGATTGATCACCGTCATCGTGGCGACCAGGTCGACCGTGATCGACAGTTCCGTCGTGCGCTGCGGGAACACCAGCCGCGCCAGGTGGTTGCCGAAGGGGTCCTGCTGCCAATTCACGAACGCGTCGGCCGGTGACACGGTGAGGGAGTACGCCTCCACCGGAGTGCGGCAGTGCGGTGCCGGTCGCAGCCGTACGACGTGCGCACCGAGCCCGATCAGGCGGTCGAACCGGTACGTCGTACGGTGCTCGAGGGCGACCTTGATGGTCACGCGGACGGCTCCCACAACAGCGGCGACGGGCGAGGCAGCGCCCACCCTAGGGCTCGCCGCCGCCGCGTCCGGCGGTGTAACGCCGCGTTCACAAGGCGTCAGGCGGCCGCGACGACCAGCAGCGTCACGCAGCCGGCGATCTCGACCACGGCACCCAGGACATCGCCGGTCACCCCGCCCAGCCGGCGCCGGGCGAGCCGTACCAGGACCAGCCCGGCGAGCACCCCGACGGCGGGGGCGACCGTCGTCACCACGTCGGATCGCAGCGACGCGTCGTCGTCGTGCCAGGCCACCACGGCCACGGCCGCCAGGCTCGCCAGGGTCACCGCCACGGCGGCGAGCGTGCCGACGGTGCCGGCGACCGACGCGCCCAAGCCGTCCGTCCGGGCCGCCGGGATGCGGCGATGACACGCCCAGACCACGGCGAGCCGGCTGCCGATACCGGCCGCGATCAGCGCTTGGGTGCCGTGACCGGCCGAGATGCACGTCGCCAGGGCGGCGGCGTCCAGCAGGAGTACCAGGACCAGCGTGGTGACCCCGAACGGGCCGATGTCGGAGCGGCGCATGAGTTGCAGCGCTTCGTCGCGGGGCCGGCGGGAGCCCAGGCCGTCGGCGGTGTCGGCCAGCCCGTCCAGGTGCAGGCCGCGGGTCGCGACGGCCAGGGCGGCGATGCCGAGGGTGGCCGCGACGAGGTCGGCAAGTACGGTCGCCGTACCGCGATCGGCTCGGTCCAGCAGCAGGCGCGCGGCGAACACGATCAGCGCGGCGATCACCGCGAGCCCGGCTCCGACCAGCGGTGCGGCCAGTACGGCGGCCCGGGCGGTACGCCGGTCCACCGACCGCGGCGGCGGCACGCGGATCGCCGTCAGCGTGCCGACGGCGAGCAGCAATCCGTCGACCCGGCGGGGTGCTGCGGTGCGCTCGCCGTCGCCGGAGCGGGCGGGCCGGCTCATCCCGGCGGGGGAGCAGCGGCGGGGCCGCTCACTCCGGCCTCGTCGAAGGTCGCCATGTCGCGCAGCGTCGCCGCCGCGGCCTGCACCAGCGGGAGGGCCAGCAGACCGCCGGTGCCTTCGCCGAGGCGCAGGTCGAGGTCGAGCAACGGGGAGAGCGCGAGGGCGTCGAGGGCGAGCCGATGCGCCGGCTCCGTCGACCGGTGACCGGCCTGCCACCACAGCGCCGCGGTCGGGCAGAGCCGAGCCGCGACCAGCGCGGCGGCGCCGGACACCACGCCGTCGAGGATCACCGGCGTCCGGCGTACGGCCGCCTGCAGCAGGAACCCGCTCATCGCCGCGACGTCGGCGCCGCCGACGGCCGCCAGCAGCGCTGCCGGGTCCGCCGTGTGTGGCCGGCCACGCCGCATCGCGTCTCGTACCGCCGCGCACTTGCGCATCCAGGTGAGGTCGTCGATGCCGGTGCCGCGCCCGACGACCTCGAGCGGCCCGGCGCCGGTGAGCAGCCCCACCAGCGTGGCGGCGACCGTGGTGTTGCCGATGCCCATGTCGCCCGGGATCAGCAGGTCGGCTCCGGCGTCGATCTCGTCGTCGGCGATCGCGAGCCCGGCGCGCAGTGCGGCGTCGGATTCGGCCGCGCTCATGGCGTCCTCGCGGTCGATCGAGCCGCTGCCGCGCCGGACCTTCCAGTGCCGGACCTCGTCGGGCAGCGCGGCGTCGTCGTCGGCATCCACCGCCAGGTCGAGGACACGGACGCCGGCTCCCAGCGCGGCGGCCATGACGGTGACCGCCGCGCCACCGCCGACGAGGTTGTGGACCATCTGGGCGGTGACCTCGGGCGGGTACGCCGAGGTCGCCGCGGTGCGCGCGACGCCGTGGTCGCCGGCGAAGACGACGACCCGAGCCCGCTGCGGCGGCTGCGGCGGGCAGCGGCCGGTGGTCGCGGCCAGCCAGACCGACAGCGGTTCGAGCCGGCCGAGTGCTCCCGCGGGCTTGGTGAGCCGGTCCTGCCGCTCGCGCGCCTGCGCCGCGACGGTCTCGTCCGGCGGACGGACCTGAGCCGCCAGTGCGGCGAGGTCGAGCGGAGCGCTCATCGGGCCGACCCGCCGGCGCTGCCGGACAGCGGCGTACGGCCGCCCGCCGAGGTCGTTGGCGCCGCCGCAGGCGCGGCGCTGCCGGACAGCGGTACGGCGCGGCCGGCCACCAGCAGCGTCACGTCGTCGCACGCGGCGGCCACGCGGGTATTGAGGATGCCGAGGTGGTCCCGGCACAGCCGCCCGGAGGCGGTGGCCGGTACGACACCCATGCCGGTCTCGTTGGATACCAACACGATCCGGGCGCGGCTACGTCGGAGCGCGTCCAGCAGGCCGGCGACCGCGGCGTCGAGCGCGGCGGGGACCGCGGCGCCGCCGCCGTCCCAGGCGCCGTGCCGGTCGAGCAGGCCGGCCAGCCACAACGACAGGCAGTCGACGAGCACGGCCTGCCCCGGTCCGGCGGCGGCGACGACCTCGGCGATGTCCAGGGTCTCGATCGTGGTCCACGCCGCCGGGCGCCGGGCCTGGTGCGCGGCGATCCGGGCCGACCATTCCGGGTCCGCCGGTGCGTCGGCCGGACCGGCAGTGCCGGCCGCCGCGGTCGCCACGTAGATCACGTCGTCGCGGTCGGCGAGCAGCCGCTCGGCGGTCACCGACTTCCCGCTACGGGCGCCACCGAGCAGCAACGTCCGGCGCGCCGGTGGGGGCTGCGGCACTTCGGCTGCCGCCGTACCGGGCTGTGGCGCTTCGGCTGCCGCCGTACCGGGCTGCCGCCCGCTGCCCAGCTGCAGCGTGGTCAGGTCGTCCACGACGCTGACGCCCCAGGCGCCGAGGCGGTCACGCAGCACGGGCACATCCGGATTGTGGTGGCCGAGGTGGACGGCGACGACGGCGGTGTGGTCGACGACGGCGCCGACGCGGCGGAGGTCCGCGAGCACCCGGGGGAAGGTCACCAGGTCGAGATGGCCGGTGCCGTGGTCGGTGTGGTCGCCGAAGCTCTCCTCCAGGGCCACCAGGTCGTACGCCGTGTCCCGCAGGCTGTCGACGGTGGCCGCTGGGAGCGGGCCGGTGTCGGTCGCCCACAGCACCCGGGCGCCGTCCGGCCCGGTGACGTCGTACAGCAATGCCTCGGCCGCCAACGGGTCCGCGCCTCCCGGCGGGCAGTGCGCGGCCGGCACGGCGCGCACGCGGTAGCCCTCGCAGACCAGCGTCTCGCCGGGGCGCAGCGGGTGGAGGCTCACGCCGGACTGCGGTGCCAGCCAGTCCCGGCAGGCCGCGACGACCCCGGGCGGTCCCGCGACGGTCAACGCCGGTGCGCCGGCCCACGCGTGCCACAACAGGAACGCCGGGTCCAGGTGGTCGGGGTGGGCGTGGGTCACCAGGACGAGGCGGACGCCGTCGAGCACCCGGCCCGCGCGGGCGGCGGCCCGCAGCGTCTCCGGGCCGCATTCGAGCAGCACCGCGTCGTCGAGGAGGGCCGCCGGTTGTCCGCGCACCTCGCCGCGGGAGCGCAACGCCGTACAGGAAGCGCAGCGGCAGAACGGGTTCGGCCAGCCGTCGGCTCCCGCCGTACCGAGCAGGGTGACCTTCATCCCGGCCGCCCGCTGTCGGGCAGCGCGTCGGCCGGAGTTTCCCTGCGCGGAGTTTCGTCGGCCGGAGTTTCCTTGCGCGGAGTTTCGCCGCCCACGGGGTTGCGGCCGGTGTCGGGCAGGGCGTCGCCGGCGGGGACGGCGGGCCTGAAGCGGACGTCGGCGTCGAAGCAGGCCCGACGGGCGGCGCGCCGCAGCGCGAGCAGCACCGGGCCGCCGGCGACGAGGATCAGCGCAGCGGTCAGCACGCCGCGGGGCAGGTCGTAGCCCAGCGACGTCGTCAGGTCGAACACGATCCAGCGCCGCAGGTTCGCCAGGACCGGATCGCCGGGGACGAACGAGACCTGGCTGGCGATACCGGACAGGAACGGCCAGAACCACAGGTTCAGCAGCCAGCCGTAGAGCACCGCCGCGCCGGCGCCGTACGCCGCGCACATCACGACCTCGCGCCGGCCGCGGACCGGCGGCAGCAGGCCGGCTCCCAGTCCGACCCAGGCCGCACCGAGCATCTGGAACGGCAGCCAGGGCCCGACGCCGCCGGTGATCAGCGCCGAGGCGAACATCGACACCGAGCCGAGTGCGAAGCCGAAACCCGGCCCCAGCGCCCGGCCACCGAGAACCACGACGATCCAGACCAGTTCGAGGCCGGCGACGCCGGCGGACAGCGGTCGTACTGCGGCGACGACGGCGCTGAGCACCGCCAGTACGGCAATCCCCTTGGCGTCCAGGCCGCCGTCGGCCAGCGTCGCCAGCACCACGCCGAGGACCAGCGGCAGCAGCAGCGCGAACAGCCACGGCGCGTCGGCGGCGTGATCGACGGTGAACGACGTCGGATCCGCCAGGAACGGCCAGCCGAAGGCGAAGACGCCGACGACGCTGACCGCGGCCAGCGCCAGGACGGACCGGCGGCCCAGCGGCAACGCCCGCACCCGGGCCGGCGCCGGGGCAGGCCCGGCGGTCGTCGCCGTCACGGCCGCACCGCGGCGGTCACGGCGTCGAGGGTGAGCCACGGTTGCGGGCCGAGCACCTTGGACACCTGCGGGGCGAACATCGGCGAGGACACGACGACCTCGCCGGTCGGCCCGTCGGCGACGATCTCACCGTCGGCCAGCAGTACTACCCGGTCGGCGACGTCGGCGACGAGCTCGACGTCGTGGGTGGCCATGACGACGGCGTGGCCGCGCCCGGCGACCGCGCGCAGGATGTCCACGAGCCGGTCCTTGGCGGCGTAGTCCAGCCCGCGGGTCGGCTCGTCGAGCAGCACCACCGGCGGCTCGGCGACGAGCACGACAGCCAGCGCGAGGCACAGTCGCTGCCCTTCGGACAGGTCGCGCGGATGGATGTCGTCGTCGATGTCGGGCGCGAGCAGGGCCAGCAGTGCCCGGGTCGAACCCGGGCTGACACCCGCGTCGGCGTCGGCTGCGCGGCACTCCTGGGCGACCCGGTCGCTGACCAGCAGGTCGCCCGGCTCCTGCGGCACCAGCCCGACCTGGCGGACCAGGTCGGGTCCGGCGAGGCCGGCGGGGTCGGCGTCGCCGACGCGGACCCGCCCGGTGTCGGGACGCCGTAGCCCGACGAGCGTGGCCATGAGGGTGCTCTTGCCCGCCCCGTTGCGGCCCATGAGCGCGAGGACCTCGCCGGTGGTCACGGTCAGCTCGACGTCCCGCAACGCCTGGACCGCGCCGTACCGGACACTCACCCGTTCCAGTCGCGCCGCGGTGCCGGCCGGCGTCGTCACGGGCCGCGGCGCCGGGGGATCGAGGGCGGCCAGCGTCTCGCGCAGCGATACGGCGGCCCGGCGGGCGTCGCGGACCGACAGCGGCAACGGGGACCAGCCGGCCCACCGGCCCAGCCGGACGACCGGTGGCGCGACCGGGGCGTCCCGCATCACCTCGGCGGGTGCGCCGACCAGCAGCGGAGCGCCGCCACCGGGGACGACCACCACGCGGTCGGCGTACTGCACGACGCGCTCCAGCCGGTGCTCGGCCAGCAGGATCGTCATGCCGAGGTCGTGCACCAGCCGCTGCAGTGCGGCCAGGACCTCTTCTGCCACAGCGGGATCCAGCGCGCTGGTGGGTTCGTCCAGCACCAGCACGGCCGGGTGTGACGTCAGAGCGGCGCCGATGGCGACCCGCTGCCGCTGCCCGCCGGACAGCCGGCGCAGCGGCCGGTCGCGCAGGGCGGCCAGGCCCAGCAGGTCCAACGTCTCCTCGACGCGGCGTCGCATCACCTGCGGGGCGACGCCGAGCGACTCCATGCCATAGGCCAGTTCGTCCTCGACGGTGTCGGTGACGAACGAACTCAGCGGGTCCTGCGGTACGTAGCCGACGACGTCGGCGAGGTCGCGCGGTGGATGCGTCGCGGTGTCGCGCCCGGCCACGCACACCCGGCCGTGCAGCGTCCCGCCGGTGAAGTGCGGGACCAGGCCGTTCACCGCACCGAGCAGTGTCGACTTGCCGCTGCCGGTGCTGCCGACCACCAGGACCAGTTCGCCCTCGGGGATCTGCAGGTCGACGTCGCGGAGGACCGGGGCCGGCGCGTCGAGGTACGTCACGGTGACGGACTCGAAGGTGATCACGTCGTCGTCCCGGTTCTCGCAGCTGAGGTGCCGATGGTGGCAGCTCCGGTACGGACGTCGCCGTCAGCGGCCTGAGGCATTCGCACCGGCCGCTGCCGGGGCGGCATCGGCAATCGCGCCGGCCGCTGCCGGGGCGGCATCGGCAATGGCACCGGCGGGGCGGCGACCGCGGGCAGCAGCGCCAGCAGGATCCCCGCGGCCGGCAGCAGCGGCAGCGCCGGCCACGCCGGCGGGTCGACGGGAGTCTGCAGACCGGCGACGCCGAGTACGCCGGCGGCGACCAGTGCCAGGGCGGCCGCGGCACCGGAGCCGGCGACCACCCACTCCGGCCAGGCCCACGGATCCGGGCGGTAGCGGGTCCGCACCCGGCTCCGCCCGCCGAACCCGAGCCCGACCAGCGCCGCGGCGAGGCCGAGCGCCAGGACGGGCAACCCGAACGCGCCGGGCGAGCCGCCGTCCAGCAGCCCGTACACCCCGACGCAGACGCCGAGCAGGCCGCCGAGCACGAGTACCTGAGAGGTCAGCGCGGTACGCCGCGGCAGCGCCGCGACGCGGCCGTAGCCGCGCGAGTCCATCGCCGCCGCCAACGTCACAGACCGCTCCAGCGCCCCTTCCAGGACCGGCAGCGCGGCTCCGGTGATGCCTCGGAGGCCGGTGGAAGGGCGGCCCCGCAACCGCCGGGCGTCGCGAATGCGATGCAGGTCGCCGACCAGGGTCGGCGTGAAGCTCAGCGTCACCACGACGGTGACCCCCAGCGTGTACAGCGCGGCCGGTACCGAGCGCAGCAGCCGGCTGGGGGAGGCGAGCGAGGTCGCCGCACCCACGCAGGCGAGCAGCGTCGCCAGCCGGAGTCCTTCGTACACCGCGAACAGCAGGGCCTCGACCGTGAAGTCACCACCCAGCCGCACTCCGGCCAGCCACTCCGGCAGCGGCACGCTGGGTAGGCCCAGCAGGGTGTGCGTACCCATCGGGGCGCCCAGCAGCGCCTGGAAGATCACCCGTACGCCGATCACGATCAGACCGAGCCGCAGCAGGACGGCGAACGAGCGCGACCACGGCGCGTCCGGCCGGCGCGCAGCCACGACGTAGCCGGCCACGCCCAGGATCAACAGCAACAACAACGGATTCGTGGTGCGGCTCGCCGCGGTGGCCAGGCCGAGCGCCCAGAGCCACCAGGCGCCCGGATGCAGCCACCGGGGGGCCCGGATCGTGCTCGCCGGCGTCAAGGCGCACCGCCGCCGTGCCGGCGATCGGTCATTGCCGCCGACCCCGCGAACGCCACCAGGCGGCGGTGCCGAGGCCGCCGGCCAGCACGACCACGACCGCAGCGGTCAGCGGGCCGGCCAGGGTGCTGCTCGCGGCGACTGGTGCCGCGCCCAGGGACAGGCTGACCGAGGGCTCGGCTTGGGGTTGGTCGGACGAGGACGACGAGTCGCTGGTCGTCGGCGTGCTGCTCGCGCCAGCGTCGACGCCGGTGGGCGCGCCGCTGCTCGACGACCCGGTCGGTGCCGCGGAAGTGCCTGGGGGAGTACCGGTCGCGCCGCTCGGCTTCGTGGTCGACGCCGTCGCCCGGCCACTGGCCGACGGCCCCGTCGTGGTGGGATCCGGCGTCGCGCGGCGCGGTGACGAGCTGGCGCGGGGTGGGCTGGTGGTGGCCGCTGCGGTCGGCGTGGTCCCGACGACCACCGCGCACTCACCGGACGGATAGCCGTCCAGTCCGCAGACGAGCCCCCCGGGGCCGGTGCGGACCGCCGCCGCGGCGGACAGGACCTGTGCCCCGGTCCATGCCGGGGGCGCCACGACGCAGCTGCCGCGCAACGCCCCGGGCGGGCTCTGCCCGTCGGGGGCGTCGGCCGGGACGCCGTAGTCGACGACGACCGCGACCCGCTTGCGACCGTCCTGCGCCGGCGTCGACCCGCAGACCTCGGCGAAGGCGGTCGACGCCGGCTGCCGCGGGACCAGGCCCGACGTGGTCCCGGTCGACACCCCGAACCGCCAGCCCTCCGCGGTCCCGTCGGCCGGGACCCGGTACGCCGGGCCCTGCTGGGCGAACACCCAACTGGTCCCGGTCGAGGACCAGTACGTCCAGTACCGGTACGCGGCGGCCTGCGCCGCCCCCGCGGCCAGGACGCCGATCACCAGCCCGGCTGCCGCGGCCAGCAGCCCGGCCGCGGCACGCCGACGAACCCGGCCGGCGGGCAGCCGGCCGGGTTCGGTGCGAGCGGAACTGGTCACGTCCGGGTCGACGCTCAGCGGCGCCGGCTGGTCTTCAGCGTCGTGATCAGGTTGACGCCACCGAAGTTCTTCGGGTTGAGGTTCCGGGAGTCGGTGACCAGCAGCAGCGTGCCCAGCGCGCCGGCGCTGGCCTGACCCTGCAGGTCGGTGGCGTACGCCGAGACATGCTGGGCCAGTTGGGTTGTCGCCTTCTTCACCGCCGTACGCCCGTAGCCGGAGCCGACCAGCGACAGGACCGAGTACGCCGTGGTGTTCCAGTCCGTGCCAGGCCCGAAGGCGTTGGGAATCGTGCCGTTGCCGCTGTTGAGGGTGCGGGCGAGCCAGCCTGCGGCACTCATCGCCACGGTCGTCCCGGCGGCCGCCGTACCGGCGCACGCGTTTGGCGTGACCTTGCTGACCGGCTGGGCGGGCCGGGGCAGCGCGGTGGTCAGCCCGGCCAGACCCTGGGCGGTGGCGTAGGCGTTGGCCAGCAGCGGCGCCGGGCCCTGGTAGGCCAGCGCGCCGGCGTCGGCACCGGCCGCGCATCCGAGCGCCACGGTGCGCAGGAACGCCGCGCCGTTCTTGCCGTTCGTCTTCGTCTTGCCCACCGGCGTCGCCGTACCGCGGAACGCGCTCAGCACGATCCCGGTCGAGTTGGCGTCGGACTGCCCGCCGTCGTAGTAGGGGAAGCCGCCGTCGGGGTTCTGCGCCCGCTTCACCCAGCCGATCGCCCGGGCGGCCTTGCCGGACCGGCCGACGGCCGCCAGCGCCAGGGCCGCCGCAGCGGTGGAGTTCGTGTCCTCCCCGGTGAACGTCGCCAGGTCGGTCGCCGGGCACGGTGCGGTGAGGTCGGCGCGGAACGCCACGAAACCGCCGTCGGCGCACTGCTGGCGGACCAGCCAGTCGATCGCCGATGTCGGGACCGCCGAGTCGGCAGCGACCAGGCCGAGGATGGCCAGGCTCTGCCGGTAGACGCCGTCGTACGTCGGGTCCTGGGCACCGAACAGGCCCTTGGTGGCCGGGCCGTTGGCGCTCAGTGCCGTCGCGACCGGCGTCGCGCTGTTTGCCGTCGCGACCGTGGTGGCGGTGCTCGGTGCGGGGGCTGCGGCGGCCGGCAGGACCGGCACGAGCAGGCTGGCGGCGACGGCGGTGGCCGCGACGCCGGCGAGGGCTGTCGTACGACGCGGCCTCGCGGCTGGGACAGCAGGAGTGGCAGGGGACGGGCCGGGCATGGCAGGGCCTTTCGAAGCACGGTCTGAGGAGCCGCCCCGGCCGGCCGGTGCCTGGTGCGACCACTGCGGACGCACGTCGTCCCCCGGCATCGCTGCTGCGACGGCGAGGGACGGAGGCTCGGGCGTGACCCGGGCTCCGCCTCGTAGACCTCGACGGATGGAGCCGATCGTGACCGCCAGGTGCTCCGGCTTGCCGCAAAGGCGGCTCACGGTTGCGGGTCAGCGCCGGAATCGCACCGGCTTCCCCTGGATCTCGGACACGTGAATTCAGTTGTGGACCAACGGACCTTCCCACGACCGCGGCGGCGCCGTCAAAGCAACCCCCGGATCGGTACGGCGGCCCGCCGGGTACCGTCGGCGTCGCCGTGGCACTGCTCGTCACGGCTGGACGGGAGGCGGCGGCAATGTCCTGGACCTGGCGCTACGAGCGGGTCGACGGCAGTCCCGTCGCGCTGCACGACGGGATCGAGCCGGCCGCACCGGCCGAGGGTTTCCCGAGCCAGAGTGACGCCGAAACGTGGGTGGGCGAGGTCTGGCGGGACCTGCTGGGCGCCGGGGTCGACGCGGTGACTCTGCTCGAAGGCGACCGTGTGGTGTACGCCGGAATGAGTTTGCACCCACCCGCGTCCTAGCAGTTCGTCGTCGCTCGCCCGGACCGGGTGCGGTTCGCCGGACCGGTTGCTGCTCAGCGGGTCCGGGGCTCGACCGGTCGCCCGCCGGGACGGAACCGCGGCGGCGGCAACCGCAACCGGCGAAACTGCAGGCAGCGCATTCCGGCGTACAGCAACGTCCCCTTGCGGTCCTTCGGATCCGGCCATTGCGCCTTCATCGCCCGGCTCATCCGGAACAGCAGGATCGCGGTGTCGATGACGATGACCGCGGTCATGACGAACCAGATCAGCGTGACGAACGCCTGCAGCCCGGGCAGCCGGATGAAGTTCAGGACGAGCACGACGACGGCCAGGATGATGAAGAACTCGGCCAACGTCCGGCGGGAATCGACGAAGTCGCGGGCGAAGGCGCGCACCGGGCCACGGTCGCGGGCCGGTAGCGCCCGTTCGTCACCGGCCGCCAACGCCGCCCGCGCTGCGACCCGGGCCGCGCGGTCGCGTTCGCGAGCCGCCCGCCGCGCCGCCTTGGGGTCGGCCGGCACCTTGATCGCGTGCCGCCGGGCCGCTTCGGCCTCCTTGCGGCTCGGGGTGGGCCGGCCCTTCGCCGCCCGCGAGGGGTCGACGGTGGCCTCGGAGACGGGCGCCTCGGGTTCGGGCGTACGGCGCTTGAACACGGCAGCAGCGTAGTCGGGCGGTGCGGGGGGCGGCGCCACCGCGATGACGGCACGCAGTCGGCGAGAGGCACCGGGCGGCTGGTCGTGATTCGGTGGTGCGCGTCGTCGCTGCCGGGGAAGGCGCACCCGTCGGGTCGCGTCGTCGCCGTCGGAGCGGGGAGCGCCCTAGTGTGGAGGCGGGCCGGCTCCGTTCGACGCGCTGTCGACGTGTCGACCGCTGGCAATGCGCCGGACCGGCATGTCGATGCGGCAGCACATCGATGGACCGCAAGGCGATGGACCAGCAACCGCCGACGTCGCGAGGGAAGGAGCAGGCGATGGGCCTGTGGCAGCGCTTCACCCTGGTCTTCAAGTCCAAGGCCAACCGGGTTCTCGACAAGGCCGAGGACCCGCGCGAGACGCTCGACTACTCCTACGAGAAGCAGCTCGAACTGCTGCAGAAGGTCCGTCGTGGCGTGGCCGACGTGGCCACCAGCCGCAAGCGCCTGGAGTTGCAGATGCAGGGCCTCAACCAGCAGAGCGACAAGCTGGAAGGCCAGGCCAAGGCGGCCCTTGGTGCCGGTCGCGAGGATCTCGCGCGCGAGGCGCTCACCCGGCGCAGCGGCCTGCAGACCCAGGTGGCCGACCTGCAGAGCCAGCTCGCCGGCCTGCAGGCGCAGGAGGAGAAACTGGTCCTGGCTTCGCAGCGGCTGCAGACGAAGGTGGAGACCTTCCGCACCAAGAAGGAGACCATCAAGGCGACGTACACCGCCGCCGAGGCCCAGACCAAGATCAACGAGGCGTTCTCGGGCATCTCCGAGGAGATGGGCGACGTTGGGCTGGCGATCCAGCGGGCCGAGGACAAGACCGCGCAGATGACGGCCCGCGCGGGAGCGATCGACGAGCTGATCGCCTCCGGCGCGCTGGAGGACGCCACCGGCACGTCGAAGGACAACCTCACGCTGGAGCTGGAGCGGCTGGCCAGCAGCAACGACGTCGAAGCCCAGCTGGCATCGATGCGGGCTGAACTCGGCGGTGCTCCGGCCACCCCGGCCATCGAAGGGACGAACGGCTCGAAGGGTGCGGCGTCGTGATCGTCCGGATCTCCGGCGAGGGGCAGTACCGCCTCGCCGACGACGTCATCGACCAGGTCAACCAGCTGGACGCGGCGCTCGAGGGCGCGCTGGGTGGAACCGAGCAGGAGTTCCGTACGGCGTTGTCCGCCCTGCTGTCGCGGGTCCGCGCCGACGGCCAGCTGCTCGACGACGAGGAACTGCTGGAGAGCGACGTGATCCTGCCCGGCGAGGACGCGTCGGCGGACGACGTGCGGGGGATGCTCACCGACGAAGGGCTGCTGCCGGGCTGAGGTGGTTGGCCCGCAGCAGCAACGCACGATCGGAGGACGGCTCGTGGCACGGACCCGGTACGCCAGCGACAGCGGCCTGACCCGCCGGATGGCCGGAACGATGGGCGGGTTGCTGCTGCTGTACGTCGCGGTCGCGGTCGTCCTCATCATCGTCGGCGTCAACGCGATCGTCGTCGTGGTGATCGCCGCGGGGCTGCTGTGGGGGCAGTGGTTCTTCTCCGACTCGATGGCCCTGGCCGCGATGCGTGCGCACGTCGTCACTGCGGAGCAGGCACCGCAGCTGCACGGCATCGTGGACCGGCTCTGCGCCTTGGCGGACATGCCCAAACCGCGGGTCGCGATCGCCGACAGCGACGTCCCGAATGCCTTCGCGACCGGCCGCAGCCCGCACCGGTCCGTGGTCTGCGTGACCACCGGGCTGTTGCGCCGGCTGGATCGCGACGAGCTCGAAGGCGTGCTGTCCCACGAGTTGTCGCATGTCGCCCACCGGGATGTGACGGTGATGACCGTCGCATCCTTCGCGGCGGTGCTGGCCGGTCTGCTGGCGCGTACGGCGATGTGGGGCGGACTCGGGGGCAACCGCCGGGACAACAACGCCGCGGTGGTGGCGCTGGTGGTGATCCTGGTCAGCGCGGTGGTCTACATCGTGTCGTTCGTGCTGACCCGCGCACTGTCGCGCTATCGGGAACTGGCCGCCGACCGCGGGGGAGCGCTGCTGACCGGCAACCCCTCGGCGCTGGCTCGGGCCCTGCAGAAGGTCTCCGGCGATATGGCGCAGATCCCGAACCGGGACCTGCGGTCGATGGAGCCGGTCAGCGCCTTCGCCTTCATTCCGGCGCTGTCCGGCAAGGGCATGGACCTCGCGCACCTGTTCGCCACTCATCCGCCGCTGGAGCGGCGGCTAGCCAACCTCGCCCGGATCAGTACCGAACTGGGCCGCTGAGCCGATGGGCTTGTTCGACAGCGTGTTCGGTCGCCGTAAGGCGGTACCGCCGGATCTGGACCAGCTGTTCGCGATCCCTTCTGCGGCATTGACTCTCGAGGCCTCGCTCGGCCTGCGGCCGACCGGCGTGGGTTCGGTCGCCTTCCGTCCGCCGGAGGGCCGGGCCTTCGCCGAGCTGCAGTCCGACGTACGGGCGCTGCTGGACGCCGACGCCGGACCGGCCGTGGAGTTGACGCCGGACTCGTTCGGCTATACCTGGCTGGTCGTCCGTACCGATCCGCCGGACGTCTCGGCGCTGGTGACCGATCTGCACGCGGTCAACGTGTCGTTGCAGGACAGTGGATTCGGCCCGACGTTGCTGTGCTCGCTGGTCGGCTTCGTCGGAGCCGACGGCCGGCGGCTGGGGCTAGTGTACCTGTTCAAGCAGGGCACGTTCTATCCGTTCGCTCCCGACGTCTCCGGGGCTGAGCGACGCGACAACATCCTGGAGCTGCAGGTACGCGACGAGCTCGGGTCCGATCTGCGGATCGAACCCGAGCTCGCGCGCTGGTTCGCCGTCTGGGGCGCACCGGGCTGTTGAGCCCGGCGGCCGCCGGCGAACCTCCCCTCTCCTCCGCCCCCTGGTCGTGGCGACGGGCACGGTGATCGCGCCCGTCAACTGCGGGAGAGGCGTTCCCCCTCGTTAGCTGTCGGTACGACGGTCGTCGCCACCGCGGTCGTCGACGCCACGGTGGTCGTCGCCCTTGTGGTGCGCCTTGTTCTTGTGGTGCCGGGCGTCGCCCTGCCGGACCACGTCGTCGGAGGTCGCCCCGACGATGGTGTCGCGGCCCTTCCCGCCGTACGCCCGGTCCGCGCCCGGCCCGATGACGAGCGTGTCGCGGCCGGCGTCCCCGGCGACCACGTCGTCGCCCTCGCCGCCCACGATCGTGTCGTTGCCGCGGCCACCGCTGACCCGGTCGTCGCCGGCACCGGCGTCGATGACGTCGTTGCCGCCGTCGCCCAGGATCTTGTCGTCGCCGAGGCCGCCGGCCAGCGTGTCGTTGCCACCGCTGGAGAAGAACCAGCCGGCCTTGTGGTGGTGGCGGAAGCCGAACCAGCCCATGTCACCGATGACGAGGTCGTCCCCGGCACCCGCGTCGACCCAGTCCGCGCCTGCGCCGGCGAGGATCACGTCCCGCTCGGCGGAGCCGCAGATCGTGTCGTTCCCGGCACCGGCCAGCACGACGCCGGGTCCGGTCAGCACGATGACGTCGTCACCGCTGGTTCCCTTGACCTTCCCGGAACCGGTGATGGTGGCTGCCAGCCCGTTGCAGCTGACCGGTGCGGGGGTTGGGTCGTTGGCTGCCTGTGCCGGTGCCGCGAGAAGTGTTCCGGCGGCGATCATGCCGAGACCGGCGATACCGCCGAGTCCTGCCCGGACGATGCTCATGGTGACCCCTTCCGTCACATGCCGGCGCTCCGTCGCGCCAGTGCGGCCCATGACTACCCGGGGTCAGGGACCCGATCACGCGTCCCCCGGCTGCCTTGTGACGTCCTTGTCCGGCTCTTAGCCGACGTACGGAATGCGGTACGGCGTTACTCCGAAGGTGCACGCCGGCCTGGCGGGTCGCCGCCCCCGTGCCCCCGGTGCCGGCCGCTCCGGCCACTGCCGCAGCGGGCGGCTATCCGGCTACTGCCGCTGCAGGCGGCTATCCGGCCGCCGCCGCGGGGAGTGCGAGCATGCGGTCGAGAGCGACTCTCGCCCAGTGCGCGACCTCGGGGTCGACGTCGATGCGGTTGACCACCGTGCCGGCGACGAGGTTTTCCAAGGCCCACACCAGGTGGGGCAGGTCGATGCGATTCATGGTGGAGCAGAAGCACACCGTGCGGTCGAGGAAGACGATCTGCTTGTCCGGGTGCCGCAGCGCCAGTCGCTTCACCAGGTTGAGCTCGGTGCCCACCGCGAACGCGGTCCCGGCCGGGGCGGCGTCGATGGTCGCGATGATCCGCTCGGTCGATCCGACGATGTCGGCGGCCCGGACCACCTCGTGGCGGCATTCGGGGTGAACGATGACCGTCACGCCCGGGATCCGTTGCCGGACATCGTGAACCGAGTCCTCGCTGAATCGGCCGTGGACCGAGCAATGGCCGCGCCACAGGATCATCCGCGCCGCTTGCAGCTGCTCGACGGTCAACCCGCCGCCGGGCCGGTGCGGGTCGAACACCACGCAGTCCGCAGCGGACATCCCGAGGTCGAGGATGGCGGTGTTGCGCCCGAGGTGCTGGTCGGGGAGGAACAGCACCTTCTCGCCGCGTTCGAAGGCCCACTGCAGCGCCTGCCGCGCGTTGCTCGACGTACAGACCGCGCCGCCGTGACGCCCGGTGAATGCCTTGATCGCCGCCGTCGAGTTCATGTACGTGATCGGCACCGTCCGGTCGGCCACGCCGGCGTCGACCAGGACATCCCAGGCGTCCTGCACCTGGCCGATCGCGGCCATGTCGGCCATCGAGCAGCCGGCGGCGAGGTCGGGAAGGACGACCTGTTGCGACGGCGAGGTCAGGATGTCGGCGCTCTCGGCCATGAAATGCACGCCGCAGAAGAGGATGTACTCCGCCTCCGGATGCGCGGCGGCCTGCTGCGCGAGTTTGAAGGAGTCGCCGGTGGTGTCGGCGAAGGCGATGACCTCGTCGCGTTGGTAGTGGTGACCCAGCACGTAGACCCGCGAGCCGAGGGCTTCCTTGGCCCGCTGCGCCCGCGCGACCAGGTCGGGGTCGGAGGCGGCGGGGAGTGCGCCGGGACATTCCACGCCCCGCTCGCTGTCCGGGTCAGCGCCGCGGCCCAGGAGCAACAGGGCGAGCGGAGTCGGCGACGGCTCGGTCCAGGCTGTCATCGGATCCTGCCGGGGGTCTCGGAGGTGGGTTGCTCCCGTGCAACGCGATGCTCGCACAGCACCTTCCGGCTGATCGCCGCGGTAGGCAGATCCGTCGAGGCGGCACGCCATCGGTCGCCGCGACAGTTAGCTCGGTCAGTCGGATCGGTCGCAGCGCGACGGTGTGCTCGCCGGATACGGTCGGCCGGTGCGCGTGCTGGTGGCTCCCGATGCCTTCACCGGCACGCTGACGGCGACGCAGGCGGCCGTCGCGATCCGCCGAGGCTGGGCGCGCAGCGCTCCGGCCGACGAACTCGACCTCGCTCCGCTCTCGGACGGGGGGCCCGGTTTCGTCGAGGTCATGTACGCCTCGCTGGGCGGGCAGCTCGTGTCCGAGACGGTCACCGGTCCGCTGCGCGAGCCCGTGCAGGCCACCTGGCTGCTGGGCCCGGACGGTACGGCGTACGTCGAGGCCGCCAGTGCCTGCGGCCTGCACCTGATCCCGGACGCTCGCCGCGATCCTGCCGTCACCACGAGCGCCGGGGTCGGCGACCTGATCGCCGCTGCCGTGGCCCGCGGTGCTCGCCGCGTGATCGTCGGAGTCGGCGGTACGGGGACCACCGACGCCGGCGCCGGACTGCTGGCGGCGCTCGGTGCGACGGCGGACCACCCGGAGGTACTGACCGGCGGCGGTGGCGGCCTCCGGTCGGTGACGGCGGTCGACCTCGCGCCCGCCCGGGCGGCGATGGCCGGCGTCGAGCTCGTCGTGGCGTCCGACGTCGACGTACCTCTGCTCGGCCTGCGCGGTGCCAGCAACGGATTCGCCCGGCAGAAAGGCGCCGACGACGCGTCGGTGATGCTGCTGGAGGGCTCGCTCGAGGCCTTCGCCGCCGCCGTGGGCCGGCAGCCAGCGGACGATGCGCCGGGCGGGCGCGATCCGGCGGTGGCGCTGGGCGCCGGCGCCGGTGGTGGACTCGGGTATGCCCTCCTGGCGCTGGGTGGCCGTCGCGTGCCCGGCATCGCCACGGTGACCGAAGCCGTGGGGCTGACCGGTCGGGCCGCCGCGGCAGATCTCGTGCTGACCGGCGAGGGCACGTTCGACTGGCAGTCGCTGCGGGGCAAGGTCGTCGCCGGGGTCGCCGCCGCCGCGTTGCCGTCCGCCCGGCCGGTGGTGGTGCTCGCCGGTCGGGTGGCGGTCGGCCGACGCGAGTGGGTCGCGATCGGGGTGTCGGCGGCGTACGCCGTATCCGACATCGCACCCACGGAAGCCGTACCTCCGCCGCCCGGCGCCGCCGCGCCCAGGTCCGGGGACGCCGCGCCCAGGTCCGACGACGCCGGGCCCGGATTCGACGACGTTGTGGCCGGGTCCGGGGAGGCCGTGCCCGGCCCGCCCGAGGGCGACCCGGCCGAGTTGCTGGCCGCCCTGGCCGCCCGGGTGGCCAAGTCCTGGTCGCGCTGAGTCCCGGTCGGGCTGGGCCGGTCACGGAGCCTTGGGTCGCGCTGCCGCGCCACCCAAGCCGCCGTGCCACCACAAGGGTCGTCATCGTCGGCGCGATAGCAGCCCTTCTGGTGGCACGACGGCTGGTGGCACGGCGCCCGAGCCAGGACGGCGGCTGGTGGTACGGCGGCCGGAGCTGGGCCGTGATCATGCCGGGCGCCTGGTCACGCTGAGTCCCGGTCGCGCTGGGCCGTGGTCACGCCGGTGGGGCGTCGGCACCGCGTGAGCGGCCCGGGTGTGCGATCCTGGGAATCGCCGTGCGCGACGCTGCGTTGGCGCTCGTACCAGCCCGTCCACGTGGATCCAGTCCGGGAGTTCTCGACATGACCGCTGACACCACCCTGCAGATCCTCAGCACGCAGCCGACCGACGGCATCGTCCTCACCGAGGTCGCCGCCACCAAGGTCAAGGCGCTGCTGGAAGCTGAAGGTCGCGACGATCTCGCGCTGCGGGTCGCGGTGCAGCCCGGCGGTTGCTCGGGCCTGCGCTACCAGCTCTTCTTCGACGACCGTTCGCTCGACGGCGACGTGGTCAAGGACTTCGGCGGCGTCGGCGTGGTGACCGACCGGATGAGCGCGCCGTACCTCATGGGCGCGACCATCGACTTCGTCGACACGATCGAGAAGCAGGGCTTCACCATCGACAACCCGAACGCCACGGGCTCGTGCGCCTGCGGCGACTCGTTCCACTGAGCGAACCCGCTCCCAGCGGCCGGCGCAATCGCGCCGGCCGCTTTGTCGCCTGCTGGGGTCGGTCTGGCAGGCCCGGTAGCCCTGCAGGAGCGACGTGCCCATCGCGGTAACCGGCTCGATTGCCACCGATCACCTGATGACCTTCCCGGGCCGGTTCGCCGACTCGTTCATCGCGGACAAGCTCGACAAGGTGTCGCTGTCGTTCCTCGTCGACGAGCTCGAGGTACGCCGCGGCGGCGTGGCCGCCAACATCGCCTTCGGGATGGGGTGCCTGGGGCTGCAGCCGGTCCTGGTCGGCGCGGTCGGCTCGGACTTCGCGGACTACCGCTCCTGGCTGCAGCGGCACGGCGTCGACACCGAGTCCGTGCTGGTGTCCGACGTCCGGCACACCGCGCGCTTCGTCTGCACCACCGACGCCGACCACAACCAGATCGCCTCCTTCTACGCCGGGGCGATGCACGAGGCGCGGGAGATCGAGCTCAAGCCCGTCGTGGATCGCACGGGCACGCTGGATCTCGTCGTGATCGCCGCCAACGACCCGGCCGCGATGGTGCGCCATACCGAGGAGTGCCGGTTCCGCGGCTATCCGTTCGCCGCCGACCCCAGCCAGCAACTGACCAGCATGGACGGCGCCGAGGTCCGTGAGCTGCTCGACGGTGCGGCGTACCTGTTCTCCAACGAGTACGAGTCCGCGCTCATCGAATCGCGCACCGGCTGGTCCAGCGACGAGGTGCTCGCACGGGTCGGTGTGCGGGTGACCACGCGGGGAGCGGCCGGCGCCCAGGTGGAGCGCGCCGGCCAGCCGCCGGTCGTCGTCGCGGCCGCACCCGAGCAACGCAAGGCCGACCCGACCGGCGTCGGTGACGCGTTCCGGGCCGGGTATCTGGCCGCAGTGGGCTGGGGACTGTCGGACCAGCGTTGTGCGCAGGTCGGCTCGCTGCTGGCGGCGTACGTCATCGAGACCGTCGGGACGCAGGAGTACGAGTTCACGCCGCGTGAGTTCCTCGACCGGCTGGCCGCCGCGTACGGCGACGACGCGGCCGCCGACGTCGCCGGCCCGCTGGAGGGCGCGCGGCGGTGAACGGCCGCCGGTCGCGACAGCCACCCCGGCTGCGACGTCGACCGTGAGTCCGTCGCCGTTGCCGCACAGCCGCTGGGTCCTACCCGACCCGCTGCGGGCCGAGCCCGGCCAGGACCTGCTGGGCGTCGGGGCCGACCTTGCGCCCGGGACGCTGGTGGCGGCGTACCGTGCCGGGCTGTTCCCGATGGGGGTCGATGCCGCCGACCCCGAACCGGGCCCGCCGTCGGCGGAGCGGCCCGGCCTGCTCGGCTGGTGGTCGCCTGACCCCCGCGGCGTGCTGCCGCTGTGGGGCCTGCGGGTGAGCCGGTCGCTGGCACGGTCCTGCCGGCGGTTCGAGGTCACTGTCGACACGCAGTTCGACGCGGTCGTCGCCGGTTGCGCCGATCCGGCTCGCGACCACGGCTGGATCACGCCGCAGTTCGCCGTGGCGTACGCCGACCTGCACGCCCGCGGCTGGGCGCACTCCATCGAGGTCCGTGACGGCGGTGAACTCGTCGGCGGGCTGTACGGCGTCGAAGTCGGCGGTCTGTTTGCGGGGGAGTCGATGTTCCACCGTCGCCGCGACGCCTCCAAGGTCGCGCTGGTCGCGCTCGTCGAGGTGCTGCGGGCCGCACCCGCGCCGGCCGACCGGTTGCTCGACGTGCAGTGGCTCACCGACCACCTGGCGACCTTGGGCGCCGTCGCCGTACCGCGAGCCGAGTACCTGCGGCGCCTGTCCCGCGCGCTCACCCTGCCGCCGGCGTTCTGACCGGCGCCCGGCCACCTGCCGAGGTCCGCGGCCGCCGACGCCAGTGACCCTGACCGAGGCCCGCGGCCCTGCCGAGGTCCGCGACCCTGACCGACGCCAGCGATCCTGACCGATCCGCAAGCGACCCTGACCGATCCGCGACGACGCCCGAGATCCGCGACGACTCAGTCGGAGCGCGGTGCGGTAGCGCCCGGTTCCAGCCGTACGCCGTACGCCGTCGCACCGCTCGCCTCGGAGGGCTCGGCTTCGCCGAGCGGGACGTCGCCGAGATAGGTGTGCCCGCGCAGCTGGCACCACGCGGGAATGTCGTGCCGAGCCGCGGGGTCGTCGGCCACCACCACCAGCACCGCCCCGGCCAGCACAGTCCCGGCTGGCTCAGTCCCCGCCGGGTCGGCCTCCGCCGGGCTGCCCTCGGTCTTGGCAGCGGCGGCGGTCCGGTCGGCGGCGGCGCGGGCCAGGGCGATCACCGGCAGCGGACAGGCGTGACCGCGTTCGTCCACCAGGTACGGCGTCGGCCCGCCCGGCTCGGTGAACGCTGCGGCCGCAACGCGCAGCGGGTCGCCGGTCACAGCCCGCCGGCGCCGAGGGCGTCGCGGACCCGGGCCACCGCCGCTGGCAGCACTGCCAGCAGCCGGTCGATGTGACGGTCGGGGCAGTCCGGGGGGAGCGAGATCCGCAGGTTGCCCTCGGTCAGTACCCCCATCGCGGCGAGCACATGACTGGGCCGGCGGGTGTCCGACGTACAGGCCGATCCGCTGGACACCGCGATGCCGGCCCGGTCCAGTTCGCCGACGAGCGCTTCACCGTCGACATAGAGGAAGGAGAACGTCGCGACGTGCGGCAGCCGGTCCACCGCGTCGCCGACCGCGACCGCATCGGGCACGGTCGCCACGACCTCCCGGCGGAGCCGGTCGACCTGCGCCTGCAGCCGCGGCTCGGTGCTGGCCCGGCTTTCGGTCACCGCCTCCAGCGCCGCCGCGGCGGCCACGATCGCGGGCACGGCGGGGAAGCCCGGGACGCGGCCCGCCTCCCGCTCGTCGGCCGGCTGCGGTGAGCGCCACCGCACCGCGGTCCGTACCGCCAGCAGGCCGACCCCGGCCGGGCCGCCCCACTTGTGCGCGCTGGCCGTCAGCAGATCCCAGCCGGCCGGGACACCCGCGACCCCGAGGCAGGCCGCGGCGTCCACCAGCAACGGCACGTCCCGGACGCGCAGTTCGGCGGCCACCGGCTCGACCGGCTGTCGGGTGCCGACCTCGTGGTTGGCCGCTTGCAGGCACGCGACCGCCGTCCCCGGTTCGGCGGCGGCCACGAACTGCGGGACGTCGACGCGGCCCAGCGAGTCGACGCCCACGACCACCACCTCGCCGCCGGCCGCTTCGTGCCGATCGGCGGCGCGCAGTACGGCGGAATGCTCGACTGCGCTGACCACCACCCGCCGACCCGTCCTGGCTCGGCCCAGCACGGTCCCGGCCAGCGCGAGGTGCAGCGCCTGGGTGCCGGACGACGTGAACGACACCTCGTCCGGGCGGGCACCGAGGACGGTCGCCACGGACTCGCGAGCGGCATCGAGCAGCTGCCGGGCGCGGCGGCCGTCGCGGTACAGCCGGACCGGGTCCGCCCAGCCCTCGTCGAGGGCGACCAGCAACGCAGCGCGGGCCGCCGGATGCAGCGGCAGGCCGGCCGTCGCGTCGAGGTAGGCGACCTCGGGGCCGGCCGATGCCGGTTCTCCGGCACCGGATCGCTGCGATCGGACAGGTGTCGTGGAGGTGGACCGGCCCGGTTCACCGCGCCGTCCCGACGGCGTCGTCGCGGCGCCGGTCGTCCGGTCAAAGCCGGTGTCCGACATGCCGTGAACCTACCGCCCCCTCCGCACGTCGGCGCCGGTGCGCTGCGCTAGTCTCGCGGCCATGTCCGGCTCGGCAGGAAGGCCACGCGTGGGCTCGACTCGATCCTCCCGTCGGCGCATCGTGCTCGGCGTCGGCGGCGCCGCTGCGGTCATGTTGTCGGCCACCGGATGCACGGCCAACGAGGCATTCTTCTTCGACATGCCTGAGGGCGTGACGAACCTGACCGACCGGATCCGGCATCTGTGGGAAGGCGCCTGGATCGCAGCCTGGGCGGTCGGCGTCCTCACCTGGGCGCTGATCATCTACGCGATCATCGTGTACCGGCGCCGCCGCGGGGCGCCGACGCCGGTCCAGACCCGCTACAACCTGCCCATCGAGATCATGTACACGGTCGCGCCGCTGATCATGATCTTGGGCCTGTTCTTCTTCAGCACCCGCGACCAGTTGGCCATCCAGGAGTTGAGCCCGGAGCCGGACAACACCGTCAACGTGGTGGCCTTCCGGTGGAGCTGGGGCTTCAACTACCTGGACGAGCAGGTCTACGACGTCGGGACGCCCGGCCAGCGTCCGACGCTGTGGCTGCCGGTCGACGAGTCGGTGCGATTCGAGCTGACCTCGCCGGACGTAAACCACTCGTTCTGGGTGCCGCAGTTCCTCTACAAGATGGACGTCATCCCCGGCCGGGTGAACCGCTTCGAGGTGACTCCCACCAAGGAGGGGACCTACGCCGGCAAGTGCGCGGAACTGTGCGGCGTCGACCACTCGCGGATGCTGTTCGACGTCCGTGTCGTGTCGCGGGCGCAGTACGCCGCGCACATGGCCGAGCTACGGGCCAAGGGTCAGACCGGTGTCTTCGGGTCTGACCGGGAGCTGGAGAACGCCGACAACGTGGAGAAGACCCAGAACCAGAACGGTGGTCGGGGATGACGATCCTGGAGGAGCCGGTCACCGATACCGGCGTGACCTCGCCGGTCTTCCTCACCACGCCGAAGCGGCGCCGCTGGGGCAAGGTCATCGTCACGTGGGCCACCTCGACTGACCACAAGACGATCGGCTACCTCTACCTGATCACGTCGTTCGTGTTCTTCCTGCTCGGCGGCATACTGGCGCTGGGCATCCGCGCCGAACTCGCGCAGCCGGGCCTGCAGTTCTTCTCCGCCGAGCAGTACAACCAGCTGTTCACCATGCACGGCTCGATCATGCTGCTGCTGTTCGCGACGCCGCTGTTCATCGGCTTCACCAACGTGATCATGCCGTTGCAGATCGGGGCGCCGGACGTCGCATTCCCGCGGCTGAACATGTTCGGCTACTGGCTGTTCCTGTTCGGCGGCATCATCGTCATCCTGGGTTTCTTCATGCCGGGCGGTGCCGCGTCGTTCGGCTGGTTCGCGTACGCCCCGCTGTCCAACATCGTCAACTCGCCGAACCTCGGATCCGACCTGTGGATCATGGGCTTCGCGTTGACCGGGCTCGGCACCATCCTGTCGGCCGTCAACTTCGTCACGACGATCTTCTGCATGCGCGCCCCGGGTATGACGATGTTCCGGATGTCGATCTTCACGTGGACGTCGCTGCTGACCAGCGTGCTGGTCCTCATGGCCTTCCCGGTGCTGGCCGCCGCCCTGGTCGTCCTCGAGGTCGACCGCAAGTTCGGCGCGGTCGTCTTCGACGCGTCGAACGGCGGCGCGATCCTCTGGCAGCACCTGTTCTGGTTCTTCGGCCATCCGGAGGTCTACATCCTGGCGTTGCCGTTCTTCGGTATCGCCTCGGAGATCATCCCGGTGTTCAGCCGCAAGCCGATCTTCGGCTACAAGGGCTTGGTCTTCGCGACGATCGGCATCGCGGGGCTGTCGGTCGCGGTGTGGGCCCACCACATGTACGTGACCGGCTCGGTCTTCCTGCCGTTCTTCGCCCTGATGACCATGCTGATCGCGGTGCCGACGGGGGTGAAGTTCTTCAACTGGATCGGCACGATGTGGGGCGGCTCGATCTCGTTCGAGACCCCGATGCTGTGGGTTCTGGGCTTCCTCGTCACGTTCCTGTTCGGCGGCCTGACCGGCATCATCCTCAGCGCGCCGCCGCTGGACTTCCCGGTCTCCGACAGCTACTTCGTCGTGGCCCACTTCCACTACGTCGTGTTCGGCACGGTCGTGTTCCTGATGTTCGCCGGGTTCTACTTCTGGTGGCCGAAGTGGACCGGCCGGATGCTCAACGAGCGGCTCGGCAAGGTGCATTTCTGGCTGCTGTTCATCGGCTTCCAGACGACTTTCCTGGTGCAGCACTGGCTCGGCGTGCAGGGCATGCCGCGGCGGTACGCGGACTATCTGGACAGCGACAACTTCACCACCTTGAACACCGTGTCCACGATCGGGGCGACGATCCTGGGTGCCTCGACCCTGTTCTTCTTCTGGAACGTCTACATCACCTGGCGTCATGCGCCGAAGGTGACCGTGGACGACCCGTGGGGCTGGGGCAGGTCGTTGGAGTGGGCGACCTCCTGCCCGCCGCCGCGGCACAACTTCAGCTCGCTGCCGCGGATCCGATCCGAGGCGCCCGCGTTCGACCTGCACTACCCGGAGTACGCCGCGCTGTCCGCGCACGGGCCGCAGTCCCATCCGGTCCCGGGCTCGCAGCCGGCCACCGCCGCAGGCGAGGCAGTAAAGGAGGTGAACGAGCGATGAAGATGGAGGGGTATCTCTTCGCCGGAGGCTGCCTGTTCTACGGCCTCGTCGCATTGGTGTACTGGCTGCTGTCGTACGACGTCGCCGGGACGACGACCCTCGCCCTCACCGGCGCCCTGGCCTTCCTGGTCGCCTTCTACGCGCTGTTCACCTCACGGCGGGTGTATCCGCGACCGGAGGACCGCACCGACGCCGAGGTCGACGACGCCGACCCGGACTACGGTTTCTTCAGCCCGCACAGCTGGTGGCCGCTGCCGACAGCCTTCGGCGCGGCGTGCATCTCGTTCGGCTTCGTGTTCGCCGCGTGGTTGGTCGTCTTCGGCGTCTTCATGCTCTTCGTCGGGCTGGTGGGCTGGGTCTTCGAGTACTACCGCGGCGACTTCGCCCACTGACCCGCTCGCTGCGCCGCCTGGCTGCGGTTGACCGCCGCTCACCCGCACGGCCGAGCGTGGTCAGCTGGGCGGGTCCATTCGGTGAACGTCCGACCACGCTTGCCCCGCTCGGCTGGACTCGTCGGCGCTGTCCTGCGCAGGATGTCCTCGGCGGTCCCGCGCCCACCGACGATGTCCGATAGTCGTTCGGTAGCAGCGGGACCGACGTCTCCCGGGCAACAGCGCCGGAGGGTGGACAGGCTCCGCGATCCGGAGCTGCGGCAGACGGGCCCGGCGTGGCCCAGCAGAAGGGGCAGGGCCGTGGGCCAGGCAGGTCGAACTGTCGTGCGGGTGCGGGCGGTCGCCGCGGGTGCTGCCGCGGTTGCGGCGATCGTGGCGGTCAGCGCGTGCGGTCCGGCGCTGCGGTTGTCCACCTCGCCCAGCGGTACCCAGAGCAGCGCGACGATCGACGCCCCCGTGCTGGGCCAGACTGACGTGGCGGTGGACGAGCCGGTCGTGCTGACCGCCGAGGACGGTTGGCTGACGTCGGTGTCGGTGACCGGCCCGAAGGGCGTGGTGGTCGCCGGCGCCATCTCCGAGGACGGCGCCACCTGGACCTCCGCGTCGACGTCGCTGGCGTTCGGGACGACATACCGGGTCAAGGCTGACGCTGTCGACAGCCGCGGTGTGCCGACGACGACGCAGAGCGAGTTCACCACCTTGACGCCGACCCGGCTGCTGCGCGTGGCGTCGGTGACTCCGGCGGCCGACGCCGTCGTGGGCGTCGGGATGCCCATCACCGTCACCCTCGATCGTGCGGTCGCCGGGCAGGCGGCGCGCGCGGCCGTCGAGCGCAACCTGATCGTCACGTCGTCCGTCCCGGCCGCCCCGGGGGCCTGGTCCTGGCAGAGCGACACGGTCCTGCAGTACCGGCCGCAGACGTACTGGCCGGCGAACTCCACGATCTTGGTTGCCGCGAACCTGCGTGGCGTGCGGCTGGGTAACAGCGACAACTACGGGGCCAAGGACGAGACGTACACCTTCCGGACCGCCGACGCCATGATCATCAACGTCGACGCGGCCAAGCACCGGATGACGGTGCAGGTCAACGGCAAGACGGTCCGCACCGCGGGCATCACGACCGGCAAGTCGGGTTTCGAGACCCGTAGCGGCATCAAGGTGATCATGACCCGGGAAGTCAGCCGGGTGATGGACGCGGCGTCCGGCGGTACGGATCACAGCGACCCCGAGTACTACCGGGTGACCGCCCCGTACGCCATGCGCATCACGAACTCCGGCGAGTTCCTGCACGGTGCACCCTGGTCGACCGGCTCGCAGGGATCGGCGAACGTCAGCCACGGCTGCGTGGGGATGAGCGTGACCAACGCGAAGTGGTTGTACGACAACACGCATCTGGGCGACGTCGTGGTGGTCACCGGCACCAGCCGGCAGCAGGACCTCGGCAACGGCATCACGGTGTGGAACGAGTCCTGGGCCGACTGGCTCAAGGGTTCCGCCCTGGCGTCCAGTCACTGAGGACGCCGGACCGCCGCGGCAACGAGAAGCGCGGGGCACGACTGCCCGCGCTGGGCCCGGCCGAGCTGGGGTCAGTTGTGTGAGCTGCCGTCCCCGGACGTGATCGCCTGACGCTCGGACTCGTCTTCGAGGGCGGCCTCGTGTGCGGCGTGGTCAGCAGCCGCGGCCAGTTCTGCGGCCGACGGCTTCTGAACGTTGTCGGAGTACCAGAAGCGCGACAGACCGGCCCGGATCTTGCCGGTACGGGCGCCCGGGTTGGCCACGCCGTTCTCGTCGGTTGCCGGCGGTTCCGGCAGCGGCACGATGTCGGGCTTGGACAGCAGGACCGCTTGCTCCTGCTCGCCGATCGGCTCGTGGATCTCGATGAACTCACCGTGCGGCAGCCGCAGGATCCGGCCGGTCTCGCGACCGTGCAGCAGCTTGTCGCGGTCGCGGCGCTGCAGGCCGAGGCACACCCGCTTGGTGATGACGAACACGATCGGCGGGATCACGAACAGCGAGATCCGCAGGAACCAGATCACCGTGTTGAACGACAGCCCGAACGCGTAGGCAATCGTGTCGTTGCCGCCGCCGATCCACAGCAGCAGGTAGAACGAAATCGCCATGGCGCCGAACGCCGTACGGGTCGGTGCGTTGCGCGGCCGGTCCAGCAGGTGATGCTCGTTGTTGTCGCCGGTGACCCATTTCTCGATGAACGGGTAGGCGCCGAGGATCGTAAAGAGGATCCCGGGGACGATGATCGTCGGAATGAAGACGTTCATGCTCCATAGCCCGCCGAACAGCGAGAACTCCCAGTTCGGCATCAGCCGCAGCGCGCCGTCGAGGAAGCCGATGTACCAGTCAGGCTGTGTGCCGGCCGACACCTGATCCGGGGTATACGGCCCGAAGAACCAGATCGGGTTGATCTGTATCAGCGCCGAGATCAGGATGATGATCCCGAAGACGACGAAGAAGAAGCCGCCGGCCTTGGCCATGTAGATCGGCATCAGCGGGTAGCCGACGACGTTGTCCTGCGTCCGCCCGGCTCCCGGGAACTGGGTGTGCTTCTGGTACCAGACGAGCATGAGGTGCACCGTCACCAGGGCGAGGATCAGCCCGGGCATGAGCAGGATGTGCACGGTGTAAAGCCGGGGAATGATGTCCGACCCTGGGAACTCTCCACCGAAGAGCAGGAACCCGAGCCAGGTGCCGACGATGGGAATGCCCTGCACGATGCCGGAGGCGATCCGCAGGCCGGAGCCGGACAGCAGGTCGTCCGGCAGCGAGTAGCCGGTGAAACCCTCGAGGATCCCCAGCGTGAGCAGCCCGGTGCCGATGGCCCAGTTCAGTTCGCGCGGCTTGCGGAATGCGCCGGTGAAGAAGACCCGGAACAGGTGGACCATCATCGCCATGATGAAGATCAAGGCGGCCCAGTGGTGGATCTGCCGGATCAGCAGCCCGCCGCGGACGTCGAACGAGATGTCCAGTGTCGAGGCGTACGCCTCGGAGACGTGGATGCCGCGCAGCGGAGCGTACGAACCGTCGTAGATGACCTCCGCCATCGACGGCTTGAAGAACAGCGTCAGGTAGGTGCCGGTGAGCAGCAGGACGATGAAGCTGTAGAGCGCGATCTCACCGAGCATGAACGACCAGTGGTCGGGGAAGACTTTGTTCAGGTTGCGGCGCAGCCAGCGGTTGGTCGAGGCACGCTCGTCGACGTAGGTGGCCAGGCCGCCACCGATCTTCTCCGGGGCCGTGTTGGCGCTCATCCGATCTCCCAGAAGCTCGGGCCCACAGGCTCGGCAAAGTCCCCGCGCGCCACCAGGTATCCCTGCGCGTCCACACCGATGTGCAACTGCGGCATGCGCCGGGCGGCCGGTCCGAAGACCACGACGCCGGAGTCAGCCAGGTCGAACGTCGACTGGTGGCACGGGCAGAGCAGGTGATGGGTCCGCTGCTCGTACAACGAGATCGGGCAGCCGACGTGAGTGCAGATCTTCGAGAAGGCGAGGATGCCCTGGTAGTCCCACGGGTCCTCCGGCGTACCGCCCTGCTGGCTGCGGATCTCGTCCGGCGTCATCCGCACGAGGATGATCGCGGCCTTCGCCCGGGCGTTCTGGGTGCCCTCTTCCTCCTGGACCTCCTGCAGGCTGGCCGGTACGGCGTTCACCAGGCCGCCCTGCGGGATGTCCTCGGGGCGGATCGGGTCGTTCGTCCCGTCGACGACGATCCGCTCGCCGTCCGCCCACATCGTCTTCTTGAGAATGGCGCCGGGGTTCTCGTTGCCGTCGGCCGGCGACCACAGGCCGCGCAGCAGCACGATCAGCGGGATCGGGAAGATCGCCATCGCCGCCAGCAGGGAGCGGCGGATGATCGGCCGGGCGACGAAGCCGGAGTCGTCGCGACCCTGCTCGTAGATCGCGATCGTTTCCTCGGTGACCTCCGGCTCGGACTTCAGCAGATGCCGGTCGGCCACGACCTCGATATCGGGCATGAGCTTCTTCGCCCACTGAATGGCCGCGGCGCCGATGAACAGCGTGCCCAGCCCGAAGGTCAACCCCAGGACGAGGTTCATCGTGCTCGTCGTCCCGAACAGCCAGAGGTCGATCGTGGCGTGCTTGTCGATGCCGACGTAGCCGGCGACGAAGAGCACGACCATGACGATCGACAGCCCGAACAGCGTGGCGACCTGGCGCTCGGCGCGCCGGGCGGCCGCCGGGTCGACGTCGGTCCGGCGCGGCCGGTGCTGGTGGTGGGCGATCTGCTGCGACCCGTGGCGCTGCTCGGGCGTGCCCTGCTCGGCCGGGACGACGTCTCCGCTGGGAGTGCGCTCGGTCATCGTGACTTGACCCCGATCCACACGGCCGCGGCGATGAGCGCGGCGAGTCCGGCGACCCAGATGAACAGACCCTCGTTGACCGGCCCGAGCCGGCCGAGCCCCATCCCGCCGACGTCCGGCGCGGTCTTGAGCGCCTCGATGTAGGCGATGATGTCGCGCTTGTCGTCGGGCGTGAGCGTGCCGTCGCCGAACACGGGCATGTTCTCCGGGCCGGTGAGCATCGCCTCGTAGATCTGTTCGGGCGTGGCGTTCATCAGCGACGGTGCGTAGGCACCGTTGGGCAGCGGACCGCCCTGGCCCATCGCCTGGTGGCACTGCGAGCAGTTCAGCCGGAACAGCTCGCCGCCCAGTGCGAGGTCGGCCTTGGCGAAGTCGAGGTCGTCGAAGGTCGGCCGGGCGGGGCCGGGCGCCAGCGACGCGATGTACGCCGCGATCTGGCTGATCTCTTCCTCGGTGTACTGCCGTGGCTTGACCGGTGCCTGGACACCGGACGTGGCCAGCGGCATCCGCCCGGTCGACATCTGGAAGTGAACGGCGGCCGCGCCCACGCCGATCAGGCTGGGGCCGCTGGAGGTGCCCTGCGCTGCCAACCCGTGGCAGCTGGAACATCCTTCGAGGAACAGCTGCTTGCCCGACTCGACCGCGGTCGCGCTGCCGACGGTGGCAGCGGCGTCGGCGGTGCCGGCCGAGCTCACGGCGGCGTACAGACCGCCGGTCGCCAGCAATGCGCCCAGCAGCAGCGCGGCTGCCACCACGGGGTGGCGCCGCCGCGGGGTTCGGGACTTCACCTGGAGACCTCGATCGCGAGGGGACGGGGACGGCGAGGACGAGGCGCCGTCATTTGAGCACGTAGATCATGAAGAACAGCGCGATCCAGACGACGTCGACGAAGTGCCAGTAGTACGACACGACGATGGCACGCGTCGCCTGGTCGTGGGTGAACCGGCGTGTCACGTAGGTGGTGGCCAGCACGAACAGGAAGGCGACCAGACCGCCGGTCACGTGCAGGCCGTGGAACCCGGTCGTGAGGTAGAAGACCGAGCCGTATCCGTTGGCGGAGAGGGTCAGTCCCTCTTTGACGAGCTCGGCGTACTCCGTGATCTGACCGGCGACGAACACCGCGCCCATGACGAAGGTGATGACGAACCAACGGCGCAGTCCCTTGACGTCGCCGCGCTCGGCGGCGAAGACGCCCAGCTGGCAGGTCACGCTGGACAGCACCAGGATCGTGGTGTTGACCGTGGCGAACGGGACGTTGAGGAGCTTGGTCTCCTCGGCCCACAGGTCCGGGTTCACCGAGCGGACGGTGAAGTACATCGCGAACAGGGCCGCGAAGAACATCAACTCGCTGGACAGCCAGACGATGGTGCCAACCGCCGTCATGTTGGGACGTGCTGCGGCAGTGTGGACGCGAGGTTCTACAGCCGATGCGGTCGCCACGCGGCGCATTCTGGCAGGTCTGGGCCCACCGCACCGCACGACCCCCCACCTTCGTCGGCGGCGTGTCCGGACCGTGTCGAGCGGTCGTTTCTGAGCGGCGGCGGGCCGGTACGTCGGCCGGCCGGGCAGCCACAGTGATTGCGACGGTGAGCGGGTGAGCCGGTGTGGGCGAGCCGATCTCACGAGGCGGGCGAGCGCCGTGACCGGCGGCCCCAGGCGGCGAGGCCGACCGATACGATCGCGGCGCTCCGCCGGCGTCGTCGGACGGACCGGCTCGACACGCGAGGGGACCATGAGCACCGAGGCACCGCGGCCGTCGCGCACGCTGACCGTCCTCGTCTACAGCGACGACGTCACCGTGCGCGAACACGTCCGGCTCTCGCTGGGCCGTCGTCCCGCTGCCGAGTTGCCGGCGGTGTCGTACGTCGAGTGCGCCACCGAGCCCGCCCTGATCCGGCGGATGGACGCCGGCGGGATCGACGTGGCGATCCTGGACGGCGAGGCGGTCCCCGCCGGCGGGATGGGGATCTGCCGGCAGCTGAAGGACGAGATCTTCCGCTGCCCGCCGATCCTGGTCCTGACCGGCCGCCCGCAGGACGCCTGGCTGGCGACCTGGTCCCGGGCCGACGCGGTCGTACCGCATCCGATCGACCCGCTGTCGTTGGCTGAGGCGACGGCGTCGCTGCTGCGGCGACGGGTCGTCGAACTGCCCGCTGGGTGATCGTGAACGGCGTCGGCGATACGCCCGGGTTCGCTGGTACGGCAGCGGCTGTCGGTGCGAGGGAGACGGCGGCCGCCTGGCCCGACGTCCTGGCCGGCCTGCTGCGCGGTGAGGACCTGCCGGCGCCGGTCTCCCGTTGGGCGATGGAGCAGGTCATGACGGGCGCGGCCACGCCGGCCCAGGTGGCGGCCTTCGTCGTGGCGTTGCGGGCCAAGGGGGAGAGCGCCGCCGAGATCGGCGCGCTGGTCGAAGTCATGCTGAATCACGCCGTGGCCGTCGACGTCCCCGGCACCGCGCTGGACGTCGTCGGTACCGGCGGCGACCGGGCCCACACGGTCAATATCTCGACCATGGCGGCCCTGGTGTGTGCCGCGGCCGGGGTCCGGGTCGTCAAGCACGGGAACCGGGCGGCGTCGTCGCTGACCGGTACCGCGGACGTCCTGGAGCGGCTCGGGCTCCCGCTGGCCCTCGGCCCGCGGGAGGTCGCCGCCTGTGTCGACGCCGCGGGGATCGCGTTCTGCTTCGCTGCGGCGTTCCATCCGGCGCTGCGGCACGCGGGTCCGGTACGCCGGGAGATCGGCGTACCGACGGTGTTCAACGTCCTGGGACCGTTGGCCAACCCGGCCCGGCCGGCTGCGGCGCTGGTCGGTTGCGCCGACCGGCGGCTGGCGCCGGTCCTCGCCGCGGTCCTGGCGGGTCGGGGCGTATCGGCGCTGGTCGTCCGTGGCGAGGACGGTCTGGACGAGATCACGGTGTACGGCGCTACCCGAGTCTGGGACGCCACCGCGGGGGACGGCTCGGTGCGGGAGTGCGTCGTCGACGCGGCGGCGTACGGCATCGAGGCGCCGGCCGCCGGCGCACTCGTCGGCGGTGACGCGGACGTCAACGCGGCTGTGCTGCGGTCCGTGCTCGGCGGCTCCCGGACCGGCCGCGACGCGGCCGTGTCCGACGCCGTGGCGCTCAACGCGGCCGCGGGACTCGTCGCCGCCGCGGCGGTTGCCGACTCTGCAGCGGCGGCCGCGCCCGTGGGCGACCGGCTGGCGCCGGCGTTGCAGCGCGCCCGCGACGTCCTGGCGTCCGGCGACGCCCTGGTCACCTTGGATCGCTGGATCGACGTCGCGCAGGGTCTCGCTACCACCTCCGCCTGAGCACCGGTCGCGGGGCCGCTCGCACGGCCTGAGCACCGGTCGCGACGCAGCTTTCCGCCGGGGTGGGCGGTGGCCGCCACAACGTTCGCGCCGGGTGGGCCCTGCTCGCGCCATGGACGCGACACCGTTTCCGGCTGACGGCCCTGTCACTCCTACCGACGACCTGGCCACCACCGTCGGGTCGTCAGGAGGCGGCGATCCGGCTCGCGGACAGCGGGCCGCCGCCGAGTCCGGCGGGCCGTTCGCGAAGCCGGCCGCCTCGGGACGGGGCGCCGGACCCCCCGGCGTACGGCACGGCCTGTGGCGCCCGGACCCGGTCCAGCTCCCGCCCGGCCGCGTAGCGCGGCCAGGCCAGGGCCCCGTCGTACCTGCCGCCCTCAAGACGCACCAATCGCACGCCCGGCTCGGCAAGCCAGGCCAGCACCGCCTCGGTCTCCTCCGCGGCTGCGGCTGCTCCCTGCAGGCCGGACGCGGCTTGCTCGGCGGTCGCCCGCAGCGCCACGACCGCAGGACGGGGGTCGAGCCCGGGCGCGACGGTGGCGGCGCCCGCCAGCCGACCATGCCGGACCACGTGGATCTCCCATCCGTTGGCGGGAGTCGGCCGGGCAGCGACGAGTTCGGCCATGCCCGCGACCGAGGCGATCCGCTGCGCGCGGTCAGCGCCGCGGACGAAGGCGGCAAGCCGGTCGCGCCAGGTGCCGGCATCCTCGAAACGGTGCTGACCGGCCAGCGTGGCCATGATCTGCTCGGCCGCGCGGGTGACCGGCCGCGCGTCGGCCGTCATCGCCGCTTCGGCGGCGGCGACCAGTTCGGCGTAGTCACTCACACCGATTGCCCCGGTGCACGGCGCCGGGCAGCGGCCGAGCTCGGCGAGGATGCACGCGCTGCCACGTGGCCGAGCGGACAGCCGCGGGGTACAGGTCCGCAGCGGGATGGCGTGCAGCAGAGCGTCCACGGCCGCCTGGGCCTGTTGGCGGCTGCGAAACGGGCCGATGGCCGCCGGTGCCGAAGCGTCGCTGGTGGGCGGATTGCGCACCAGGGAGAGCCGGGGGAAAGGCTCGGACGTCAGCTTGACCCAGGTCTGTCGGTCGGGCCGACGCGAGCGGCGGTTGTAGCGCGGCTGGCGTTCGGCGATGAGCCGAAGCTCGCGAACCCGCGCTTCCAGTGCGGTGGCGCATTCGATGGGCACGACGCGGTGGGCAAGGGCGACCATCTCGGCCATCCGGCTGCGCTGCTCGGAGGCGGTGAAGTAGCTGCGCACCCGGCGACGGATGCTGCGGGAGGTCCCGACGTACAGCGCCCGCCCCCGGTCGTCTTCGAACACGTACACCCCGGGACCCTCCGGAAGCCCCTCGGCGAGAACGCGTTTGCGACGCTGCGCGGTCGTCACACGGGAGGAGAAGGTGAGCAGTTCCTCCAGCGAATGCACCCCGACGTCGCCGACTCGCTCCAGGAGTGCGTGCAAGACCTCCACGGTGGCGCGCGCGTCAGCCAGGGCCCGGTGCGACGGCTGCGTCGTGGTGCGGAAATGGGCGGCGAGCGTGGCCAGCCGGCAGTCGCGCACCTCGTCGCGCACGAGCACCTGCCGCGCCAGCCGGACGGTGTCGAGGACGGTCGGCGGTGTCCAGGGCAGCCCGAGCCGGGCGCAGGCGCCCTTGAGGAAACCGACGTCGTAGCCGGCGTTGTGCGCGACCAGGACGGCGCCGGCCGCGAAGTCGAGGAACGCCGGAACGGCGGTCGCCAGGCCGGGTGCGCCGACGAGCATCAGGTCGGTGATGCCGGTGAGGGCAGCGACGAACGGGGGCACCGACTGATCCGGGTTGACCAGGGTCTGGAACTCCCCGACCACTTCTCCCGCGCGAACTTTGACCGCGCCGATTTCGGTGATGCCGGCGTCGCTGGGGCTGCCGCCGGTCGTCTCGAGGTCGACCACGACGAAGGTGACGTCGCGCAGCGGCGTCCCGAGTTCGTCGAAGGTGGCGGTCCGGTACACGAGACGGACGGTAGGGCGGGGGTCTGACGGTGACGGGTGCGACGCGCGGGACCGACGGGACTGCCGATAGGTTGCGCCGCCGGGGGCAATGATCGGAAGGAGAGCCGGACGTGACCTCGGCTGTACCGGACGCGCGGAGTCGTTGGCGCTGCGCGCATTGCGGCAATCTCACGAGGTTCGACGTGGTCCGCACGACGCAGGTGCGCGAGTTCTGGCACGTCGACCTCGCCGGTGAGCCGGTGGTCGAGGAGTCCGAGCTGCTGGGCGGGGGAGTGCAGACGGTGACCTGCCGGTGGTGCGGTGCCAGCGACGCGATCGAGATCGTGGCACGTCCGGAGCCGGGTGCCCCGGAGGCCGAACCTGGTCTGGGCGGAACGCCCTAGAACCCGTACGCCCTACGGCCCGTACGCCCGACGGCCCGTACGCCCTGCGGTCCGTGCGCCGCTGCTGTCCGTGCACGGCGGTCCCCTACGTCGCGGCGGCGCTTGGCCGCAGCGGACGTCGTTGTCGGTCCGGCCTCTTAGCGTGCTCGCGTCGGGTGGTTGCCCGGCGAGTAGCGCGAGGCCGGAGGTTGCCGTGATCATCGACTGCACGACCTGTGCGGTGCGCGATCTTGCCTGTGACGACTGTGTGGTCACGGCGGTGCTCGGCCCGATGGCCGACTGGGACTCCACAGACCAGGCAGCCCTGGCAGCCCTGGCCGAGTCCGGTCTGGTTCCACCGCTGCGGTTGGTCCCGACGGCCCGCCGGGCTCGCGCGGGCTAGCGCCCGTCCGGCCGGCCGTACGGGCTAGCGCCGCGCGCCCGAACCGGCCGGGCGGCCGTTTGGGTAGTTTCCGGCCTCGCGGCAGGGCTAGCGGTCCTCGGCGCAGGCCGGGCGGCGATTCGGCAGGCTGGCCGGCCGCTCGGCAGGCCGGGTGGCCCTCGGCAGGCCGGGTGGCGATGCTGAGCAACTACTCAGGTGTTGTGACGATTGTGGCTCAAGTTGTCAGCGAGCAAAGTCTTGCTGCGCAGGTTCTTTTGGACTTCCCCGGTCGGCCGTCATCGTTCTGTTACCGTGACCGCCGTCGCCCGTGAGCCCCGCCGGCCGGTGGGGCGCGAGCGATCCGCCGAATCTGACCTTGTACGTCCGTCCGCCGCGGGGCGTGTCCACCGCGTGCAGACAGGCTTGCGAACGGGTCGGAGCCGGGGACCCACCTCCCCGGGGCTAGTCGGACGGTGAGCCTGCGGGCCGGCCGTTCGTAGGGTGCGACCTTCCCCGTACCCGAGCCCGTCAGCTCACCCGGTAGGCGGCCTGTGGGTAAGGAGTCGCCTTCGTGGCGCTGAGGTCTGCCGGTCTGCGCTCGCTTCGGTCGGTTGTGGCCGGTGCGCTGACGCTGGTCGTGATCGCAGTGGCAATGGCTACCGCTGCGCCCGCTGGTGCCGATCCCCAGCTTTCGCTCGATCAAGTCGAGCAGCAGATTCAGCAGTTGCAGGCCGAAGCAGAATCGGCGACGGAGGACTTCAACTCTGCTGCGGACGATCTGGCCGAGGTTGAGGCGAAGGTAGGCACGCTGCGGCAGCAGTTGGCGACGTTGCAGGCCGACTTGGATGTGGCGCAGGCCAGTGTCGGCCAGTTGGTACGGACGACGTACGCCAGCGGCGGGCTGGACGCTTCGCTGCAGGTACTCCTTGCTGACAACCCACAAGACTTCCTCGACTCCGCTGCCGCGGCCGACCAGGTCGCTCGGTCGCAGACCACGGCGTTACGGCGGACGCAGACCGCCCGGCTCCGGCTGCTGCAGGCCGAGGCGGCCGTCGCCGCCCAGGAACAGGTCGCCTCCGCCAAGCGCGACGCCATGGCAGCGGCGAAGGCCACCGCCGATGCGCGGCTGGCCTCGGCGCAGGACCTGTACGACACGCTGTCGGCGCAGGAACGAGCCGCCATCGAGTCCGCGGCGGCCGCCAAGGCGGCAGCCGACCGCGAAGCCGCCGCGGCAGAGCAGGCCCGGGTTGACGCCGAAGAGGCGGCGCGCAACGCCGCCGAGCGCGCAAGTCGTGACGCGGCTGGTCGAGAGACCACCGCGAAGACGCCACCCAAGGCGCCGGCACCGAGCGCGCCTGCCGCCGGCCGGGCTGCGATCGCCGTTCGCTATGCGTTGCAGCAGGTCGGGGACCGCTACGTGGCGGCCGGCTCGGGACCGGATTCCTTCGACTGCTCCGGCCTCACGATGGCGGCGTGGCGGGCGGCGGGGGTTTCGTTGCCGCACTACAGCAAGGCGCAGCAGGGCGTGACCCGATCGATCCCGACGTCGCAGGCCCAGCCGGGCGACCTCGTGTTCTTCTTCGAAGGTGGCGCCCACCACGTCTCGCTGTACATCGGAGGCGGCCGGATGGTCAGCGCCTCGAATCCCCGTTCCGGCGTGGAGATCATCGGCGTCTTCAGCCCCTGGTACGCCGACCACTTCTCCGGCTTCGGCCGCGTCGCCGGCTGACCCCGTCCCCCGTCGTACCCGCGCCGCCAACCGGCCCGTTGCCCGGCGCGGTCCTACTGGCGCAGGCCTTGCCGGCGTTGCGCGCCTCGTGGTCGCTATCGGCACTCAAGTCGACCTTCTGAGCAGCCGTACGACGCGCAACTCCGGGCGTCGGTGGCGCTCGGAAGACGGGTGCGTGCGAGAGCTGGTGCGCGGAGCCGGAGGAGTCGATCGGTCAGCCGGAGTGGCGAGTGAGCTGAGTGGCTGAGTTGGATCAGCTGGGGCGTGAGGACGTCAGCAGGTAGTGGACGTCAGCAGGTAGGGGCGGGGTCCTGCGCCACGGGCGCGGCGCCGCGCCGGGCGAACGCCGGGGCCTCCGGTGGGTCCGGGACAGGGTCGGCCGCTGCATCGCCACTGTGGGCGGCTGCGTTCCAGGCGTCGCAGGCCTTTTCGTACTGCTGTCGGGTGAGGTTGCCGACCGAGACCACCACCATGACCACGACCGCGGCGATCGCGACAACGATCAGACCGTACTCGACCGACGACGCGCCACGATCGTCACGCACTTCCTGCGGTCGGGCATGTCGTCGGCTCGCGAGCGTTGGGGCAAGTGGTCGGCTCATGAGTGTCGGATAGCCCGCTGGCAAGGGGCCGGGCCGGAGTCGAGAACCCCGAAGGCCAAGGTAGATCCCGCTATGACCCGGTGCCTGGCGCCGCGGGCGCGCACGTGGACGTGCTTCCGCTGACGATGCAGTCGTTCGTCTGCTGGAACTTCCCCCGGATGGTGTTGCCGAGCAGGAACACCACTCCGACGATCACGGCCGCGATCGCGGCGACGAGGAGGCCGTACTCGACGGCGGAGGCCCCGTCATCCCGGCGGAGCATGGTGCGAATCCGGGTGAGCATGTTCGGTGGAACCCCCAGCGTGTCGTTGCTGCCCCTGCCGCGGGCAGCCGCGGGTGACGGTGCGGACCGTCACCCGACATCGTGCCACCGCTTGTCGCCCTCAAACGTCGGTCCCTTGTCCCCCGAAGGTCGTCCGTTCAGGCAGGATTCGGCGCGGATCGTCCCGTGCGCCACGTCTGCCACAGGGGTACCCATGAATGTCCTATGACCGCTACGCCCACAGGTCGCCATGGCGAGAGATCCGCTCTTGACTGCGGTCGCTAAAGCGACGGTGGCTCCTGCTTCAGGAGACCGAGTCGCAACGCCGTCATCAGCGCCTGGGCGCGGTTGCCCGCCCCGAGCTTCTCGTACAGCTTCGAGATGTGTGTCTTGGTGGTCGACTCGCTGATGAACAGCTGTCGGGAGATCTGGGCGACTCCGAGGCCGTCGGCGAGCAGCTGCAGCACTTCGCGCTCCCGCGGCGAGAGCTGCGGTCCACTGGGCGACATCCGTCGCCGCATCGCCTCGGCCAGGTCGTTGGCGGTGAACGAACCGGGCGCCGACGCAGCGTGCCGGGCCGCGGCGACGACGTCCTCGCTCGGCGCGTTCTTCGGGACGAACGCCGACGCGCCGGACTCCAGCGCGTCGAAGAGCTGCTCGTCACCGGCGTACATGGTGAGGATGACGATGCCCAGTTCGGGGCGGTCGGCCCGGAACTTGCGGGCAGCCTCAAGGCCGTTGCCGTCGGGCAACCGGACGTCGAGGATCATCACGTTGGGCTCCAGCAGTCCCAGCAGTCGGGTGGCGTCCGCCAGCGAGGCGGCCTCGGCCACCACCTCGAAGTCGCCGTCGCGCTCGAAGGCCCGCCGCAAACCCTGTCGGATCAGGTCGTGGTCGTCGACAAGTAGCACGTTGATGGCCATCGTCATCCCCTTCCCGAGCCGGCACCGTCTGAGGCGACGGTAGCCCCGCCGAGCCCAACCTCGACCACGGTGCCACCCCCGACCCGGTTGCGGACCGACAACGACGCGCCGAGCCGGGCGGCCCGTTCGCGCATGATCTCCATGCCGAAGCTGTCCGGCCGCGGCTCGCCCAGGCCGGTGCCGTCGTCGGCCACCCGCAGGAAGCCCTTGGGTGGCTCGACCCGGCAGGTCACCCACAGGTTGCTCGCCTGGGCATGCTTGCGAGCGTTCGTCACCGCCTCCTGGGCGATCCGCAGCAGCTCGCTCTCGATCTCGATCGGCAGGCGTTCGGCGGCTTCCTCCAGGACCAGGTGCACCGTGAGGCCGGAGTCCGATCCGACCTGACGGACGTAGCTCGACAGCGCCGAGCCGAGCCCGGTCGAGGTCTGGACGTCGCTGCGCAGGTCGAAGATCGACAGCCGCAGCTCGGTCACCAGCCGGGTCAGTTCTCCGCGCACGTGGTCCAGTGCCTGCCGGGCGTGCGGGTCGTTGCTGGTCGCGGCGAGGTCGTCGACGACGTAGCCGAGCGAGGCGATGTCCTGGGCGATGCCGTCGTGGATCTCCCGAGCCAGCCGCCGCCGCTCCTCGACGGTGGCCAGCGCCCGGACGTCGCTGAACAGCTGTGCGGTGTCGATGCGCAGCGCGGCGTCGTCGGCCATGGCCGCGGCGCGCAGGAGGTCACGGGCGGGCCAGGGCCGGTCGGAGTCGCCTTCGATGGCGATCAGCCCGATCCGCCGGTCGCCGAGACGCATCGGCAGCACCGCACGCTGGCCGTGGGACAGGTCGGAGAACATCCCCGGCCGTTGCAGGGCGCGACCGGACTGCCAGACCAGTCCCCAGAGTCCCTCGTTCGTGCTCGGGGTCAGATCGACGCGCTCGGTGCCCTTGAACGCCACGGTGGTGAACGGGCCCGACTCGCCCCGGACGAACAGCGCCCCGCGGTCGAACCCGATGGCGTTGTTCAGCGAACCGAGCACCTGTTCGGCGAGGTTCACCTCGTCCAGGCCGGCCGGCAGTTGCCGAGCGATGTCGCGCAGCCGGGTCAGCAGGCCGTGAGCGGCGGCGTACGTATCGGACTCCAGCCTGGCGCGCCGCTGCGCCGAGCGCGCCCACGCGCCCACCAGACCGGTGGCCAGCCCCAGGCCCACCCACTGGGCGACCGAGATGACCTGGGCGCGCCCGCCGACCTCCCCGCCGATCGCACGACCGAGGACGAGCCCGACGAGTTCGACTGTGCTCGTAGCGATCACGAACACGACCCCGGACTGCAGGCCGGCGGCCAGCGGCGGCACCAGCAGATACGGCAGCAGCGGCTCGGGCAGCATCGCCGAGGCGGTCATGATCAGGGCAGCCGCGGCGGCCTCGAACAGCGGCAGCAGTGCGGTCACCCGCGACGCAGGCAACGGCAGGCTCACCGCGGCCGCGACCGCCGCCAGGGCAGCAAGTTCCGGGGTGAGGCTGCCGCTGGTGTCGGTGAGCACCAGCAGCGCGCACAGAGCGAGGACACCGAGCCGGACCGACACCGCGACCGCGAGCGCGGGGTCACGGGTGATCCGCCGCCGGATCGCCTTGTCGCTCACAGGCCAGACGGTCGCATATGCAGGGGAGTCCACTCCACCTGAACGCCGGTCACAGCCCGCCGAAGGATTCCGCGATCGTGATCGCCGCCGGGCCCAGGATCACCACGAACAACGCCGGCAGGATGCAGAAGATCAGCGGGAACAGGATCTTCACCGGAACCTTCTGGGCGGCTTCTTCGGCGCGCTGCTGCCGCTTGACCCGCATCTCGCGCGCCTGTACCCGCAGCACGTTGGCGATCGGGATACCGAATACGTCCGCCTGCACGATCGCCGTGACGAAGGTTCGCAGGTCCGCGACGTCGGTGCGGTCGCCCATGGCACGCAGGGCCGCCATACGCCCGGTGCCGATCTGCATCTCCTGCAAGACCCGGAACAGTTCCTCGGCCAGCGGTCCTTCGGTGTTGCGGGCCACCTGCGCGAGAGCGGCGTCGAAGCCGAGACCGGCCTCGACGGAGATCGTCAGCAGGTCAAGCGAGTCGGGCAGGTCGCGCTGGATCTGCTCGGAGCGGTTGTAGGCGGCCTGGTACAGCGCCATGTTCGGCAGGTAGTAGCCCAGCACGGCCAGTCCGATACCCAGGACCACCGCCCACGTCGCGCGGCCCAGCAGCAGCGGGATCACGACGCCGAGCAGTCCCAGGACCAACAGGCCCAGCACTTTGTAGGCCACGATGCGATCGACGTCCCAGCCCGCCGGGTTGCCCGCGAGGTCCAGTCGTCGCCGCAGCCGGGCCGCCTGGTCCTCGGCGGTGAAGCGCTGCCCGATCAGGACCAGCCGGTCGAATGCCGGGCCGACGACGCGGTCGGCGAAGGGACTGTCGGTGCCGCGCAGCCGAGCGTCCGGCGCGCTACGGCGTACCTCGACGGCGGCCATCGACCGCGCGATCTGGCGGCGCCGCACCGTGATTCCCGCGACCACCAGCACCGCGACCACCACACCGAGGAAGATCGCGGCCAGACCGCCGGCCAGCAGCCACGGGCTGCCCAGGGCGCCGCGCATCAGACCTCGACCCGGACGACTTTGCGCAGCCAGATCGCGCCGATGGCCAGCAGCACCACTCCCACGACGAGCAGGCTGATGCCCAGCGGCGTCGTGACGAGCGGGGTCAGGTACTCCGGGCGGACCAGGATCAGGTAGAGCGCGAACGCCAGCGGCAGGCCGCCGAGGATGTACGCCGACAGCCGCCCTTCGGCCGACAGCACCTGGACCTGCCGCCGCTGCCGCTCGCGGTCCCGGATCGTGCCGGCGACGTTGAGCAGGATCTCCGACAAGTTGCCGCCGATGTCACGCTGGATCCGCAGCGCCATGACGACCCAGCCGAAGTCGGTGCTGCGCATACGATCCGCGACGCCGTCCAGGGCGTCTTCGAGCGGGACCCCGAGTCGTGCTTCGACGAGGGCCTTGTTCAGTTCGACGGCCATCGGGCCGGTCGATTCGCGGGCGACGGTGTCGAATGCCTGCGGCACCGAGTAGCCGGCCGACAGGCTGCCGGCCACCAGTTGCAGGGTGTCGGCGAGCGCGGCGTCGAAAGCCTTGCGCCGGTTGGTCTCCTTCACCGACAGATAGATGTACGGCGCGGCCACGCCGACGATCAACCCGATGAGGGTAGGCAGGGGACGGAATCCGCTCAGCAGCAACAGTCCCACGCCCAGCAGGACCGCCAGGCCGAGGTGGACGACGATCCACTCGCCGGGCTTGAGCGGGACACCGGCGGCTTCCAGGCGTTGGGCCAGACCGGCTTCCAGATGCCGACCGCGCGCGACCCGGCCAGCCAGTTCGACCGCGGAGCGCGCCACCGTGCTCTGCCCCAGCGCCCCGGACGCGTCGGCGACTGCCCGCTCGCGCGGGGTCAGCGACCAGCGGCCCAGTCGGCGGCGGACCCGGCCGCGGGTGCGTTGCGGATCCACCAGGGACAACACGACCAGGACGATGACCACGACGCCGAGAAAGATCGCGCCGAGCGCCACCGGCAGCACCCAGGGGCGGCCGGCAACCTCGGTGAGGTCGACGGCAACCTGGTCGACCGCGCTCAGGCCGGCTGCGGTGCGGTCGACGACGGGGTAGCTCATGCGGCGCCCGTCACGCCATGACCCCGTACTGGCCCGTGAGGAACACCTCGGGGGCCAGTTCCAGGCCGACGTCGGCGAGCTTGTCGACGAACCGGGGCCGAAGTCCGGTGGGGCGCAACGTCCCTCGTGCTCGCCCGAGGGAGTCCACACCGGCGGAGAAGTCGAAGACGAAGGCATCCTGCAGGGTGATGATGTCGCCTTCCATGCCGATGACCTCGGTCACGTGCGTGATGCGGCGGGACCCGTCCTTGAACCGGCTCTGATGCACGATCACGTCGAAGGCGCTGGCCATCTGGTCGCGGATCGCCCGGACCGGCAGGTCGACTCCCGCCGTCAGCACCATGGTCTCGACCCGGCTGAGGGCGTCGCGCGGGGAGTTCGCGTGCACCGTGCAGATGGAACCGTCGTGGCCGGTGTTCATGGCTTGCAGCATGTCCAGCGCCGCCGCGTCGCGGACCTCACCCACCACGATCCGGTCCGGGCGCATCCGCAGCGCGTTGCGCACCAGATCGCGAATGCGGACCTCGCCGCGACCTTCGATGTTCGGCGGGCGCGCCTCCAACCGGACGACGTGCTCCTGGTCGAGTTGCAGTTCGGCCGCGTCCTCGATGGTGATGATGCGCTCGTCCTCGGGGATGAAGCCGGACAGCACGTTGAGTGTCGTGGTCTTGCCCGCTCCGGTACCGCCGGACACCAGGACGTTGAGACGTCCTCGGACACAAGCGGACAGCACCTCGGCGACGTTGACCGTCAAGGTTCCGAAGGTCACCAGGTCGTCGACGCCGTACGGATCGGCAGCGAACTTGCGGATCGTGAGCACCGCTCCGTCGACCGCCAGCGGCGGGATGACGGCGTTGACCCGGCTGCCGTCCTGCAAGCGGGCGTCGACCATGGGCGAGGACTCGTCCACGCGGCGACCCACCCGCGCGACGATCTTGTCGATCGTGCGTCGCAGGTGCGCCTCGTCGGTGAACCGGGCGTCGGCGCGCTGGATCCGGCCGGCGCGCTCGACGTACAGCGTGTCGGGCCCGTTCACCATGACCTCGGTGACGTCCGGGTCTCGCAAGAACGGTTCGAGCGGGCCGTACCCAAGGATGTCGTCGGCGATCTCCTGAGCGACCCGGGCCCGGTCGGTCATCGTCAAGGGCGTGTCGTCCTGCGCCAGCACCTCGGTGAGGGTCATCCGGACCCGTTGGCCGAGTTCGTCTTCGGTCAGCTGGCTGTCGTACAGCTGCGGCCCCAGGCTCTCCAGCAGGGCGGCGTGCACGGTGCGCTTCAAATCCGCGAACGGATCGGCACCGGCGTGGGCGCGACGCGCCCGGCCGCCACCGGGGGCGACGGGATCGATGGCCACGCCCTGCCGGTCGCGCCGGGCCTGGGCGAGTCGGTCGGACAGCGACACCGGCTACCTCCTGCGCCGCCGCAGGCCCCGGCGGTCCGCGCGCATCTGGGCGGGGATGGCGTCGTCGCCCAGCGGCTGGTAGACGTGCCGCTCGGTGAAGGTGCGGATCGCGACGCTGACCGGGTGCTTCGGGTCCTCGACCATGATCGGCACGCCACGGTTGGTGGCCGCCGGGACATCGCGAGACGAGGGGATCTGGGCGACGATCGGTGCCTTGAGGGTCTTCTCGACCTCGCCGAGGTTGAGGCCGACCTTGGAATCGGCCCGGTTGAGCACCACCCGGGTCCGCTCACGCGGGTAGCCGATGAGGTCGAGCGTCTCGATGGTCAGCTTGAGGTTCTTCAACGCGGGGATGTCGAGCGTGGCCAGCAGCGCGACGACGTCGCTTTCGTCGAATGCCGCCAGGACATGGGATTCCAGCGTCGGCGGGGTATCGATGACGACGTAGTCGAACTCCTGCGCGAGCAGGTCGAGGATGTGCACCACGAGCGACGTCTCGATCTTCTCTGCCGTGCTCGGGTCCGGCGGAGCCGCGAGCACCATCACGCCGGAGGAGTGCGGCGTCAGCAACTGCAGGACCGCCTGCTTGTCCATCGAGGTGCCCAGCGCGATCGCATCACCGATGGTGTGGGTGGGGAACATCTGCAGGGCGATGGAAACGTCGCCGAACGAGAGGTCCAGATCGACCAGCACGACCGTGCCGCGCTTGCTGGTCGCCAGGCCGACGGCGAGGTTGGTCGCCAGCGTGGTCTTGCCGCAGCCGCCCTTGGCCGAGAAGACGGTGAGTACCCGGGCCCGGCGTTCGCCGTACTCGCCGTTCTCGCCGCTGTCGGTGGTCTCGCGCATGGCTCGCGCCAGGTGCTTGACGCGGGTGACGGCCTCGGTCAGGCCGGTGAGGTCCCGCTCCTGCACGACCTCGCGGACGCCGGACCGCAACGCGTCCGACAGCACGGCGGTATCGATCCGGCGGCGTACCAGGATCACCCCGAGACTCGGTCGGTTGACCCGCATTTCCAGGGCCAGGTCCAGCGCGGCGCCCTGGTCAACGCTGGGGCCCAGCACGACGGTGTCCTCCCAGATCGCACCGTCGAGGTGCTCCCGCAGGGCGTTGAGGCCGGGCAACACGAGACCGTCGCCGCCGAGGGCGCCCAGCAGCGCATCAGCGCCGTTGGGGTCGAACTCCACGATGGCCGTCATGCCCGGCGTGCCCTCCCGTCCGTGTGCTCGTGCATTGTCCTCGCTGTCCTGTCGTCGCGCTGGGGTTAGGACGCGAGGTTGTTCGTCGTGGTCCGCAGGCCGGGCAGCGCTTGGGCCGACGGGCCGCGCAGGGTCAGGTACAAGCTCGTCCCGCCTTGACCGGTGCCGGTGAAGATCAGCTTCTGTGCCTGGTCCTGGTCAACGGCCAGGGTCACCTGGGCCGAGCCGCCGCCGGTACCGCCGGAGGTGACCGTGCTCGATCCGACGGCCAGTACGGTCGCCTGCGGGATGAGAACCATCGTGGTCGGGCTGGCCGATCCCGCGCCGGGAACCGTGTAGTAGACGGTGACTTCGGAGCCGGGCACGACGAACCCGCCGACGCGTTGCGCCTCCGGCAGGGTCAGCGTGATCGCCTGCTTGCCCTGGGGGATCGGCAGTCCACCCACCGCGCTGGTCCCCCACATCGCGGACTGGACCACCTGCCCGGGCAGGATCGTCACCTGCGCGACGCGCCCGTCGACCGAGCTGAGGTCGGCCAGTGCACCCTGCGGTACGGCGGCCTGCGGATACATCCGCTGCTCGAAGGCGCCCGCGGCCTGCGCCGCTGCCGCCGTCGTCCCGACCTCCACCCGCTTCACCGCGACCAGGACCGGCACCGGGGTGGTCTGCGCCTTGGCCTGGTCCTCGCGGTTGTTGACGTAGAGGAAGACCAGGGCGGTCCCGATGCCGGCAATCAGCAGCGCCGCGACCAGCAGCAGGGTTCGGCGTCCCATGTCCACCTCGGGTCGAGGCCCACGTCGCGGGCTGGTGCGGGTCGGACGGACGGCACACCGGCGATGTCGACCAGTGGGTCATCCGGGAGACCCGGTAGCGCCCGGGCCGGGCCCGAGGTTACCGCCGTCCGGGGGAACGGGCCGCGCCGACCTCCTTACGGCCCGGCCTGGGCGGGTGCAGACGGGGCAGCCGGAGCATGCCAGCGGTCAAGGACCGCGCGACTGCTGCCGATCAGGTCACCGTGGAGGTCCTGGCGCGTTGTCCGCACTGCGGCGCTGCCCTGCCCGACCGGGCGCAGTGGTGCTCGCTGTGCCTGGCCGATCTGCGACCCGTCATCGACGCCGAACCTGAACTCGACCCGGGTGATGGGGACGCGGGTGATGGGGTTGCCGCCCTTGAGCGGGGGCTGGGCGGTGACCGGCCGGCGGCACCGTCCTCCGCATCGTCGGATCTCGCCGCGCTGGGCGGTCGGCCGCTGCCGGCCGAGGCCGAGGCGATGCTGTCGCGGCTCGGCGCGGCCAGTGCCGGCAGCAGCCGCCTGTTGAGCGGCGGCACCCGCTCGCGGGCCGCAGTGACGGCGATCGCGGTCGGCGGCGGCGTCGCTGTGGCGCTCGTCCTGGTCGTCGTATTCGCCCTCGTCGGCCTCCTGCTGTGAGCTCGCCGGCTGGGTAGCCTCGGCGCATGGCCGAGCAGACCGAGTCCCAGATCGTCATCGACGCCCCGGCGCCGGCTATCATGGCGGTGATCGCCGACCTCCGTCGCTATCCGGAGTGGAGCGAGGGGGTCCGCGCGGTCGAGGTGACCGCAGAACAGGCCGACGGCCGCCCGATCGAGGCGACGTTGTCCATCGACTCCGGGCCGATCAAGGACACGTACGAGTTGCACTACTCCTGGGACGGCGACGAGTCGGTCAGCTGGAGCCTGCGGAAGGCCCAGCTGCTCACCCGGCTCGACGGGTCGTACACGCTGACGCCGGGGGAGACCGGTACCAACGTCCGCTACCGCCTCACCGTCGATGTCCGTATGCCGATGATCGGACTGCTCAAGCGCAAGGCGGAGAAGGTCATCATCGATACGGCGCTGAAGGGGCTGAAGAAGCGGGTGGAGGCTGCCGCGGGCGGGTGACTGCGCCCGAAGGGCTGCGGCAGGCGGGTACGGCGCCCGAAGGGCTGTCGAGCAGCGCTGGCTACCCGTAACCTCGCCGGGTGCGCGTGCTGTTGTTCACCGGCAAGGGTGGGGTCGGCAAGACGACCCTCGCTGCCGCCACCGCGGCAGCCGCCGCCGCGGCCGGGATCAAGACCCTCGTGCTGTCGACCGACCCGGCGCACTCGCTCGGTGATGTCGTCGGGCGCGCCCTGCCCGCCGGCGAGGTCGTCGAAGTCGACGACGGGCTCTTCGCCTTGCACGTCGACGTGCGCGGTCGCCTCGACATGGCCTGGGGCTCGCTGCGGGACACCGTCCTGCGCCTGCTGGACTCCGTCGCGGTCGACGCGGTCGAGGCCGAGGAGATCACGGTCTTGCCTGGCGCAGAGGAAGTTCTCGCGCTCCTCGAGGTGCGGGATCAGGCCCGTTCCGGCAGGTTCGGCCTTCTCGTCGTGGATTGCGCGCCGACGGCCGAGACGGTTCGCCTGCTGGCCCTGCCGGAAGCGCTCGAGCGGTATCTGCGACGGCTGTGGCCGCTGGAGGGCCGGGTGCTGCGGACGCTGCGTCCGGCACTGGGCCGCGCGATGCTCGGCGCCGATCCCGGCCAGCTCCTGGCCGACCTCGACCGGCTGCAGACGGAACTGGCCGACGTCCGATCGTTGTTGCGGGACGAGGGGACCACCATCCGGCTGGTGCTGACCCCCGAAGCTGTCGTGGTCGCCGAGGCCCGCCGGACGCTGACGACGTTGGCGTTGTTCGGATATCGCGTGGACGCCGCCATCGCCAACCGGCTGGTACCCCCGGGCGCCGATCCGTGGCGGTCGGCGCTGGCCGCAGCCCAGGCTCAACAGTTGGCCCAGGTGGCCGCAGACTTCGCCCCGCTGCCCGTGCTATCGGTACCCTACGAAACTGTCGAACCGGTCGGGATGGACTCGCTGAAGACGTTGGGGCAGAGCCTCTACGGCGACCTCGACCCGATTGCCGAGTTGAGCGTCGTCCCGGTGTCCCGGGTCGAGCAGACCGACGACGGCTACGCGCTGATCCTGCCCGTGCCGCTTGCCGAGCGCGCCACGGTCGAACTCGAACGAATCGGCGACGACCTCGTCGTCGGTGTGGGCGGGCAACGGCGGATCGTCGGGTTGGTCTCGGCGTTGCGGCGCTGCCGGGTGGTCGGTGCCAGCCTCGCCGGTGGCGAGCTCACGGTCCGCTTCGTTCCGGATCCAGCGCTGTGGCCGAACGTGAACCGGCGGCAGGGGTGAACGCCGTACGGCCGGATCCGTGGTGGTTCACCGGAGAAGGTGGACCGCAGGAGGCAGCACAACGCGATGACTCCGGTGATCGGCGCGACCCCGGTGGTGACTCCGGCCGTCAGCACGACTCCGCCGGTGCCGCAAGCGATCACCACGACCTCGGCCACGACCACGGGGCCGACGACTCGGTGTGCGCGATCTGTCCGGTGTGCCAACTGTTACGGGTGGCTCGCCGGTTGCGACCCGAGACGGTGGAACACCTGACCCGAGCAGCGACAGAGTTGGGCGCGGCGCTGCAGTCGTTGGCCTCGTCGTCCCCGGTCCGATCAGACCCCAGCGGCGACAGCGACTCGGTCGCCGAGCCGCCACCCCGTCCCCGCCAGCGGGTCCCGCTGGACGAGCCCGAGGAAGGTTCGGCATGACGCTGACGATCGGCATCGACATCGGTGGGACCAAGATCGCGGCTGGCGTGGTGACCGAGGACGGCACCATCGTGGCCGACACCCGCCGCCCCACACCGGTTCGCGACGCCGACGCCGTGGTGGCGACGATCATCGACCTGGTGGCCGAGTTGCGCCAGGACAGGCAGATCGAGGCGATCGGCGTCGGTGTGGCCGGGCTGGTGGACTCCGATCGCGCGCGGGTGATGTTCGCGCCCAACCTCGGATGGGTGGAGCAGCCGCTGCGCGCGGAGATCGAACACGGTACGAACCTGCCCACCGTGGTCGAGAACGACGCCAACGTCGCTGCCTGGGGCGAGTACCGGCACGGTGCGGGACGGGGCCACGACGACGTGACCGTGATCACCGTCGGTACCGGTATCGGCGGCGGGATCGTGCTGGGCGGCAACCTGATCCGCGGCGCGCACGGTGCAGCCGCGGAGATCGGCCATCTGCAATTGGTGCCGGACGGTCGGCCCTGCGCGTGTGGCCGGCGCGGCTGCTGGGAGCAGTACGCGAGCGGAAACGCCCTGGTGCGTGAGGCTCGGTTGCTTGCCGCGGAACGCCGACCCGACGCCAAGCTGATGCTGAGCCTCGGGGACGGTACGCCGGAGGGTGTCCAAGGGCGCCACGTGACCGACGCGGCTCGCAAGGGCGACCCGGTCGCGCTCGAGGCGTTCCAGCGCGCGGGTACTGCGCTCGGTGAGGGACTGACCGACCTCGTGGCCTTGCTCGACCCGGCGTCGTTCGTGCTCGGCGGCGGGGTGGCGGAGGCCGGCGACCTCCTGCTGGTTCCGGCGCGCACGGTGCTCGCGCGCGACGTGATCGGCGGCGTACACCGGCCGGTGCCGGAACTCCGCATCGCCGAGTTGGGCAACCTCGCCGGGCTCATCGGTGCCGCCGACCTCGCCAGGACTCGCTGAACTCGCCAGGACCCGCTGACCGGCATCCCTGACCCTGGTACCCGCTCACCGCGCCGGCACACGCCCAACTCGGCCCGCAACCGACCCTCGACCCGACTGGCCCAGGTTTCGCCGTACCACCGCAAGGGCGCCCTAGCCGCTCGCATTCGCCGCCCTTGCGGTGGCACGGCGGACGAGCGGGTGGCTACTGGACGAGGCGGACGGCGGAAGCCGGTGTGCCGCAGACGATGGCGTCTTCGTGGGCGGCGCAGTATGCCGTCACGTCGGCGATTGCCAGGTAGCCGTCGGAATCGCCGGGCAACGTCGCTGCGGTCAGGCGTAAGGCAGGGCTGAAATCGGTGTCCATCGGGCCGGTCGGGAATGGGCCGCCGCAATGACCCGGAACCTCATTGCTGTTGCGCCCGGTAGTGGGACTGTCCTCCAGCTGCCAGCCGCAGAGCCGCACTGCCTGCAGTCCGGTGACGTTCAAGGGATTCGCGGGGGCGCCGTAGATGGGGAGCACGACAATGCGCTGTGTCCGTACGAGCTCGTCGAGCGCGTCGCCGACGCTGTCAGGACCCGTGCCGGCGGCCGGCAGACCACGAGATTGCAGCCGGAGTGTCTGTCCGTCGAGTTCCATGATTGCGCTGAAACCGTTCGCGAGCCAGGAAGCGACCTCGGAATCGGTGATGGCGCCGGCGTCGACTGGTCCGACGACCAGGCCAGGGCATCCGGGTGCCTTGAGATCGAATCCCTCGGGCCCACCTCCGGGCACTCGCCGGCACAACGAGAAGGGCAGCATGCCTTCCACCACTTGTGGTGTCCCGACTGCAGCGGTCGCCTGTCGGCCAACCGTGTAGTCATCAACGCCGAAGATCCCCCCGAATACGGCCGCCGTCGTACCGGTTCCGACGACCTGGACGGTCATCGTCTCCCCGACGCACGCCGTCGTCACTGTTCGGTCCCAGGGACCAGTGCCGCCGTTGTCCGCATGGGTATCGAAGAAGCCTTCTGCTGCGGCGACGCCGGCGGCCTGAATGGCTGGTGGTGTGGTCGAGCAGGGTTGAGACGGGTCGCTGAGAGCGGCGATCCTGCTAGCCCCGGCCAGGGCGGCGGCGTCGACAGCGCTCTGCAGCGTCGATCGGGCGGTGTAGGCGAGACCGAAGTCGACGCTGAAAGCCACCAGCGGAACGAGGACGAACGTGACGAGGACGGCGACAAGGATCGCGACGGCACCGTCGTCGCGCTGCACGGCCGGCCAGCGGCCGAGCCGGGTCGTCATGGCTTGTACTCGCACCGATAGGTCGCTGCGCTGGTGAGGGTGAAGCTGTTGTTCAGCACCAACGGGATCGACAGCGTGACGTCGTACGACACGGTCACGGTGAGGTCGCTGAATGCACCCGGCGAAGGTGCGTCGCAGGGCGGGTTGGTGCTGCAGCCAGCGGTGGCCGCTGGTGCGGCGATGGCGAGTTGCCCGGTCAATGCGTCCCGGGCGACCGCTTCTATCTGTGCGCAGGTGGGCGCCGGGCCGCCGATGGGACGGACGACCCCGAAGCGGGCGGCGGCCTGCGCGGCGTTGGACAGTGCAAGCTTCTGCGACAGCAGGATCCCGAGTCCGACGACGCCGAAGACCAAGATGACGAGGACAGGAAGGACGAGCGCGAACTCGACTGCCGCTGCGCCGCGGTCGAGCTGGGCGCGGGAGACGCGGCGGTGGACGCGGCGCAGCGCGGCGCGGCATCGCCGCCCACAACTCATCTGGCACCTTCCCCGCTCGCCGCCTGCCCCGGTGGATGGTCGCACGGCGTGGCGGTGACCGTCAGCCCACCCTTCGGCCCGGCAGCGCAGCGACCCGCCCCGGCGTTCTGCCGCTACCGGCCGTTCGGCACGACCGGGCGCCTCGGCGCGCGGCGACGGACGGGCGCCGACCGTTCAGACGACGGCGCCGTCCTCGGGGCCGTCGTCGCCTCGGTCGTCCCGCATCCGTGCGACCAGGGTCACGAAACCGGCGACGAAGCCAAGGACCGCCAGCGCCGACAGGTACCGGTCCAGCCGCCAGCCCAGCAGGTACGTCACCAGAAGCAGCAGCGGACCGCCGAGTACCCCGACCCAGGCCAACCGGGTCAGGGTGTCCCCGCGGGGCAGCGGCGGCGGCGTGGGCGGGACGAAGTGGTCGCCGGGATCGTCGTCCGGGCTGCCCGCCTGCGGTCCGGCCTCGGTCCGGCCGGCGTCGGCCGCGGGCTGGGACGCGAAGCCGGGCTGATCGCTGGGCAGATCCGAGGAGCCGTCGGGGCGGGCCCGCCGGATCAGTCGCCCGCTCAGTCCGCTGGCCGGCGGTCCGTCGCCGGGGCGTGCCCGCCCGGTGTCGGCGGCACCGTCCGGTCGGCTGGCACCGTCGGTCGGTGCGCCCCCTCGCGTCTCGGCGGCGCCTGCCGGTCCACCCGCCGACCCGGGGCTGTCGAGGACCGACGGCCCGGCTCCGGCGGCAGGATCCTCGCCGTCAGTCGGTACGGCGGTGTCCGGCGGCAGCCGTGGCGTCCGGGGAGCGGCGGTGTCGGCGTACCCGGCGACGATCGCCGCCCAGGCCGCGTCGACCTCCGCTGCTTCCATCGCTGCGCGGTCGGTGCGCGCCGCGGCGTCGGCGAGGAAGTCCGCGCGCATTCCCGGCAGCGTCGCCTCGATGACCTGCCGGGCTCGGTCGGCAGCGGCCCGATCGACGTACAGCCGTGACGTCGGCCGGCTCGGCGGGCGCAGGTCCCGGTACGGCCCGGTGACGCCGGGCACCGGCTCGACGTACGCCGCGACCCCGGCGTCCCGCAATGCCGCGAGGACCTGGTCGGACAGCGGCGGGTCCACGTCGGCCAGCGCCACCCACGACGAGGCCGGGCCGAGTCCGTTGTCGCGGGCCACTGTCAACCGTCCCGTACGCCTGCGGTGACCCGGTCGATGAAATCGCTACTGCCCGAGAAGATCTCGGCAGCGTCGTTGTCGAGGGTGGCGACGTGGAACGAGTCGTGCAGCACGCGCTCGGCCGTGTCCGTACTGCTCACGTGGTCGAGTATGTACGCGGTATTGGACGCCTCGACGACGTGATCGACCTCGCTGCGAAAGACGAGGACCGGGGCGACGACCGTCCCGAGGTCGGCGCGCACCACCGACCACAACTGGGACAGCGAGTACGCCGCGCGCAGCGGCGTACGGTCGTAGGCGATCTCGTCGACGCCGGCGCGCTTGATGTCGTTGGCGACGCCGGGCACGGACGGCAGGAGGAACCGGGCGGCCGGCAGGGCGAAACGGTCCTTGCGTTCGGTGAACACCGACGGGTTGACCAGGACCAGCCCGGCGACCTCGCGCGGATGTCGTTGCGCCAGCCGCAATGCGAGCGTGCCACCCATGGACAGGCCGCCGACGGCGACCGCCCGAGTGACCTCGCGCAGCGCGAGGTAGGCCCGTTCGACCTCGGCGTACCAGTCCTGCCACCGGGTCGCGTTCATGTCCTGCCACCGTGTCCCATGGCCCGGCAGCCGGGGCGCGCTCACGGTGAAGCCCTGCTCGACCAGGTACGTCGCCCACGGCAGCATCGAGGCCGGCGAGCCGGTGAAGCCGTGCACGAGCAGGACGCCGACCGGGCCGTCGCCACCGCGGAAGGGTTCCGCACCAGGAAGCAGGGGCATGCTGGTCCTCCCGCTCCGGTGGTCAGCCGCGACAGTCGACGAGCCGATCGTGGCACACCGGTCGGACGGCGCTGCGGCGTTGTCGCCCGGGTACGGCCCGACCGCCTATCCTGAGCCGGATCGGCGGGGTGCGCCGTCGGAGGAGGTCTGGCGGGTGCTGTACTGGCTGCTCAAGCGGGTCCTCGTCGGGCCGTGGCTTCGGGTGCTGTATCGCCCCTGGGTCGAGGGCCTGGAGAACCTCCCTGCCGAGGGGCCGGCCATCATCGCCAGCAACCACCTGTCGTTCTCCGACCACTTCTTCCTGCCCCTGGTGTCCCGCCGCCGGATCACCTTCCTGGCCAAGTCCGACTACTTCACTTCGCCGGGGATCAAGGGCTGGTTCACCAAACTGTTCTTCTCCGGCGTCGGGCAGGTCCCGTTGGACCGCTCGGGCGGCCGCGCCTCCGAGGCGGCACTGGCGACGGCCCTGCGGATCCTCGGCGAAGGTGAGCTGCTCGGGATCTATCCGGAGGGCACCCGCTCCCCGGACGGCCGGCTGTACCGCGGCAAGACCGGCGTGGCGTACCTCGCGCTGGAGTCCGGCGTGCCCGTCATCCCGGTGGCCATGATCGGGACGTACGAGGTCCAGCCGCCAGGCCAACGCCTGCCGCACGTGCGCCGGGTGGGCATCCGGATCGGCGCGCCGATGGACTTCTCCCGGTACGAGGGAATGCAGTCCGACCGTTTCGTGGTCCGCTCGGTCACCGACGAGATCGTGTACGCGCTGATGCACCTGTCCGGCCAGGAGTACGTCGACATCTACGCGCAGACGGCCAAGAACCGTGCGCGCCCGTCGGCCGAGCCCGCGCGCGGTGTCGACCCGGCTGACACGCCGCGACTGGCCGGCTGAGCGTCACCGCGGAAGGCCGGCCCGCTGAACCTCGTCGGGCTGAATGTCAATGAGTTGCGAGCCGCCGGTTGAGCGTGGCAACGCCGCGGACGACGTGTCGGGGCCGGCGGCCTGGCTACTGTGGCGCGCATGCGTGTCGGAGTCCTGACCGGCGGCGGCGACTGCCCCGGTCTGAACGCAGTCATCCGTAGCGTGGTACGGCGCGGCATCGCCGTGCACGGCATGCAGATCGTCGGCTTCGCCGACGGCTGGCGGGGCCCGTTGGAGGGCCTCACGGTGCCGCTGGACGAACGACGGGTGCAGGGCATCGAATCGGTTGGCGGCACGATCCTGGGTTCGTCGCGGACCAACCCTGCTGCCCTACCCGACGGCATCGAGCGGGTCCGGGCAAACCTCGCCGCCGCGGGGATCGACGCGCTGGTCGCCATCGGCGGCGAAGACACTCTCGGGGTGGCCGCAGAACTCGCCCGAGTGGGCGTCGACGTCGTCGGCGTCCCCAAGACCATCGACAACGATCTGTCCGGCACCGACTACACCTTCGGTTTCGATACCGCCGTGAACATCGCCGTCGAGGCGTTCGACCGGCTGCGGACCACGGCCGAGTCGCACCACCGCACCCTGGTGGTCGAGGTCATGGGTCGTCACGCCGGCTGGATCGCGTTGCACGCCGGCCTCGCCGGTGGCGCGACGGTGACGCTGATCCCGGAGGCCCCCTTCGACCTCGACGAGGTCGCCGCGTGGGTATCGGCCTGTGCCGCAACGGGTCGGGCGCCACTGGTCTGCGTCGCGGAGGGAGCGGTGCCGCAGGAGACGGGACTGGTGACCCGCGACGACAGCATCGACGCGTTCGGGCACGTCAAGCTGTCCGGAATCGCCGACCGGCTCGCCGGGCAGCTCGAACGGCGTACCGGGATCGAGTCGCGCAGCGTGGTGCTCGGCCACCTGCAGCGCGGTGGGCCACCGACCGCCTTCGACCGGGTGCTGGCGACCCGACTCGGCCTGTGCGCCATCGATTCGGTGGCCGCCGCCGAGTTCGGTGTGATGGCAGCGCTGCACGGCACGGAGGTCGGCACGGTGCCGCTCACAGCCGCGGTGGGCACGCTCAAGACCGTGCCCATGGACCGCTACGAGGAGGCGCGGGTGTTCTTCGGGACATGAGCGCTCCGGCCCCGACCGTCCCCGATATCGCCCGCAGGCCGGCCCACGCCGGTCTGGTCCTGGCCACGTTGATCCTCGGCGCGGTCGTGGCCAACATCAACCTCGGAATCGCGAACGTCGCGTTGCCCACCATCGGCCGGGAACTGCAGGCGAGTCAGACCCAGCTCACGGCGGTCGCCAATGCGTTCTCGCTCGGTCTGGCCTGCTCGGTGCTGTACTTCGGCGCCATCGGAGACCGCTACGGCCGCAAACTGTTGTTCCTCATCGGTGCGGCGGCGTCGATACCGACCGCCATGCTGGCGGCGTGGGCCAGCGATCCGCAGCTGCTGGCCGCCTATCGCTTCCTCGGCGGGTTGTCGGCCGGCCTGTTGTTCCCGACCACGCTGTCGTTGATCACCGCCTTGTGGTCGGGACCGGCGCGCACCAAAGCCATCGCGCTGTGGTCGGGGATCGGCGGCGGCATGGCGCCGCTGGGCCCCATCGTGGGCGGCTGGCTGCTCGAGCACTTCTGGTGGGGCTCGGTCTTCCTGCTGACAGCGCCGTTCGCCGCCCTCGCCCTGGTGCTCGGGATCTTCCTGGTCCCTGGCCGGACCCGGACCGATCCGGCTCGGGTCGACCACCTCGGTGGTGTGCTGTCGGTGATCGGCGTAGCGGCCCTGGTCTTGGTCATCGAACGGGTCAGCGGCGGGCTCACTCCGTTGTGGCTCACCGCTTTCGGCGTGGCGCTGGTCATCCTGGCGGCCTTCTTCTGGCGGCAGACGCGGGCGCCGCATCCGCTGGTCGACCTGACGCTGGCGAAGGCCACCACGTTCTGGGTCGCGGTCGTCGCCGGCATGATCACCTTCGGTTCGCTCATCGGCGCGATGTTCATCGGGCAGCAGTTCACCCAGAACGTCCTGGCGATGGAGCCGCTGAACGCCTCGCTGTGTGCGCTCCCGGCCGCGGCGGCCATGGTGCTGGGTGCGCCGGTGGCCGGTCAGTTGCTGCTGCGCCGGGGCGGACGAGCCACTTTCGCGCTCGGCCTGCTCAACGTCGCGCTGGGTTTCCTGGTGATGCTGGTGACCTGGCGGCCGGGCGCGTCGGTGACCTGGGTCTGCGTGGGCTACCTGTTCGTCGGTCTCGGTGTCGGCTTCTCCGCGACTCCGGCGTCACGGTCGCTGATGAGTTCGTTGCCGGTACGCCGGGCCGGCATGGGCTCGGCGTTCCTCGACCTCACTCGCGACCTGGGCGGATCGATCGTGCAAGCCGCCATGGGCGCGCTGCTCGCCGTCGCGTACACCGGCTACTTCACCCAGGCGTTCGCGGCCTTGCCACCGCAGCAGGCTCAGCAGCTCGGATCGCAGGCAGCCCAGACGATCGGTTCGTCGTACGCCGGTGCCGCGGAGGTCGCGACCGGGTTCCCGCAGGCGCAGGCCGCGCAGATCGTCGCTGCCGCCAACACCGCGTTCACCGAAGGCAAGAGCGCGGCGATCGGGCTCGCGCTGCTGCTGACGCTCGTCGCGCTCGGGCTGGTGCTGTGGCGCTATCCGCGCCAGCAGCAGGAGGAGGCGTTCTTCGCCTCGGTGGCCGCTGCCGACGCGGCCGCGCCGCCGGCGTCTCGCCCAGCTTCGGCCCGCTGACCGACGCGGCCATCGACCTGCCCGGCCACTGGTCCCGCACGGTGTTCCGTCGGCGCGCTGATCTTGTCGGCCGGCTGCCCGGTTCGGACTGCGGGCATCCCCTAGGGTGCGGCTCATGTGCTGCCTTGCCCTCATCGCCGGGCTCATCGGTCCCCGGGTCGCGTTCCTGCTGACGTGGATCTTCGCCAACGACCGGGTGAACGCAGCATTCAACGGTGGCTGGGTGGTGCCGCTGCTGGGACTGCTGTTCCTGCCGTGGACGACCCTGGTCTACACGTTCGCCTGGAGCGTGGTGGGCGGCGTCACCGGCATCGGCTGGGTCTTCGTCGGCCTCGCCTTCCTCGCCGACTTCCTGTCGTGGACCGGCGGGCTGCGGGGCCGTCGTACGGCGCGGCGCTGACCGATCGCGGTGCCGGCGGCGGCCACCTATGGCCGTGTCGCGATGCTGACGACGGCCTCCGGTCGGTCAGAGGCGGTTGCGGCCCTTCACGAAGAAGGCGACGACGGCGATCACGACGATGAAGGCCAAGACGATGGCACCGGGGAACCACATGGCGCCGGACTCTAGCGGTCGCCGCTGCCCACGGCCGGATGGCGCATCCGAGGAGGTCGGGCGCGTACCCTCGTGGCGTGTCCGACGTCGTGAACTGGCCTGAGCTGCCGGCCGCCCAGCAGCCGGCTTGGCCCGACCAGGACGCGCTGCGCGCCGCGCTCGGACAACTTCGATCGCTGCCCCCGCTGGTGTTCGCCGGCGAATGCGACCAACTCACCGACCGACTCGGGCAGGCCGCGCGAGGTGAGGCCTTCGTGCTCATGGGCGGGGACTGCGCGGAGACGTTCGCGGCCAACACCGCCGATTCGATCCGCGCCCGCTTGAAGACCGTGCTGCAGATGGCCGTGGTACTCACCTACGGCGCTTCGCTGCCGGTGGTCAAGGTCGGCAGGATGGCCGGCCAGTACTTCAAGCCGCGCAGCAGTCCGACGGAGTCCCGTGACGGGGTCGTCCTGCCGTCGTACCTCGGTGACGCGGTCAACGCACTGCCGTTCACCGCAACGGCCCGGACCCCCGATCCGGGCCGGCTGGTCGCGACGTACCACGCGTCGTCGGCCGCGCTGAATCTGGTGCGGGCCTTCACCCAGGGCGGATACGCCGATCTGCGCCAGGTCCACGCCTGGAACCAGGACTTCGTCCGCGAGACCGTGGCCGGCCTGCGCTACGAGCGGATGGCGGGGGAGATCGACCGGGCGCTGTCGTTCATGCAGGCCTGCGGCGCGGACCCCGAGGAATTCAAGCGGGTCGAGTTCTACGCCGGCCACGAGGCGTTGTCGATGGACTACGAGCGGGCCCTGACCCGCATCGACTCCCGGACTGCCACGCCGTACGACGTGTCCGGCCACTTCTTGTGGGTGGGGGAGCGGACCCGGCAACTGACCGGTGCGCACGTCGACTTCGCCGCCACGATCCGCAATCCGGTGGGGGTCAAGGTCGGCCCCACCGCCGATCCGGACGATCTGATCGGCTTGGTGGAACGGCTCAACCCCGACCGGGTCCCCGGTCGGCTGACGCTGATCACCCGGATGGGCGCCGGGGTGGTCCGTGACGTCCTGCCGGGCATCGTGTCGAAGATCGAGGCGACCGGGAATCCGGTCGTATGGGTCTGCGATCCCATGCACGGCAACACGTACGAGGCGCCCAGCGGGCACAAGACCCGCTCCTTCGACGACGTCGCCGACGAGGTGCGAGGGTTCTTCGACGTCCACCGGTCGCTGGGCACGATTCCCGGTGGTGTCCACGTCGAGTTGACCGGAGACGACGTCACCGAGTGCATCGGCGGTACCGAAGGCGTCGCCGCGGAGGATCTCGGCGACCGCTACGAGACCGCCTGCGATCCGCGACTGAACCGGGTGCAGGCCCTGGAACTGGCGTTCGGTATCGCCGAGATGCTGGTACGCCGCTGACGCGATCGGCCGGCAACCAAGGCGAGGTGCCTGTCCGAAATCCGCTAGTCCGGTGGCCTGCGATCGGGTGAGGATGGCGCGGTGACGCAACCGGCGACCCTCACCGACGACCACCCGGCGTACCGGGCGCTGGTCGCGCGGGACCCGCGGTTCGACGGCCGGCTGTGGTTCGGCGTCACCTCCACCGGGGTGTACTGCCGGCCGGTGTGCCCGGCCAGAACCCCGCTGTCGCGCAACGTCCGGCCGTTTCGTTCGCCGGCAGCCGCGGTGGCCGCGGGATTCCGTGCCTGCCGGCGTTGCCGGCCGGACACCGCCCCCGGTTCGCGGCAGTACGACGCTCGCGGTGACCTCGCGGCCCGGGCGTTGCGGGCCATCGCCGCCGGGGATGCCGACGACGGCGGCGTGGCAGGGCTGGCGTCGCGACTGCACGTCTCACCGCGACACCTGCACCGCATCCTGGTGTCCGAGGTCGGTGTCGGGCCGTTGCAGCTGGCGTCGAGCCGGCGGGCGCGCACCGCGGCCCTGTTGGTCGAGCAGAGCGCCTTGCCCTTGTCCGACATCGCCTTTGCGGCGGGCTTCGCCAGCATCCGGCAGTTCAACGACGTGATGCAGCGTGAGTTCGGCCTGCCGCCGTCGGCACTGCGGCACCGCTCGCGGCGGCGCGACGAACGGCGTCCGGTCGAGCGTGGATCGCCGTTGACCCTGCGGTTGCGCTGGCGACCGCCGTACGACGTGGCCGCGATGCTGGCCCACGTGGCCGCGCGGGCGGTGGCCGGTGTCGAGCTCGTGGACGTCGCGGCCGGCACGGTCAGCCGGCTGCTCCCGTTGCCCCACGGGCCAGCCGGCGTCACCGTGCGGTTCGACGAGCCGGCCGAGTCGCTGGTCGTGTCCGCGACCGACGTCGATATCGCCGACGTCGGTGCGCTGGTGCCGCTCGTGCGGCGCTGGTTCGACCTGGACGCCGCACCGCTCGCGGTCGCCGACGCGTTGCGACGCGATGCCGTGCTCGCCCCGCTCGTGCAACGGCGGCCAGGTTTGCGTGTCCCGGTGACCCCGACACCGTGGGAGGCACTGGTGCGTGCCATTGTGGGGCAACGGATCAGCGTCGCGGCGGCCAGGGCGGCCCTCGGCCGGATCGCCTCGGCGTGCGGTGCGGCGGCCGTTGCCGGACCGCCGGGACCGCTGGTGTGCCAGGAGTTTCCGACGGCGGCGACGGTGCTGGCCCTGGGCACGACGGGGCTCACCGCGGCCGGGATCACCGCGGGGCAGGCTCGTGCGCTGGTCGTGGCCGCCGAGCGAACGGTCCGCGGCGACCTGGACCTGACGGCGTCGGCGTCGCCGGCGCAGCTCCGCCAGCAGCTGCTCGAGATCGGCGGCGTAGGCCCGTGGACCGCGCAGTACGTCGCGCTGCGTGGTCTGGCGGACCCCGACAGCTTCCCGGTCGGCGACGCCGGGTTGCAGCGCGCGGCTCGGTCCCTCGGGCTCGGCCCGCACGATCTGGTGGCCCGCTCGACAGCCTGGGCGCCCTGGCGTTCCTATGCCGCCCAACAACTCTGGACGTTCGACCCGCAGGAGGAACCAGCATGACCAGCGAGCCGCTGCTCACCGACGTCCTGGACACGCCCGCTGGTCCGCTGGCGATCGTCGTGGATCCGGCCGAGGACGGTGCCGTCGTCCTGTCCGGGTACGCCGACCTCGTCGTCCTGCTCGGTTTCGCCGCCGGCGCGTTCGCCGGGCGCCCGATCGAGCGGTCGCGTCACATCGGGCCCGCCGGGATCGCGGTCGCGGACTACGCGGCCGGCGACGTCGGCGCGCTGGACCGGGTCCGGGTGCTGCAGCCGGGCGGGCCGTTCCGGGCCAAGGCGTGGGAGGCGATGCGGGCGATCCCGGCCGGCCGCACCATCAGTTACGCCGAACTCGCGGCATCGGCCGGTAGCCCGACGGCCGTACGGGCTGCCGGCAGTGCGTGCGCCCGCAACCGGGTCGCGCCGTTCGTCCCCTGCCACCGGGTGGTCCGCTCCGACGGCAGCCTGGGAGGTTATGCCTACGGGTTCACCGTGAAGCAGGCGTTGCTGCGCCACGAGGCGACGTGGGCCCGGCAGTCGGGCTGACTCGCCGCGCGCGGCTCTCCGATGACGCTCGATGCGGTCATCGCCGACTGCACTGACCAGCGGGGGCCGGGTGACGGGCGCGGACCTACGGCGCTGCCGCCGTCTGCTCCAGCGATTGGCCACCGGCCGGCAGCGCGGTGGCGCCCGGGGTCTGGGCCACCACGCCGGTGACCGGATCGTTGGCGGCCAGCGTGACCAGCCGGTCCAGTCCCTCGCTGCCCGGGACGTTCCACTGGCTGAGGGTCTTCTGCACGGCAGCCTTCGCCTTGTCCAGCTGCTCGGCGACGATCTGCCGCTGGGCCCAGCGCAACTCGCGGTCCCGCAGTGCCTTCTCCATCGACGCGGCCTGCTGCGGCGTGGGCTGGAAGCCGAACACCGCCCCGGTGAACACCGGCAGGTCGGCCCGGTAGTCGTGTCCGCTATTGCCGAACACCCCGGGCACGACGTGCATGGCGTTGAGGACATCGGCCAGGGTGACGAAGAAGGACATGAACGGCAGCCACTTCATCTCCGGCGGAACGCCTTGTGGCCGCGTCCGGGCCGGCCCGAGCCACGACGGCTGCTGGATGGCGATCTCCGGGCCGAACTTGCCGATCGGGTCCTCGTGGTGGGTGAGCAGCACGAAACGGGCGCGAGCGCGGACCTCGGCCGGCAGCGCGCTGAACTCGTCGTACGAGGCGACCTCGACGACCTCTCCCGCCGGGTCGCACAGGGCCGGGTCGGCACGCCAGCCCTTGGCCCACTTGCTGCCGTCCGGCGTCCCGATGAACAGCGCCCGGTCGACTCCGGCGCGGTGCAGGCCGTCGGTGCCCTGGTGCAGGAAGGCGTCCTGGGCGGTGTGTGCGCCCAGACTCTCGCCGAACAGCAGCAGCCGTGGCCGGTCAGCAGCCGGCATGGTCTGCAACTTCCGTTGCAGTTCATGGAAGAACGCGATGTTGTTCTCACGGCCGACCCGAACCCGGTCCAAGGACAGGAACGACGGGCGCAACGAGTACTGGATCCCGGCGGTCGCGCAGTCGCCGAGGGTGAGGTACTCCAGCGCCTCGGTGAGCACGTAGTTGATGTAGCCGGTCCCCGTCGGCGAGGCGAAACACAACACCTGCCGCTCGAAACCGCCGAGCCTGTCGAGTTCCTCGACCAGCAGCCGGGCCCGATCCTGCGGGGTCGGCGCGGACTCCAGGCCGACGAACGCCCGGACCGGCTGCCGCGCGCTGTCGGCGCCCATGACCGACGCGATCGCCTGCGGCGACAACACCATGTTGACGAAGCGCCGACCTTCGCGGCTGAGCGTCGTCCAGTCCACGGCGCTGCCCGGACCGCCGGACACCGTGGCGGCCTCCGGCGGCGCGCTGTAGGCGCCTTCCACGACATCCCCGGCCTGCTCGGTCGACCGGTAGACGCGTTCGATGCCGAATCCGATGCCGCCCACCAGGATTCCCAGCCCCAGGCAGTGGCCGACGGCCAGCCGGATGTCCGAGTGGTGCGGCAGTACGGGCCGCAGTCCGCGGGCGACCAGCCGGGCGAACAGTTCCTCGCTGCGGCCCAGCGCCACGAGGCCCACGCTGGCGGCCACGCCGGCGGCACCCGACATGAGCGCGGAGGTCCGGGTGTCCTCGGTCGACAGGTCGTCGGCGGCCATCCCGCTGCCTTCCGGTGCCGGAGTGGCGGTCGCCGCGCGTTCGGCATCGAATCTGGCGCCCCTCCGTCGTTGCGAGTAGACCGTCCAGCCGGCGATGGCCGATCCCAGCAGGACGGTGATCGCCGCGGAGTTGACGACCTTCCGGGAGACATGCAACCGGTCGGCCACCTCGTCGGTGGCGTCGAGTACGGCGGCGGTCACCGCTCCGGCCAGCGCCGCGCGCCTGATACGGGTGCCGAATGTCCGGATGGCTGCCCGCCGCAACGGCTCGCCCGGCTTCTGGGCGAAGGCGAGTTCCAGGCTGGCTCCGGCGGCGACCGCGGCGACGTTGGTGCCGTGGACGATGAGACGCTCGAGCCGCGGTGGCGGGTCCTCGCCGGCCGGCCATACCGCCGGCAGGACGCCGGATACCGCGAGGCGGGCCGCCGACCAGTACGCGGACTGCATCGCGGTGACGGTGCCGTAGTTCAGGGCACCGGTCATCCCCGTCGCCAGTGCCTGGCCCAAGACGGTGCGCGGCATCAGGCTGCGGGTGAACGTATGACCCGACAGCGCGATCGAGGCGTAGAGACCGGTGCGTTCAGCGAGCGTGTCGCCGAGTTCGGAGAACATCCATCGCTGGCCGCCCATCGCCGGGATGGCCGCTCAGCTGGCGGGCTGTTCGACGAGCTGAGCCAGGTAGAGCCCGAGCCCCAGGCGCTCGATCAGCTCGAGTTGGGTCTCCAGGTAGTCGATGTGGCCTTCCTCGGAGGCGAGGATCTCCTCGAAGATGCGTGCGCTGGTCACGTCGCCGACCGAACGCATGTACTCGATGCCGGTGCGGAGTCGTTCCACCGCATCGACTTCGACCGCCAGGTCGGCTCGCAACTGCTCGGGCACGGTCTGGCCGATCCGTAGCGGATACAGCCGCTGGTAGTTCGGCAGGCCGTCCAGGTACAGGATGCGATCGGTGATCGTCTCCGCGTGCTTCATCTCGTCGATGGACTCGTGCCGGGTGTGCTTGGCGAGCTTCACCAAACCCCAGTTCTCCTGCATCTTCGCGTGCAGGAAGTACTGATTGATGGCGGTCAACTCGCCGGACAGCTGGTCGTTGAGAAGCTCGAGGACGCGCGGATCACCCTGCATGGACGGGACTCTAGCGCGCCGGCCCAGCCCGAACGAGTGGACGCGAGGAGCCGCTGTCCGGCCTCGCGCGGCTGGCTTTTCGATCGAATGTCCGCTCAGGCAGCCGAGGTCCGGTGCGGCCCGACGAGTCGCCCGCCGTCGTGCAGCTCGGTCAGCGCCGCCACCAACTCGCACACCCGTTCGGTACAGGCGCCGCACCCACTGGTCGCGTACGTCCGCTCCGCTACGGCCTCGACGGTTCGATGGCCCTCGCAGACGGCGGTATGCACGTCCTTGTCGGTGACGGCGTTGCAGAGGCACACGTACATGCGCGACCTCCCGCTGCCCTCGACGCGCCCGCTCCCGGCAGGCTCGTCTCCAAGGTAAGGCAATCCTTGGTCGGGCACAAGACGGGGCGCCTGCGGCCGGCGGGTCGGCGCCGCCGCAGTTGCGGGGCTGTGCCGTCGCTCGTGCGGCGTCTGCGCTGTCGCTACTGCCCCGTGGCCGGCTTGCGGCCCAGCAGCGGGGCGAACTGGCGTACGGCCTGGGCGAGCGCGCGCAGGTCGCTGTCGATCAACGCCTGCGGGCCGTCGCACCGAGCGCTCTCCGGATGGGGATGGACGTCGACGATGATCCCGTCGGCGCCGACCGCGATCGCCGCTCGCGACAGCGGCACCACCAGATCGCGCCGGCCGCCCGAATGTGACGGGTCGACGACCACCGGCAGGTGCGACAGCCCGTGCGCGACGGCGACCGCGGCGATGTCCAGGGTGTTGCGGGTCGCGGTCTCGAAGGTCCGGATGCCGCGCTCGCACAACACGATGTCGAGATTGCCGCGCTGCGCGATGTACTCGGCGGCCATCAGCCATTCCTCGATCGTCGCGCTCATCCCGCGCTTCAGCATGACCGGCTTGCCGGCATCGCCGACCGCCTGCAGCAGAGCGAAGTTCGCCATGTTGCGGGTCCCGACCTGCAGCATGTCGGCGTGGGCGGCCACGACCTCGACGTCGGCGGCGTCGACGACCTCGGTGACCACGGGAAGCCCGCTGCGGCGGCCGGCCTCGGCCAGGATCGTCAGGCCCTCACGGCCCAGACCCTGGAAGGCGTACGGCGACGTGCGCGGCTTGAACGCGCCGCCCCGCAGCAACGTCGCGCCGGCCGACTGTGCCATCTGCGCGGCCTGCCACGTCTGCTCGGGGGTCTCCACCGCGCAGGGTCCGGCGATCAGGGTGAAGGTGTCCGGTCCGATGGGGACCCGGTTGCCGGCCGGTCCGACGTATACCGTCGACATGTCCGGGTGGTGGTCGCGCGAGACCAGCTTGTACGGCGTGGACACCCGGACGACCTCGGCCACACCGGCGAGTGCCCGCAGATCCACGCCGGACAGCCGGTCGGGATCCCCGACCAGTCCGACGATCGTGCGGGTCTCGCCGCGACTGACGAAGGCGTCGACGCCGGCCGCGCGCACGTGCGCGACGACCGCCTCGACATCGTCCGCGGTGGCGTGCGGCGACATGACGACGACCATGACTACTCCTGGACGGTCGGTCCGGGTCGACCGGTCCGGGCATGGCGCGAGCCCCGGCCGATCGGCTCGGGGCTCGTGGTGGGGGCGGGGTGCCGGGTCAGGCGTGGACTACCCGGCGGCCCGCCCGGACGGTCCCGGGCGCGTCACCATAGGTAAACCACCACGACGCGTGCACGCGCGCAGCGTACGACGCCGACCCGCGAGGCGTCGACCCGGCCGGCGCCCGGTGTCGTCAGGCGCGGTCACCGCGCCCGGGCGGGGAGCCGACGGCGGTCAGACGATGGTGAGGGTGATCGTCGAGCCGGGCGGGACCAGCGTGCCGCCCGCGGGGTCCTGGGACCACACCCGGTCCAGCGGAGTGACCAGTCCCTCGTGCTCGACCACCTTGAAGCCCTTGCCCTCCAAGAGGCTGACCGCACGCTCGCGGGGCATGTCCACGACGTTCGGCACGGGCACCGGCGGTGGGCCCTTGGACACGATGAGGGCGACGCCGCTGTTCTTGTTCAGCGTCGTCCCGATGGCCGGGTCGGTCCCGATGACCGAACCCGCGGCGACGGTGGCCGAGTAGTCCTCGCGGACCTCGCTGACGACCAGGCCGGCCTTCTGCAGCAGCGCCGTGGCGCTGGCCTGGTCCTTGCCGGCGACGTTGGGGACCGGGACCGGCTTCGGCCCCTTGGACACCGTCAGGTTCACCGGCGTCCCGGGTTTGAGAGCCGTGCCCTTGCCCGGGTCGCTGGCGATCACCAATCCGGCCGGCACCGATTCGTCGTACTTCTCGGTGACCTGCCCGGCCTGCAGGTTGGCCGCCGTCAGTGCGGCGGTCGCGTCGGCGACGGACTTGGCGGTGACGTCGGGGACGCCGTAACGCTCCTGGCCGGCCGACAGGGTCACCGACACGGTGTCGCCGGGATGCACCACGCTGCCGCCCGCCGGATCGGTGCGCACCACATGGTCCTTGGCGATCGTCTCGCTGTACTCCTGGCCGGCAACGGCCATGACCAGGCCCAGGTCGGTGAGGGCGGCTTCGGCGGCGTCGCGCGGCTTGTCCAGCAGGCCTGGGACGTCGATCGAGCGCCCGGGGCCGGCCGCGAGCCACCAGCCGCCGTACGACGCGGTAGCGACGAGCAACGCGATCACGACCAGGCCGATGACCATGCCGCCCCATCGCCGGCGGCGGAACGGGGCTGCCGGTTGCCGGACCGGCGGGACCGGGCCACCGGGCTGCGGCTGCGGGCGGCGAGGCTGAGGGGACGTCTGGGTCGCCGTCCGGGTGGTGGCGTGCCCGAGCCCGACCGCGGCAGGGCCGCTCAGGTCGACCACGAGCGTGGTCTGGCCGTCGTCGACGTCCAGCGGGGTCGCCGCCGGCAGCGAGGCGGCGACGGTCCGGACCTGCCGCAGGAACGCCGCCGCGTCGGGGAAGCGCTCGTCTGGGTCGCGCCGCGTCGCGCGGGTCACCAACTCGTCGACCTGCCGCGGCAGGTCCGCACGAACCACCGACGGTGGCGGTACGTCGGCGTGTACGTGCTGGTACGCCACCGCGAGAGGCGTGGCACCGCCGTGGGGGACGGCCCCGGTGACCATCTCGTACAGCAGGATCCCGGCGCCGTACACATCGGATCGGGGATCGGCGATGCCGCGCTCGACCTGTTCCGGCGACAGGTAGGCGACGGTCCCCATCAGGACGCCCTGCGTCGAACTGCTGGTGACCGACGAGACCGCCCGGGCCAGGCCGAAGTCCGCGACCTTGACCTGGCCCCGGTCGGAGATGAGCACGTTCTCCGGCTTGATGTCCCGGTGGACGAAACCGGCGGCGTGGGCGGCGACCAGCGCCTCCAGCACCGGGTCGAGCACGGTCAGCGCCTGTTCTGCGGTGAGCGGCCCATGGGCCCGCAGGACGTCGCGGACCGTCCGGCCGGCGACCAACTCCATGACCAGGTACACCAGGTCGCCGTCGCGGCCCTGGTCGAACACCGCGACCACGTGCGGGTGGGACAGCTGGGCGGCCGCTTTGGCCTCGCGCTGGAACCGGGCGACGAAACCGGGATCCTCGGCCAGGCCGGGGTGCATGACCTTCAACGCCACCGTGCGGTCCAGCCGCAGATCGGTCGCTTCGTAGACGGTCGCCATCCCGCCGCGCGCCAGCCGATGCCGCACCCGGTAGCGACCGTCGACCACGCGGTCGACGAGCGCGTCGCGCGCGGTCGTCTCCATGATGGCGCGAGTCTACGTTCGTCGGCGCCGCGGACCGGGGAGCCGCGACGTGCCGGATCCGCGGCCGTTGCTCACCAGGCGGCGCGGCCCGCCGCCGGGCTGGATGCCCGGGCGTACCGGCGTACCTCGATCCGGCCCGCCCGACGGGCGTCGTAGCCGGCCTGCACCGCCGCGCGCATCGCGCGGGCCATCCGCACCGGGTCGTCGCACCGGGTGACCGCGGAGGCCAGCAGCACGGCGTCGCAGCCGAGTTCCATCGCCTGGGCGGCCTGCGATGCCGTCCCGATGCCCGCGTCGAGCACGACCGGGACGGTGGCCGCCGCGGTGATCAGTTCGATGTTGTGGGGGTTGCGGATCCCCATGCCCGATCCGATCGGCGCTCCCAGCGGCATCACCGCGGCGCAGCCGAGCTGTTCCAGCCGCCGCGCCAGGACCGGGTCGTCGTTGGTGTAGGGCAGGACCACGAAACCGTCACCGACCAGCGTCTCGGCGGCGTCGAGCAGTTCGACCGGATCCGGTAGCAGGGTGTGCTCGTCGGCGACGACTTCGAGTTTCACCCAGTTCGTGCCCAGCGCTTCTCGCGCCAGCCGGGCGGTCAGCACGGCCTCCCCGGCGGTGAAGCAGCCGGCCGTGTTGGGCAGCACGGCGATTCCCAACTCGCGCAGGACAGCCAGCACCGAACCGCGGGACGCGGGGTCGACCCGCCGCATCGCCACGGTGGTCAGCGCCGTACCGGAGGCCTGCAGGGCGTCGCGCAGCAGCGCGAGGTTCGGCGCCCCGCCGGTACCCATGATCAGCCGTGACGCGAGGGGCTGCCCGGCGATGACCAGCGGCTCGGAGTCGGTGGTCACGTCGGTCGATGCTGCGGCGGACTCAACCACCCTGCACCGCCGTGAGGACCTCCACCTCGGCGCCGTCGGTGAGCACCGTGCTCGGCCATTGCGTCCGCGGCACGATGACTCCGTCGACGGCGACGGCCACCCCGGCGCGGGTGGTCGTCAGCGTCGCCACCGCGGCGGCGACCGTCGAGCCGGCAGCCAGCGCCCGGTCGGAACCGTTGAGCCGCACCGTGATGTCGGTCATGCCCGTACTCCTGCGGGGGTGAAGCGCAACGGATCGGTGGCCGCCGCGTCGTCCGGCAAGGTCCCGTCGAGGATCCAGCCGGCCACGGCGTCGGCGGTGGTGGGGGACTGCAGGATCCCGTTGCGGCCGTGCCCGGTCGCCAGGACCAGACCCGGACCGGCCGGGCCGACGAGCGGCACGTGGTCGGGGGTGACCGGACGCAGTCCCGCGCGCGCCTCGACCAGCTGCAGTTCGCCGACGACCGGCAGCACCGCCCGGGCGTCCCGCAGCAGCTGAAAGACCCCGCCGGCGGACACCGTCACGTCCTGGCCCCGCTCGTCGGTCGTCGCGCCGACGACGACCTCGCCGTCGGCTCGGGGGACCAGGTACACCGGGTAGCCGTGGACCAGGGCCCGCAGGGTGTGCGTCAGTACCGGCCCGCTGCTGCCGGTGGTCGCCAGTCGCAGGATCTCGCCGCGGACGGCGCGGACGGGCACGACGACGTCGCGGAGTCCCGGCAGCCCGGCTGCCGCGACGCCGGTGGCCACCACCGTGGTGTCGGCGTACAGCTCCGCTCCAGTCACCAGCCGTACTCCGGTCACGCCCCGCGGCGAGGACAGCACGGTCTCGACCGCCGCCGGCTGCCATCGCACCCCCGCGTCGCGGGCCGCCCGCTGCAAGGCGGCCAGCAGCAGCCGGTTGTGCACGGAGGTGTCGTGCTGCACGAGCAGGGCCGCGCTGATGCCCGGGGCCACCAACGGCTCCAGCGTCCGGGCTTCGCGGGTGGTCAGCGACTGGCTGGGGAGGCGGTAGCGGTCGTGCAGTTGCCGTACCCGTCCGAGTTCGGCGCGGTCGTCGTCGTCGACGGCGACGACGAGCGTGCCGTCGGTGCGGTAGCCGACCGGCAGGCCGCTGGCCGCTTCGACCGCGGGCGCCCAGCTGGCCCAGCGGGCCGCGGACCGAACGGCCAGGTCCAGGCCTCGCTCGTCACCGATGTGGTGCTCGGTGACCGCGGCCAGCATCCCGGCACCGACGTACGAGGTGCCCTGGCCCGGCGCGGGATCCACCACGGTGACTTCCGCGCCGCCGCGGGCCAGCAGCCAGGCGCACGACAGGCCGATCACACCGCCGCCGACGACCAGGACGTCGGCGGATCCGGCGTCGTCGCGGAACACGACGCTCCCTTCGCCGGCATGACCCGGATCAGGTTCGACGGTCAGGGGCGCCAGCCCCTCTCTCAGCCCACTCGGGTGGGCTCCCGTGGTCGCATCAGGGTACGCCGGGCAGGATGACCGGGTGCCCGGCCCCCGCGATCGCGACGAACGGGCCGCCCGACTGGCCGACAGCGTGCTGTACCTGTGCACCGACGCCCGGCAGGCCACCGGCGACCTGCCCGAATTCCTCGACGCCGTGCTGGCCGGGGGCGTCGACATCGTGCAACTGCGGCAGAAGGGCATGGAGGCCCGCGACGAGCTCGCCGCCCTGGCCACGGTCACGGCGGCGTGTTCCCGGCACCAGGCGCTGGTCGCGGTCAACGACCGCGCCGACCTGGCCGTCGCGGCCGCTGCCGACGTGCTGCACCTCGGTCAGGACGACCTGCCGGTGCCGGTGGCACGCCGGATCGTGGGGGAGGCGATGCTCGTCGGGCGGTCGAGCCACGCGTGGCACGAGTCCGCCGAAGCGCTGCGCGAGCCTGCCGTGGACTACGTCGCGGTGGGCCCGTGCTGGCCGACCCCGACCAAGCCCGGCCGGCCCGCCCCGGGGCTGCCGCTGGTACGGCAGGTCGCGGCGGCGGATCCGGCGCGGCCCTGGTTCGCCATCGGCGGCGTCGACGAGTCGACGTTGGGGGCGGTCCTGGACGCCGGGGCGCGGCGGGCCGTCGTCGTCCGCGCCTTGACCGAGGCGGCCGATCCGTACGCGGCGGCCCGCGAGTTGTCCAGCCGGTTGCGCGCCGCGGCCGGCCAGGACTGACCGAGCAGCCGGATGCGCGCGACGTACCTGCTCGTGCTGGCCGGGGTGCTCGCCGCGTCGGTGTGGCTGGAGATCGCGTTGCGGACCCGGGTGCTGCAGCGGTGGCGGCGCCTGCTGCTGGCCGTCGTGCCCGTGGTAGTGGTGTTCGGGGCCTGGGATCTTGCTGCCGTGGCAGCCGGGCACTGGAGTTTCGACGCCGCCCGCATCGTCGGGATCGTGCTGCCCGGCGGGCTGCCGATCGAGGAAGGGCTGTTCTTCCTCGTCGTCCCGACTGCCGCGATCCTCACGTTCGAGGCTGTCCGGTCGGTGCGCGGCTGGTCGGTCGGCGACGAGGACGAGTCCCCGTGACTTACACTGCCGCAGCGGTTATCGCGGTCGTCGCGGTGGCCGCGTTCGACCTCGTGGTGGCCCGGACGCGGCTGCTGCGGCGGCGGGTGTTCTGGGTGTCGTACGCGATCATCTGCTGTTTCCAGCTGATCGTGAACGGTGTGCTCACCGCGACCGGGACAGTGCGTTACGACGGCGCCGCCATCGTCGGTTCGACCAGCCCGGCCGGTCAGCGGCCGCCGTTGCTGGGCGACGGCCGGGTGATGTTCGCGCCCGTCGAGGATCTGCTGTTCGGCTTCGCCTTGATCCTGCTCACGCTGGTGCTCTGGGTTCTCTGGGGCCGTCGCGGTGTGCAGCGCACGCCGTACGCCGGACCGCCGCGGTCCTGGGTCATCCGGGCGCTGGGCGGGCGACGCGCCCGCCCGGTCAGCGACCGGCGGCGCTGACCGCGGGCTGCGGGCCGGTGCCGAACCGCCGCCGGGCCAGGACCGCGTGAAGCCAGGCGGGCAGCGCGACGCCGAGCCGCCGCGACATCGGTACGGCTGCCCGGCGGTCGAAGACCTGGTAGTCGGCCGCTTCGACCGCATCGACGATGCCGCAGTAGAGGATCCGGGCCGCATCGACGCACGGCCGCGACGACGGGTGCAGCATCGCCGCGCCGGGGCGGGCCCGTTCGGCCAGTGCCCGTACCCGGGCGACCTGGTCGCGCAGCGCGGCCCGCAGTTGCGGGGTCACCTGCCGCCGCTGCAGCATCGCGCGGTCCACGCCGTGCGCGGCGAGCTCGTCCAGCGGCAGGTACACCCGACCCCGGTCGAGGTCCTCGCCGACGTCGCGGATGAAGTTCGCCAACTGGAACGCCAACCCGAGGTCCATCGCGTACTCGTAGGCCTCGGGTCGGGTCGGTCCCAGGATCGGGACCAGCTGCAGGCCGATGACCGCGGCCGAGCCGTAGGTGTAGCGGAGCAGGTCCGCGTACGTGTCGTACGACGTCACCGTGAGATCCATCGCCATGGATTCCAGGAACGCCTCGAAATGGGACCGCGGCAGCTCCCACCGCACGACGGTGTCCACGACCGCGCGACGCACGACGTGGTCGGACCAGCCGCGGTCGAGGTCGGCGAAGAACGCGTCGCGCAACCGGGCCAGTCGGGCGGCGCGCTCGGCGACACCGGTGGCGGGGTGCAGCTCGTCGACGATCTCGTCGGCGTACCGGGCGAAACCGTAGAGCGCGTGGACGTACGGGCGCTTGGCCGGTGGCAGCAGCAGCGTCGCCAGGTAGTACGTCTTGCCGTGCGCCAGGTGGAGTCGCCGGCACTGCTCGTAGGAGGCCCGCAGGCGGGGCTCGACGATGCCGGCCGCGTCCAACGCTCGGGTACTCACCGGGCCGATCCTGCCGCCCGGCCGGCGTTCCTGCAGCAGTGCGACGTCAGCGGGAACCGATCGCGTCCGGCTCGTCGGCACCCGCCGGCGCAGCCTGGCCACTGCGGTCGGTGAGCACGACGCTGGCCTGAGTGGCGCCGGCCTGACTGGTGCTGTCCGCAGTGGCACGGCTGCGGCCCGGCCGTCGCGTGCCGACCCAGGCGCGGCCGACGGCGTACCCGACGAGTCCCACCAGGACGAGGTTGCGGACAGCGAGCATCGAGACGCCGAGCGGGTTGGCCCAGTACGGCGTGGTGAGCCACAGGTAGGTGACCGGATAGATGACCTGGGTGAGGATCCCGAGGCCGAACAGCGCCAGGGTCCACCGCCGCGCCGCCACGTCGTGGCGGCTGCTCACCGCGACCAGCGCGACGGCAACCGGGCTGAGCCACAACAGGTACTGCGGGCTGAACACCTTGTTGGTCACGATGAGCAGTCCGATGCCGGCCAGCAGGAACCACCCCACGGTGACCGGCGTCAACGCGCGGCCGATCCGCCAGGCCCGGTACGACAGCACCGCCAGCAGCCCGATCGCCCCGAGCATGGCGAGATTGGCCAGCGCCAGCATCAGCCGGTCGCCGGGTCCGGAGATCTCCATCGACACGTAGTTGCTGAAGTAGGTGTGCCAGCGAGAGGAGTCGGTGACCCAGCCGATCATCAGCGGCAGGGCCGGCACCGACTCGATCTGCAGGCCGCGTTCGCTCTGCCAGGTCAACGGCGACAGCGACCGCGTCAGCCCGGCACCGGCGAGGCAGCCGACGGCGATGACGGCGAGGGTGACCCCGGCGCCGACGAGGACGCGGACCCGGCCGGCCACCCGGGCAGCCAGCATCGGCACCAGGATGATCGGCCAGAGCTTCAGACCGGCTCCGACCACCACCAGGGCCCCGGACCACGCCGGCCGGCGCAGCAGGACCAGCAGGGCGGCGCCGACCAGGACGCCGGTCAGCAGGTCGAAGCGAGTGATCGCCAGTGGCCCGAGCGCCGGACCTGCCAGCAGCCACAACGTGACCGCGGTGGACTGCCGTCGTCCCGCACTGCGGAACAACAGGATCGTGAAGGCGGCGTCGACGGCGAACATGAACGCGATGAACAGGACCAGGTAGACGTTCTCGCTGCCGAACGACACCAGCCACGGCGGTGTCAGCACACCGAGCACCGGCAGCGGATACTCGCGCAGCGTCAGTTCCAGCGAGCCGCCCTCGACCATGCCCGCGACATTGCGGGCGTAGTAGAGGACGTCGTTGATGATCGTCTGCTGTGTGCCGATGAGCAGGCCGAGGACCAGCAGCCGGGTCAGCACCCACTCCAGGGCCACTCGCCGACCCTCGTGGCGGGGGAGCAGTCGCGACGTGAGCACCCGCTGGGCGCCGTCCCAGGTGCGGTCCAGGGCGACCAGCGTGACGCGACCGCCGGCAGTCCTACGGGGCGCTTCGGCGTCAAGCACTGCGGATCACCAATCGCTGCTGTCGGGCCTGGGCGGGACGGTCTTCCGGGAGCAGGCCCGCGGCGAACGACTCGCCGAGGATCAAGGCGCGTTCCCGTGGGCTGGCGAGCACGACGAGGATGACCACGACGACGGCGGCCACGATCGAGACACCGTCGGAGAGGTCGAGCAGGGAGTCGGCGGTGGCGCTGGTCTCGGCGATACCGAAGATCACGAAACAGGCGGTCAGCGCGATCGTGGCGCGCAGCTCGCGGGGCCGTAGGCCCGATGCGGCGAACAGCGGCAGCGCCCACAGCAGATACCACGGCTGCAGCGCGGGACCCAGCAGGGCGACCGTCAGCAGGGCCAGCGCCGCGCCCCGTACCGCCGTACGACCGGCGGGGCGTACCGCGAGGCGGACCAGGATCACCACCGCGGCGGCGATCCCCAGCAGCCGGACGACGGTCACCGCGCCGTCGTTGGTCTCGGTCAGGCCGATCGTGGACAGCAGGTCGCCGCCGAGCATGCCGAGGCTGGTCGACGGCGACAGCCAGGTGCGCACGCTGCCGGGCGTGGTGAGCGCGCCGATCCAGCCCAGGCCGACGCCGGCCACGAGCATCAGGCCGGCGAAGACCCCGGTGGACACGGCCACCGTCTTGGCCCAGGCGAGTATCCGGTGCCGCCACGACGCTCGCGTGCCGGCCCACAGCAGGCCGACGAAGGGCAGCGCGATCAGCGCGATCGGCTTGACCGCAGCGGCACAGGTCACCAGGACGACGCCGGCCGGAGCGCGGCCCTCCGCGGCCAGCGCGAGACCCGCGACGAGCAGCGCGACCATGAGTGCGTCGTTGTGCGCCCCGGCCACGAAATGCATGATCACCAACGGGTTGAGCACGCCCAGCCACAGTGCCTTGCCCGGATCGATACCGCCGGCGAAGGCCAGCCGCGGCAGGTAGTAGGCCAGCAGCGCGACGCCGGCGACGGCCACCAGCCGGAACACCAGCCCGCCGAGGTAGGCGTCGTCGCCGACGAACCGGGCTACGCCCCGTTCGACGAGCAGGAAGGCCGGCCCGTACGGCGTCGGGGCCTCGCCCCACATCGGGTCGACGCCGTCGCTGAACCACCCCGGGACCTGCGCGACGCCGGCGCTGTACGGGTCCAGGCCGCCGACCATGAGCTTGCCCTGCACGTAGTACGAGTAGACGTCACGGCTGAACAGCGGCGGTACCAGGACCAGCGGGGCGCACCAGGCGGCGAGCACCGCGGTGAGCCGGCGTACATCCTGCCGGGGGCCGGTCAGCAGGTCGTAGCCGACGACCAGCCAGGACTGCAGCAGCATCGCGACGCCGACCACGACCATCACCCGCGACAGCAGCGTCCCGGGTCCGGAGGTGCGCAGGACGTCGACGGCGGGGTTGTCGACCAGGTCGGTCGTCAGCGGCAGCCAGCCCACCCCGAATGCGCCGACGGCGATCAGGCACGTGGCGAGCATCCCGGGCAGGGCGTACCGCAGCAGGAAGGACAGCCACGGCTCGTCGAGGGCCGGTTCGTCAGGACGCGCGGCCGGCTGCACGAGCGGATCCTACCTTCGCGACCGCGTCCCGGCTCTGTCTCGGTTGTGTCTCATGTCACGAGGCGTCGCAGTGTCACGTCAGCGCGTGACGGGTGGTGCCGGCTCCTCGACCGCACGTGGCCGGGCGCGCAGCGGTGACCGCGCGCTAGCTCGGCGGGGCCGGGGGCGGGAACCGACCACCCCGCTCGGGCCGATGATGCGTTCGGCGGCCAGCCGGCCGCTGATGACCACCATCGGCACCCCCACCCCGGGGACGGTGCCGGATCCGGCCAGCACGACGTTGTCGCCCCACAGGTTCGGTGGCCGGAACGGGCCGGTCTGCCAGAACGTGTGGGCCGCGGCGAACGGCGTACCCCGCTCGAAACCCTGCCGTTCCCAGTCCCACGGCGTCACGGTCCGCTCGACGTCGATGGCGTCGCCGAACCCGACATAGCCGCGGGCCTCCAGCACGGCGAGCAACTCCTCGCGGTAGCGGGGTCCGGTTGCCGCCCAGTCGATGTCGGCATCGAGGTTGGGGGCCGGTGCCAGCACGTAGTAGATCTGGTGCCCGGCGGGGGCCAGGGCCGGATCCGACCGGGTCGGATTGCTCACCAGGAAACTCGGGTCCGCCATCAGCCGGCCGCGCTTGATGACGTCGTCGAAGACGCCGCGCCACTGGCGGCCGAAATGAAGATTGTGGTGCGCGGTCCGGGAGTACGTCGCGGTCGATCCGGCCAGCAGCAGGACACACGACGGGGAGTAGCGCAGCCGGCGGACCCGGGCAGGGGTGTGGCCGAGCAGATCGCGGTAGGCCACCGGCAGGTCGGCGTTGAGGACGATCACGTCCAGCGGCACGCGCTCACCGGCCGCGGTGTGGACGGCGACCGCGCGGCCGGAGCGGCTCTCGACGCGGACGACCTCGGTGTCGTACCGGATGTCGACGCCGTGGCGAGTGGCCGCGGCGGCCATCGCCTCGCCCACCGCGTGCATGCCGCCGACCGGGAAGTACACGCCGGCCACCGAGTCCATGTAGGCGATGACCGCGTACAGCGCGGCCGCGTCGTACGGCGACAGCCCGGCGTACATCGACTGGAACGACATGATCCGTTGGGTGCGTGGATCTTTCAGGTACTGCGCGACCTTGCCGGCCAGCCGGCGGAAGCCGCCCGCGGCGACCAGCGGTGCCAGCTGCGGACGCAGCAGGTCCCAGGGCGAGTCGACGTTGCGGTCGATGAACGCGTCCATCTCCAGGCGGTACAGCCGGTGCAGGAAGGCCACGTAGCGGCGGTAGCCGGCTGCCTCGTCCGGGCTGATGACGGTCGCCACCTGCTCGGCCATCGCGTCGAGGTCGGTATAGACGTCCAGCTGCGTGCCGTCGGCGAAGAATGCCCGGTAGAGCGGATCCACCGGCCGAAGGTCCAGCCAGTCGGTCAGTTCCTCACCGACACAGGCGAAAGCGTCGGCGATGAGGTCGGGCATGGTCAGCACGGTGGGCCCGGTGTCGATGCGATAGCCGCCCGGCGCCCACAGCCCGGCGCGTCCCCCCGGGACGCTGCTGCGTTCCAGTACCGTCACCTGCCGGCCGGCCCCGGCCAGCCGCAGTGCCGCCGACAGGCCGCCGAGTCCCGCGCCGACGATGACGACCCGGTCGGTCGGGCCGGTGACCGTGCGCATCGGCAGTCAGCCCACGCGGACCGTGGCGACGGCCGCCAGTTCCCGCAGCGCAGCCGCGGATTCGGCTGCGACAGGACCGGTCTCGAGCGCGGCAACGGCGCGGTCGGCGAGCTGGGCGATCCGCCGCTCGACCAGGTCGAGCGCCCCGGTCGCGACGATCAGCTCGCGCGCGCTGTCGACGCCGGCGTCGGACAGGCCGGGATCCCCGAGCAACTGCTGCAGCCGGCTGGCCTGCCGGGCGTCGGCGGCGGCCAGCGCGAAGGCCACCAGCATCGTCTGCTTGCCCTCGCGCAGGTCGTCACCGGCCGGCTTGCCGGTCCGTTGCGGATCTCCGAACACGCCGAGGACGTCGTCGCGCAGTTGGAACGCCTCGCCCAGCGGCAAGCCGTACTCGCTGTACGCGGTCAGCAGGGCAGCCGAACCGCCGGCCAGCGCCGCGCCGAGGTGCAGCGGCCGTTCCACCGTGTACTTCGCGGTCTTGAATCGCATCACCCGCGACGCGCCTTCGACCGTCGCGGTACAGCGAGCCTGTTCGAGCAGGTCGAGGTACTGGCCGGCCATGAGCTCGGTCCGCATCGTGTCGTAGACCCGCTTGGCCGCAGCGAGTCGGGCGCCAGGCAGGCCGCAGCCGAGCAGGACCTCGTCGGCCCACGACAAACACAGGTCACCCAACAGGATCGCCGCGCCCACGCCGAACCGGTCGGCGGATCCCTGCCAGGCCTGCCGGTCGTGCAATGCGGCGAATCGGCGGTGGGCGGCCGGCTGTCCCCGGCGGGTGTCGGAGCCGTCCATCACGTCGTCGTGCAGCAGGGCGCACGCGTGCAGCAGTTCCAGGGACGCCGCTGCGGCCACGACCTGGTCACAGTCCGGCTGCCCGGCGCCGCGCCAGCCCCAGTAGCAGAAGGCCGGTCGCAGCCGTTTGCCGCCGGCCAGCAGGTCGCGCAGGGCGGCGAGCAGGGGAAGCAGATCAGGGGAGATCTCGCCGAGAGCAGGCAGGTGGGCCGCCAAGACGCCGTCGAGATGCTGTTGCACCCGGACCCGCAGGTCAGCGGCATCAAGGGAACTCACAGGGGCGAGGGTACGGCTGTACCGGTCAGCCGCCACCGGAGCACCTATCCTGCTCGCGTGCCCTCCCATCAGCCGCCGCAGCCGAGGGTTCGTGACGTGATCGCGGCGGGCGGACGTTCTTTCTCGTTCGAGTTCTTCCCGCCGAAGACCGATGAGGGCGAACGCGCGTTGTGGCAGGCGCTGCGGGAGTTGGAGCCGCTGCGTCCGACGTTCGTGTCGGTCACGTACGGCGCCGGTGGCAGTACCCGGGACCGGACGGTCCGGGTCACCGCGCGGATCGCGCAGCAGACGACGATGACCCCGGTCGCCCACCTGACCTGTGTCGGGGCCAGCCCCGACGAGCTGCGGGCGGTGGTCGCCCAGTACGCCGACGCCGGGGTGCGGACCATCCTGGCGCTGCGCGGCGATCCGCCCGGCGGACCCGGGCAGCCGTGGGTGCAGCATCCCGGCGGGCTCGCGCACGCCGACGAGCTGGTCCGGCTCATCCGTTCACTGGGCGACTTCAGCGTCGGCGTGGCCGCCTTCCCGGACAAGCATCCCGAGGCGGTCGATCTGGAGGCCGACGCGGTCGCGCTGGCGCGCAAGCAGGACGCCGGTGCGGACTTCGCGATCACGCAGTTCTTCTTCCGGGCCCGGGACTACTTCGAGCTGGTCGAACGCGCGGCACGGCACGGGTGCGACCTGCCCATCATCCCGGGGCTGATGCCCGTCACCAATCTGGCCCAGATCTCGCGCTTCGCTGCCTTCTCCGGTGCGGCGCTGCCGGACGAACTCACGGCGCGGTTCGCGGCTCTCGGCGACGATCCGGACGCGGTCCGCCGGCTCGGCGTCGAGATCACCACTGCCTTGGCCGACGACCTGCTCGCCGCGGGTGCCCCAGGGCTACACCTCTACACGCTCAACAGATCCACGGCCACCCGCGAGATCTATGCGGCCCTGGGGGCTGCCGTCGGCAACCGCTGACGCCGACGACACGATGACGGCCGGTCGCCTCCTGACGACAGTTCCTCGATCATGACGACCGACCAGCTGTCGGTCGTCATCCTGCTCGGGTCGGCGATCGTGCTCGTCGCCGTGGTCGGCGTGCGACTGGCCGCTCGCCTGGGCGTTCCCGGTCTGCTGCTGTACCTCTTCCTCGGCATCGCGCTCGGCGAGGACGGGCTCGGCATCGTCTTCGACGACGCGGACCTGGCCACCGTCCTCGGCTACGTCGCGCTGGCGATCATCCTGGCCGAGGGCGGTCTGACCACCCGGGTGACGCAGCTGAGACCGGTTGCGGCGCCGGCACTTGCCCTGGCGTCAGTGGGTATGGCGGTGTCCATCGGCGTCGTCGCCACGGTGCTGCACGTCGGCCTGGGTACCGACTGGCGGACTGCACTGCTCCTCGGCACGGTGCTGGCGCCGACCGATGCCGCGGCGGTGTTCTCGGTGCTGCGCTCCAGCCGGGTCGCACCGCGGCTGCGGGTCCTGCTCGAGGCCGAGGCCGGATTCAACGACGCGCCAGCCGTCGTGTTGGTGGCGGTGTTGTCCAGCACCGCCTTCGGCGACGCCTCGCCCTGGCTGATCCCGGTCGTCGTGCTGATCGAACTCGTCGCCGGCGCCGTGATCGGGCTCGCGGTGGGTTACGTCGCGCGGGTGCTGTTGCCCCGGTTGGCGTTGCCGGCCTCGGGGCTGTATCCGATCGCCACGCTGGCGTTCATCGCGACTGCCTACGGCCTCGCGTCGTTCCTGCACACCAGCGGGTTCATGGCCGTCTACGTCGCCTCGGTGCTCATCGCGGCATCGCCCATCCCGCATCGCCGCTCGGTGATCGGGTTCGTCGAGGGTCTCGCGTGGACCGCCCAGATCGGGCTGTTCATCATGCTCGGGCTGCTGTCCGATCCGTCCCGGCTCACCGATGCCGTCGGCATCGCCGTGGTGACCTGCCTCGCGCTGGTCTTCCTGGCCCGGCCGTTGAGCGTCGTGGTCTCGCTGGTGCCGTTCCGGCTGCCCCCTCGATGGCGGCTCTATCTGAGCTGGGCCGGTCTGCGGGGCGCGGTCCCCATCGTCTTCGCGTCAATCCCGTTGGGCGAGAACGTCCCGGACAGTGCAGTCATCTTCGACGCCACGCTGCTGGTGGTCGTCGTCCTCACCTTGGTGCAGACACCGACGCTGCCGTGGTTCGCCCGCCGGATCGGGGTCGAGGAGTCGACACCGGTGGGTGAACTCGAGGTCGACAGCGCACCGCTGGACGGTATGCGGGCCGGCTTGCTCGGCCTCGACGTCCCGGCCGGTTCCAACCTGGTCGGTACCTACGTCCGGGAACTCGGCCTGCCCGACGGCGCCGTCGTCTCGCTGGTCGTCCGGGACGGCGCAGGCATGGTGCCGGACCTGCAGACGAGGCTGCGGGCCGGCGACCGGCTGCTCGTCGTGGCTACCGACGACGTGCGGTCAGCCGCCGAGCGCCGGTTGCGGGCGGTGAGCCGGCGGGGCCGGCTGGCGGCCTGGCTCGGGGACTCCGGCGATCCGGACTGACCGCGACCGATCAGGCCCGGCCGACGAGGTCGGCCACGATCTCCGCGGACAGGCCGACCAACGGCAATCCGCCGCCGGGGTGGGCGGACCCGCCGACCAGGAAGAGTCCGGGCAGCGGGGACCGGTTGGCCGGCCGCAGGAACGCCGCTCGCGGTCCGTTGCTGGCCGAGCCGTAGATGGCGCCGCCGGGCGAGTGGGTGTCCGCGGCGATATCGGCCGGCGTGCGGATTGCCCGCCACAGCACGCGGTCGCGGATGTCGACCCCGCGCCGCGCCAGGACGGCCAGCAGGTGATCGGCGTACGCCTCGGCCACACCGGGCGCCCGCCAGTCGACGGTGCCGTCCTGAGCCGCCGCGCTGCCGTGGCGCGGTGCGTTCACCAGGACCGACCAGGCCTGCCCGTCCGGTGGCCGCATCGCGTCGTCGTCCGGATTGCAGATGTAGATCGCCGGATCGTCGACCGGTCGCGGGTCCCGGCCGAACAGTGCGTCGAACTCCGCGTCGTAGTCGGCCGGGAAGAACACGTTGTGGTGCAGCAGCTTCGGGTCTCTGCCGCGGAGGGCCAGCAGGAGGGAGAAACCCGACGACGAGGCGGTCGCCCGGCTCACCCGCCGTACGGCGCCCCGCAGCCGGCGGTCGCTCGGGACCAGTTCGGTGTACAACTGTCGCGCGTCGGTGTCGGCGACGACGACGTCCGCGGCCAGCCGCTCCCCGCCGGCCAGCGCGACTCCGGTGACCCTGCCGCCGTCGGCGGTCACCTGGACGACCTCGGTGCCCAGCCGCAGCTGCACACCTCGTTCCCGGCACCGCTCGGCCAGCGCGTCGGCCAGCGTGGCGAGTCCACCACCGAGGTGCCAGGCGCCGAACAGTTGTTCCACGTACGGGATCGTCACGAGGGCTGCCGGTGCCCGGCGCGGATCCGCCCCGGTGTACGTCGCGTACCGGTCCAGCAGCGTGACCAGCCGTGGATCGGCGAAGTGGCTGCGCCCCAACGAGTGCAGCGACCGCCAGGGGGCAACCGCGCGCAGGTCCTGCGGCCGGCGGGCGAGCGGGAGCAGGTCGCGGGCGCCGGCCACGGGCGAGGACAGCACCGGGCCGCGGGTCAGCGACCACACCGCCGCCGCGCGCTGCATCAGTGCGCGCCAGTCTGCCGCGGCCCGGCCGCCGAAGGCGTCGCCAAGGGCCTGCGCGCAGCGACCGGGGTCGACGCCGGGCATCGTCAGGTGCGTGCCGTCGGCGAAGTGGTAGCCGAACCCGGGATCGACCGGACGCAGGTCGACCGACTCCTCCAGCGCGCGACCGGTCTTGTTGAACAGGTCCCGGTAGACCGCCGGCAGCGTCAGCAAACTCGGCCCGGTGTCGAAGACGAACGCGCCGTGCCGGGTGCTGGCCAGTTTGCCGCCGTACGTCGTGGCCTGTTCGACGATGGTGACGTCGTGCCGTTTCACTCGCAGCCGGGCAGCGACCGCCAGGCCGGCGACGCCGGCACCGATCACCACGATCCGGGCCACGGCGGCCGACCCTAGACGGCCACCGCGTCACGGCAGCCGGCGGTCCTTCCAGGTCAGTGAGCCTCGGCGATGCCGTTGGTACGACAGCCACGACAGCGCCGCCAGGCAGCTGATCGACACCGGATGGGCCAGCGCGTCCGGCCAGCACCGTGAGCCGGTGCGACGCCCGCAGATCACCCGGCTCGCGACCCCGGCCGCGTAGCCGGTGGCACCCAGCAACCGGGTCGCGGTGTCCGGCGACAGGATTGCGGCCGCCGGCGGCACGACGTAACAACCCAGCAGCAACGCGACGATCGCTGCCGACCGACCGGGCGACCCGCCGGCCGCCCACAGCGACTTGGCGTACCCGTCGACCAGGGCGCGGGCGCCGACGTACATCCGGCATCGCGCGATCGTCGACCCGTCCGCGACGCTGCCGCGACCTCCGGTGGCGAGGACGCGGCGCAGCAGGGCGATGTCGTCGAGCACCTCCCCGCGGATCGCCGCATGGCCGCCGGCGCGCCGGTAGGCGGCGGCGTCGACGGCGAGAAGTTGCCCGTTGGCGACGGCCAGCGACGGCCGGGGAGACCGCTCGGCCCACCGCAGTGGCACGGTGGTGAGCCACGACCAGCACAGCAGCGGTTGGACCAGCCGTTCCAGCCAGCTGTCCGCCAGCTGCCGCGGGTACGGCGACACCAGGGCATACCGGTTGCGCCGCAACAGGTCGACCGTGGCAGCGACGCCGTGCGGGGCGACCACCACGTCCGCGTCGAGGAAGACCAGGACCGAACCGGTCGCAGCGTCCCCGAGTTGCTGGCAGGCCCACGGTTTCCCCAGCCAGCCCGCCGGTGGCTCGGACGCGACGCCGGACAGCAGCCGGACCCGGGGGTCGGCAGCCGCGAGCGCCGCCACGACGGCGGCTGTGTCGTCGCGCGAGGCGTCGTCGAGGACGAGGAACTCGGCGTACGGCAGCCCGGTCTGCTGCTGCAACGCCGCGACACATGGCCCGATGGTCGCCGCCTCGTTGCGGGCGGGAATGAGCACGGACACCTTCTCCTGCACCGGTTCCGGGTTCTGGCGTGGCCGGCGTAGCAGCCGCGCGTTGATCCCGCTGTGGATCGCCCCGGCGATCGCGGCCGCTGCTGCCGCCGCCACGACGGTCCGGACGGCGAGCGCGCCGGTCGGCCTCACCGGCGCGCGGTCCAGGTGGTCCAGGCCCAGGGCAGGACGACCAGGCCCATGAGCAGCCCGCCCCACAGCGCCACTGCCGGCCGGTCGAAGAAGACGGCGTTGGCCACGACGTTGCCGACGAAGGTCCACGTCAGCAGCAGGGCCGGGACGCCGTCACTGGCGCGTCGGTCCGGCAGCCGATCCAGCAGCAGCATGAGGACGAAGGCCGTGAGCAGCCAGCCGACGTAGTTCTGCAGCGGCACAGCGGGAATCCCCGGCAACGCCGGATCGGTGACCGACCAGAGCCAGTGCCCGTCGGCGACCATCTGGCTGTCCAGGAAGATGTCCCAGGTGGCCAGCAACCAGGCTGCCAGCAAGGGCCGCAGCAAGGGCGAGGCGGACAGCGCCCGGCCGGCCAGCAGACAGGGATAGGCCATCATCGACCAGGCCAGGGCCACCACGACCGGGACGTCGCCGATCCGTGGACCGAGCGAATCCCCATACACATACTCCCCGAAGGGGAATCCGGTACGAGTTCCCAGGATCTCGACGGCGAGGCCGAGCCCGGCGGAGATGACCAGGAAGCCGCTGGCCCACGCCAGGCCGCGATGCAGCAGCGCATGGCTGGCCGAGGCGAGGAAGAAGCAGCACACCACCGCGATGGTGAGCGCGTCGCGGTCGCCGTCGACGAGCACCCAGACGATCTGCAATGCCACGGTCGCCACGGTGAGGCACCAGGGCACGACCTGACGCAGTCCACCCACCGGCGACGCCCGGTTGGAGTGCGGCCCGGTGTAGACGCGCACGCTCACCGGGGCGCCTGCCAGTGCGGCGGGAGCGGCCGGCCGGCGCGGGACACGCAGCGCATCCTAGGGACGGCGGACCGGCTGGCCGTCGAAGGTTCCCTCGACGTCGTCCAGGGCGAACCGGGCGAACAGTTCCTCGCCGTACCAGGCTCGATCGCGGGTGGCCGAGATCACGGAGCGATGCGCCGAGCGGCGATGGGCGAACTCGACGAGTTCCTCGGCGCTGGCCCAGATGCTCACGGTCCCCTGCAGCAGGACGGGAGCTTCGCCGACGGCCACGGCGAGCAACGGACGGGGTCCGCCGGACCACAGGTCGGTGGTGACGGCGGGGACCGCGGCGGCGAACTCCCGCCAGCGGCCCGGTCGGACCCGCGCCCGCGTGACGGCCACCACCGGTCCCTGCCAGGGCTGACGCCGTGCCCCGGCCGCACCGGCCGGACTGCCGAACGGTTCGCTGCCCGACCAGCTGCCGCGGCTGCTCAGCGGCCGCAGCCGTAGCCGCAGCCGCTCGGTGGCCATCGCGTTCCACCCCCGCAGGGCGGGCTGCTGGTCGGCCCGGTCGGCGTCCTGCGCCCGGTCCCAGGCCACCAGCGCCGCCCATCGTCGTACGTCGGCGCCACCGGCACCGAAACTCGTCCCCGGGCCGGTCCCGAGGAGTTTGGCGAAGCGGACGCCGGGGAGCCGGCGCAGTTGCCGGCGCCCGGTCGCCACCCGCAGCAGCGCGCGGGGGACCGCGGCGCGCGAGATCCGCCAGACGTCGAAGGTGACCAGCTCGGGAGGGTCCGGCGACCTCGCGGCGGAGCCGGACATGGCTGGACCGTACCGGCCCGATCCCGTCCGCCGAAGGGGTTGCGCTCAAGCTGCGGATCCACGACGCTAGGAGTCGAACACACGTTCGATCGTGACTGGTTCGGCCCGTACCGACGCGGTTGTCAGACCGTCGGACCAGCATCGAGCAGTGGCCGGGTGGCCGGGCGCGGCTGACCGCGACCGACCCCCACCGACCGCGACAGAGGAGGGCACATGGGATCACTGCAGACCGCCACGACTCGGGAGACCCGTGCCCGACGGGCCGCGGTCGAACACGCCCGGGGGCGACGAGGTGTGCCGCGGCCGCCGGTGCCGGTGGCCGCTCGCGACCTGCTCAACGGGGCGGCCCATGGTCTGCAGGAGGCGGGTCACGCCGTGCAGATCCCGCAGCGCTACGCCCTGGCGCATCTGGCGGCGCTGCGAGCCGCGGCAGCGGTCCTGGCTGCCCGGGCCCAGGCTCCGATGGGTCGATCACGGGTTCGCAGCGTCTGGGCGCTGCTGCCCGATGTCGCTCCCGAACTCGCGGAGTGGTCGGCGTACTTCGCCGCCGGAGCCGGCAAGCGGGCCGCAGCCGAAGCAGGTCTCTCGCGGGCGGTGACCGCCCGCGAGGCCGACGACCTGCTGCGCGCCGCCGAGACCTTCCTCGCTCTGGTGGACACGACGCTCGGGGTCGATCGCTACCCGGCCCGTCCCGACTGGCCGGTCGAGCGCGTCGACGCCGGGGTGCAGCTCCGACCGGTCGGCTGAGCGCCCAGGAATTCCCGTACGGCTGCGTCGTGTCGGCGGAGCGCGTCGATGCGGCGGCCGGGGTAGGGGTCGGGATACTCCAGTTGAGGAGGACGAGGTGAGTCGCAGCCAGCTTCGCCGGTCCGGTGGGACGGCGAGCCGACCGCGGCCTGCTGCTGACGACGCCGAGGCGACGGTCCTCCACGTCGACATGGACGCCTTCTACGCCTCGGTGGAACTCATCGACCGGCCGGAGCTGGTCGGCCGCCCTGTCATCGTCGGCGGCGCCAGTCCGCGCGCCGTCGTGCTGTCAGCGACGTACGAGGCGCGCGCTCTCGGCGTGCACTCGGCGATGCCGATGGGCCGGGCGCTCCGGTTGGCGCCCCGGGCGGTGGTCATCGAACCCGACCACCGGCGGTACACCCGGGTCAGCGAAGGGATCATGGCCGTCTTCGGCGACATCACGCCGTATGTCGAGCCGCTCAGCCTGGACGAGGCATTCCTCGACGTGAGCGGCGCGGTCCGCCGGCTCGGCAGTCCCGCCGCGATCGCCGCGCTGATCCGGGCCAGGATCCGCGACGAGCAGGGCATCACCTGTTCGGTCGGCGCAGCCAGCACGAAGTTCGTCGCGAAGCTGGCCTCGACGCAGGCCAAGCCGGACGGGTTGCTCGTCGTCGCACCGTCCGAGGTGGTCGCCTTCCTCCATCCGTTGCCGATCGGCGCGCTGTGGGGCGTCGGCGAACGGACCGAGCAGGCGCTGGTGCGTCGCGGGCTGCTGACAGTGGGCGATGTGGCGCAGCTGCCGGTTGAGACGCTGCAGCGAACTCTCGGGCCCGCCGCCGGCGCCCACCTGGCGGCGCTGGCGTGGGGTCGCGATCCGCGCCGGGTCGACCACACCGCGCGCGAACGCAGCATCGGCGCGGAGGAGACGTTCCCCCGTGACGTGACGGACGTCGACGTGCTCGCCCGCGAACTGCTCCGGCTCTCCGAACGGGTCGCGCGCCGACTGCGGGCGGCCAACCTGGTGGGGCGGACCGTGGCGTTGAAGGTCCGAGACCCTGACTTCACGACGGTGACGCGGTCCCGAAGCCTGCGCGATCCGACCGACGTGGCTAAGGAGATCTACGCGACGGCGTGCTCGCTGCTGGCCGGGCTTGGCCGCGGCGCGGCTCCGACGCGGCTCGTCGGGGTCCGGGTCGAAGGGCTGACCGACGTCGCGACCGCCTCGCGGCAGCTCACCTTCGGTGCTGCTGACCACGGCTGGCGTGATGCCGAACGGGCCGTGGACCGCTTGGCCGACAGGTTCGGCAAGGGCTCCGTCCTGCCGGCGAGCCTGGTCGCCGCGCGAGGGGATGGGAGCGTCGTACGCCGAGCGACCGGCGACGAGCCGTCCGCGCGCCGACCGCCGGGGGACGACGGCGTCCGCCGCCGGGAGAAGAAGGGTGTGCCGGCGCCGCCGCGCCGGCGCGGACCGGACCGGTGAGGCTGTTCGGGAACGGCCTCACCGGCGCCGGCGTTGCCCGAATGCGCCCAGTACGGGACGTCAGGACACGGTTTGGCACATCCGCGCCCGACTCGGGTTTCCACCCGGGCGGGGCCTGCCTATCCTGTGCATACCAGGTCGGGAGGAGGGGACGGCCATGCCGCTCTCCGAGCACGAGCAGCGACTGCTCGAGCAGATGGAACGGGCCCTCTATCAGGAGGACCCGAAGTTCGCGTCCACGCTGCGTAGCGGCGCGTCCGGACGCGCCCACCGCACCCGGGCGATCCTGGGCATCGTCGCCTTCCTCGGCGGTATCGCCCTGCTGCTGTCGGGGGTTGCGACGACCTGGATCTGGCTCGGCGTGCTGGGCTTCGCCGTGATGCTGGCCGGTGCGCTGCTCGCCTACGGAGCCCTGCGGCCTCGGGCGCAGCCGGCGGCCGCCGGCGAGGGCCCGCGAGAGGCCCCCGGCCCCGGTCCGGCCCCTGCTGCGGCCAAGAAGCCGCGGTCGTCGACGTTCATGCACCGGGTCGAGGAGCGGTGGCGTCGCCGGCGGGACTCCGGCGACATCTGACCAAGGCGCCACCTCACCCACCCGGCGGTCCTCGTTCGGGCCGACGTCGCCTCAGGACGTGTGACGACTCTGTCCGTATGGGCTGTCGTCGTCCGGCTGCGACCCTCAGGCGTTCCGTTGTGGCTGCTGTCCGCGACGTGCTGCCGTCGGGGTGCCGGGCGGACTACGGCCGCTCGCCGTACAGCGATCGCGGCATCAGCCGGGCCCGCAGCCGCGCCCATCGGGTGACCGAGGCGTCGAAGCCGCGGCGGATGGCCGCGACATCGGTGCCCAGATCGTCCTCCACAGCGCCGGCGCGCGCATAGCGACTGTGTTCTGTCGCCTGCACGATTCGTTGGAGCGCAACCGATTCCGCTGTCCCGACAGCTCCGGTCGAGACCAGGCGGGCGCCGGCCTGCCGGGGAGTGTCGGCGTCCCGCCACGGCAGGCCGTAGTCGACCGCGCTGTCCCGCAGCTCCGCCCAGGCCCCTTCGGCCAGCGCGGCCGGTGCCGTGGCGGTGAGCCGTCGCCGGCGTCGTAGCGCGCGGGCCAGACCCGGGGCCGCACCAGCCAGCAGGGCGGCCGCCACGATCGCCACGACGAGGAAGCGACGTCCCGCCCCGGCTCCGTCCGACACCTCGGCTTCGGGGTCCGGTGCCGCCGTCGTAGCAGGGTCCTCGCCGACCTCGGCCGCCGCAGTCGGCTCCGGGAGTGATGGCGGGTCCTCGGTCGTGCTGGTCTCGGGGGCCGCGTACGGCGGGGTCGTCACACCGGCGGCGTCCGCGCGCGGCGTCGGCTCGAATCGCACCCAGCCGACGCCCCCGAACCACAGCTCGGGCCAGGCGTGCGCATCGTCCGCGGCGACCACGAAGCTGCCGTCCTGTTGCCGCTTGCCGCCGGTGAAGCCGACGTCGACCCGGGCCGGTATTCCCAGGGTGCGGGCCATGATGGCCATGGCAGCCGCGAACTGTTCGCAGTAGCCGACCCGTTCCCGCAGGAACTGCACCAGGTGGTCCTCGCCGCTGCCGGAGGACACGGTGGTGCTGTAGCGGAAGCCGCCGTCGCGGGTGAACCAGTCCTGCAGCGCCCGCGCCCGGTCGTACGGATTGGTCGCGCCGCTGGTGACCTGGCTGGCGATCCGGCTGATCTCGGAGGGCAGGTCGGCCGGCACCGCCAGCACGCTGCGCAGCGATTCGGTCGGTTCGGCGGTGGCGGCGCGTAGCTGCCGGGCGGAGGTCGGCAGGTCGTACAGGTTGGCCGTGATCGTCTTGCCTCGGGCAGTGTCGGTGGGGGAGAAGATGACCTGGGTGTCGGCGTCGAAGTACCAGGCACCGCTGACGGCGAGGTCGCGCGCCGGATACGGCAACGGCAGGACGGAATTGCCGAGTTCGCCGATCTTCAGCGTGATGGCGGTGACCGCTGGCTGCGCGGACAGGGTGTAGTCGGTCAGGGCCGGCAGCCGGTCGGCGCGTCGCCGCGGCGAGGGGGTGTAGGTGTCGGCGCTCCACGACTGACCGTCGAAGTTCTCCAGGGCATACATCCGCAGATACCGCGGCTGGCCGTCGTCGGTGGTGTACGTCGCCACCTGCCGGCCAGAGTTGTCGACCAGGTCACGTCGTAGCGACACCAGCGGGTCGAGGTTGACCGTGGCACCGTCGCCGGAGGCGCTACCCAGGCGGGCGAACAGCGGTGCGGTGAAGCCCGGGACAACGGACGGCAGGACGACCGCCGCGGCCAATGCCAGGACCGCGGCGACGGCGAGCCGCCGGCTGTCGGTGCCGGCCAAGGCTGCTCGGCGGCGCCGGGGATGCGCCCTGGGCCCGGACGACAGTGCTGGCCGTGACGACGGCACTGGCCCGAAGGACGGTGCTGTCCCCGACGACAGTGCGGGCCGGGTGGTTCGCGGTGGCCGGCCGGTGGCGGCTCGACCCCACCGTCGGACGTGCCCGCGCTGGTCGACCGCGAGCAGCAGCAGCCAGCCCGCGGCACCGGCGACGAACGCCCAGGCCGGAACGCCGGTCGTCCACAGCACTGCGGAGGTGACGATGTACAGCCCGAGCAGCGGTACGCCGGCCAGGGCCGGGTGACCGAACCCGACGGCGAGGGCGTCGACGGCGATCGCGACCAACGCGAGCGCTCCGACGGTCAGCGGCAGCAGGCCGGCGGTGACCGGTACCGGGATGACGAGCGCCGCGCTGTCGTTCATCCCCGAACGCACCAACGCGCGCAGCGTCTCCAGCGCGGCTGGACTCGGCACGAAGCGCAGCAGAGCGGCGCCGGGGGCGTACAGCGCCGTCAGGAACGTCAGGACGGCAGCGGCCTGCAGCAAGGGCATCACCGCGGCGGGCACCCGGATCGCTCGGCCGACCAGACCTGCCCCCGCGACCACGACCACCGCGATCGCCGCCGCCGGCAGCCACTGCGCGGTCCGGAACACCGGCAACAGCCCGAGGCTGGTGAGCAGGGTGGCGCCCGCCGCCGCAGCCGTCGCGGCCGGCCTGGCCCGGTCCCGCCACCGACTGACGCGGCCGCCTCGACTCACGATCGCCACCGGGTCACGCCGGCGCCCCGGCGCTACGGGCCGGCGGCTGCCGCAGTACTCCGGCACCCGACGGGCCTGCCGTGCCCGCGATCGATGGGCCCGTAACCGATGGGCCCGCTATCGATGGGTGGACCAGCCGGCGCCAGATGTCCGGTACCGGCTCGGTGGCCGACGCCGGGACCGCCTGCCAGCCGGCCCGCCGCAGCCGGCTCGCCGTACCCGCCGCGCCCCGATCGTCAGCGCCGTTCGGCGCGTGTCGGACGTCGGCCGGATCGGTGCGCAGGGCGACGGCCAGCCCGACCACGCTGCCGGCCCGCAACCGGCTCAGCTGCTCAGCCTCGACGGCGTCGAGTTCGCCCAGGACCGCCACGATCAGGCCCGCGCCCCGGGTCGCTGCAGCCGACGGCCGCCACGCCCGTGACGGTGTGGGCTGCAGGACCGCCAGCGCGTCGAGGAGTCCTGCCTCGGCTTCCGTGCCTGGCCGGTCGGCCGTCACCAGGACCCCGCCGTCGCCGTCGATCACCACGACGGCCCAGCCCCGCCGGATCAGGTGGACTCCGACGCTGGCGACCGCCGAACAGGCCCATTCGAAGGTGGACTGCGCTCCGGTGCCGCGGTGCGCGCTCGATCGGGTGTCGAGCAGGATCGCCGCCCGGCTACGCCAGGGCCGTTCCTCCCGGCGCACCATCAGCGCACCCGCCCGGGCTGTCGACCGCCAGTGGACTCGCCGCAGTTCGTCGCCCACGTGGTACGGCCGGGGGATGACGTCGTCGTGACCGGCGCTGGACATGGTGCCGGCGCGGCTGTCGCCCTGCCCGCTCAGGTGACCGGCCAGCGGCAGGTCCGGCAGCCGGTGGACCGGGGGCGTCACCAGCAACGTGTCGGTCGCGGTGAACGAGCGGGATACCCGAGTCAGCCCGAACGGGTCCACCAGGCGGACCGACAGCGGGCCGACGGCGAAGCGGCCGCGTTGCTGCGGCCGCAGCCGGTAGTCCAGCGCAGCCGATCCGTACGCCGGCACCTGGTCCAGGACGAAGCGTTCGCCCGGGCCGAGCGCGGCGGGCACGGCGTCCTGGCACAGCACGAGCCGCGCCGGCAGCCGGGAGGCGTTGTCGATGGTGAGCCGTACCGTCGCGGTGCTTCCCATCGCCACCCGGGGCTGGTCCAGGCCACGGGTACAGGCCAGCCGCTGTCGTGACCGGCTGACGACCACTGCGCAGCCGATCGGCAGCGCCAGCACGAGGACCGCGACGCGCAGCAGGTCGCGTTCGCCGATGAGCATCGCGCTGCCGAGCAGGCCGACGCCGGCGGCCAGCAGCACCCGGCCGCGCGCGGTCAACGCCCGCAGGGCCGCTCGCACTAACGCCGACCCGGGCCGCCGACCGGCACCCGGTGCAGCAGGTCGACGATGACGTCCTGCGGGCGGAGCCCGGCGACCTGCGCTTCGGCCGTCAGCAGCAGTCGGTGGGCGAGCACCGGGACGGCGAGCCGTTGCACGTCGTCGGGCAGCACGTGGTCGCGGCCGTCGAGCGCGGCTGCGGCCTTGGCCGCTCGTACCAGGTGGAGCGTCGCGCGGGGCGAGGCCCCCAGCCGCAGGTCGCCGGACGATCTGGTGCCGACGGCGAGGTCGACGACGTACTGCCGGATGGCCGGCGCGACGTAGATGTCCCGGACGATCTTGACCAGGGCCGCGATGGTGGTGCCGTCGGCGACGGGACGGACCTCGTCCAGCCGCGAGCCACCGTCGTGGCTGGCCAGCATGGCCAGCTCACTGGACTCGTCGGGGTAGCCCATCGAGATCCGCGCCAGGAAGCGGTCCCGCTGGGCTTCCGGCAGCGGGTAGGTCCCTTCCATCTCCACGGGGTTCTGTGTGGCCATGACCATGAACGGAACCGCGAGCAGGTACGTCGCGCCGTCGACGGTGACCTGCCGCTCCTCCATGCACTCCAGCAGGGCTGACTGCGTCTTCGGCGAGGCTCGATTGATCTCGTCGCCGAGGACCAGGTTGGCGAACACGGCGCCCGGCTTGAACTCGAAGTCCCGGGTTTCCTGATTGAAGACGCTGACGCCGGTGAGGTCACCGGGCAACAGGTCCGGCGTGAACTGGATGCGGCCCACCGAGCAGTCCAGCGTGCGCGCCAGGGCCTTGGCCAGAGTCGTCTTGCCCACGCCGGGCACGTCCTCGATGAGCAGGTGACCCTCGGCCAGCATCGCGGTCAGCGCAATCCGTATGACGTCGGCCTTGCCGGAGATGACCGTCTCGACGCTGGCTCTGATGCGCGCGGCAACCTCCAGCAGGTCGCCGAGGTCGCCGAGGTCGCTGTCCGCCCCACCGTCTCCGACGGATCGAACGGCGGGGGGATAGGTCGTCACCGCGCTTCCTTCCTGCCAGCCACGTGCGCCAGGAAGCCCGGCCCCCTCACGGACGCTCGTCCTCCGGCGTGCAGATCCCACCATCGCTGAGTTCGTTCAGTTGCGCCAGACGCCCATCCGCGGATGCCGCCAGGCCGGTCCGGATGAACGACACCCACCCGAGCGGACCAGCCGTGTCGCGTTGGTGGTTGACGGTGGGGTGATGTGGGGTACGGTGGGGCGCCATGGGGAGCCAGACCGGTCTCGGGGCAGTCCGGGTGACCGATCGAGCGGGAGAGGTGGTGGGGCGCCGATGCTGCTGGGCACCCACGCTCTGCGGCTCGACGACAAGGGCCGGCTCTTCCTGCCACCCCGGTCACGCGACGAGCTGGCCGGCGGCGTCGTGATGGCCAAGGGTCAGGACCGGTGTGTCGTGCTCTGGCCGGACGCGGTCTTCCGTGACAAGGCCGCCCGCGCCAGCGAGGTGTCGCGAGGCAACGCCACCGTCCGGTCGTACCTGCGCGTGTTGTTCTCCAGCGCCTACGACCAGGTTCCCGACCGCACCGGCCGCATCACGGTGCCGTCGACGCTGCGGGACTACGCCGGCCTCGGCCGCGACGTCGTCCTGGCCGGCAACAACGACAGCTTCGAGATCTGGGACACCAACGCCTGGGAGGCCTACCTGGCCGCGCAGGAAGCGACGTACGCCGAACAGTCCGAGGAGGTCATGCCCGGGTTGTTCTGAGAAGTCAGCGACAACCGCCGCAACACCACACCGCAGCAACAACCAGACCGACGTGGCGCGAGGTCTCCACCCGCTCGCAACACCCTTCTCGGGCACCTCACCTGGCGCACCTTCCCCGGTGCCAGGCGGGAGCGGGCGGGGACCTGGCGCCCACGTCGAACGCCGAAAGTCGCTGGGAGCCAACCGATCCGGTACGACCGGATCCAAGGACGACGGTACAACGACGGATCCGGGGGGTCCGCAGCACGCAGGGACCGATTCCCGACCGCATCGACGGGCGAGGCCGCTCGCGGCGCGATCGTCGGACGACGACACGAGAGGTGCCCGATATGGCGGCGACCGGCATCGGCCCGACGGATCCCGGCGCCGCGCGATCACTTCCCGGCGTCGTCGCCGCGTTGCGGGCGCTGGCCATCCTGGCGCTCGCGACAAGCCTGACGGCCGCCGCACTGCTCGGCGTCGGTGCCCTGGTCGACCGGTGGGGCTGAGCGGGTCGATGGCAGTTCACGTCCCCGTCCTGCTGGATCGTTGCGTGGCGCTTCTCGGACCGGCGCTCGCCGGTGACCGGCCGGTGCTGGTCGACGCCACCTGCGGCCTCGGCGGCCACAGCGAGGCGCTGCTGGCTCGCTTCCCCCGCCTGCGGGTGGTCGGCCTCGACCGCGACCAGCAGGCGCTGGCGATCTCGGCTGACCGGCTCGCGCCGTACACGGAGCGGGTGACGCTGGTCCACGCCGTCTACGACGAGATCGGCGACGTGCTGGCCGGGCTCGGGTTGCCCGCCGTCGACGGCGTGCTGTTCGACCTCGGGGTGTCCTCGCTGCAGCTCGACGAGGTGTCGCGCGGCTTCTCCTACGCGCACGACGCTCCGCTGGACATGCGGATGGATGCCACGTCGGGTGCCACGGCGGCCGACGTGGTGAACACCTACCCGGCCGGCGAGCTGGCACGGGTGCTGCGGGTCTACGGCGAGGAGCGCTTCGCCCGGCAGATCGCCCGTCTCGTCGTACGCGAGCGCGAGGCGGCACCGTTCACCAGCAGCGCACGCCTGGTGGAGGTGATCCGGCAGGCCATACCTGCCGCCGCACGGCGAACGGGCGGGAACCCGGCCAAGCGCACCTTCCAGGCGCTGCGGATCGAGGTGAACGGCGAACTCGACGCGCTACGGCGCGCGATACCCGCTGCGCTGCAAGCACTCACCGTCGGCGGCCGGATCGTGGTGATGTCGTACCAGTCACTGGAGGACCGGCTGGTCAAGGGCGTCCTGCGGGACGGTGCGACGGTCCAGGCGCCGCCGGGGATGCCGGTGATCCCGGAGCAGGCACGTCCGTGGTTGCGCCTACTGACCCGGGGTGCCGAGACGGCGTCGGCCGCGGAGCAGGAGGCGAACCCCCGAGCGGCGTCCGTCCGGCTCCGTGCGGCGGAGAAGCTGCGGGACGTGGCATGAGCCTGTCCGCACCGGCCTGGCGCGGCCGATCGTCGGGTCCGGCCACCCGCCGACCCGACCGGACGACCCGTCCCGCAGGGCCGGCACGACGAGCCGTGCCGCGCCGGCCGGCGACGGGGCGCCCGGCCACTGCGGCCGGGGTCCGCGCCGCGGTCCCGCCGGCCACCCATCGCGCCGGCCGCGGGGTGTTCGTCCTGCTGGTGTGCCTGCTGCTCGGTGCCGGCCTGCTCGGCCTGCTGTTCATCAACACGCTGCTGGCGCAAGGCGCGTTCGCGATGGCCGACCTGCGGGCCCGGTCCAGCAGCCTGGCCGATACCGAACAGACGCTCGCCCAAGCTGTCGCCGGGCAGTCCTCGCCGGTGAACCTGGAGCAGCGGGCCCGCGCGCTGGGCATGGTGCGCAGCCCCGCCCCGGTGTTCCTGCGGCTCGCCGATCGCAAGGTGCTGGGTACGCCGATACCCGCCCCGCTGCCGAAACGGCAGGGCACGGAACCCGCCACCGGCGGTGCGGATCCGGCCGCCGGCACCGCCACACCGGTCGCCGCGCCACCGGCAGATACAGCGCAGGCCGCCGGAACGCAGGCCGGTGGCGCCTCGGCGGCGACCGGTACGGCGGCGACGGGCGGTACCGCAGCGGCAGGCACCGCCACGACAGGAGGAACGCCTACGCCGGGTGCGGACGCGGCGGCGGCCCCCGCTGCGTCGGGCGTGACGGCGGTCGACGACGGCGCCAAGCCCGACCCGGTCCCGGCCACCGGCGCGAGGCAGCGGTGAGTACGACCACGCCGCCACGGCGTCCCGCGCCCGCCCGCCGCCCGGCTCCCAGCCGTCGCACCGCAGCCACCGGTCGGGTCGCGCCGACCGAACTCCGCGCCGCGCCGCCCCGCCGTACGCCGCCGCGCCGTACGTCGCCGCGCCCGGCGACCGCCGGCGGCACGCTGCGCCGTCCGCCGCGACGATTGCGCACGGGCAGCCCGCGCCGCCGGGCGTCCATGGCGCTGGTGGTGATCCTGGTGTTCCTCACCATCTTCGCCGGCCGGCTGCTGGAACTGCAGGCCGTGCGGGGCGAGGCGCTGGCGGGAGCCGCTCTGGGACAACGACTCCGCACCGTCGACCTGCCGGCCGGCCGCGGCACCATCCGGGACGCCGCCGGCACGGCGCTCGCGGTGACCGTCGACGCGGTGAACATCACCGCGGACCAGACGCAGGTACGTGACCCGCAGGCCGCAGCCGCCGCGCTCGCCCCCGTCCTCGGCATCGACGCGGCGATCCTCGCCGACCGGCTGACCGGCACCCGGCGATTCGTCTACCTGAAGAAGGAAGCGACGCCCGCGCAGTGGGCCGACGTCCGGGCGTTGGGCCAGCCGGGCATCTTCAGCGAACCGAGTACGAAACGCACCTATCCCGCCGGGGAACTCGCGGCCAATCTCATCGGCTTCGTCGGCGCGGACGGCAAGGGGCTGGGCGGCCTGGAGTACGGACTGCAGTCCGAGCTCGCCGGCAAGGACGGCAGTCGCACCTACGAACGCAGCGCCGGGGGCGGCGAGATCCCCACGGCCGACGACAGCGAGATCGCCGCGCAGCCCGGCCTGGACGTGAACCTGACGATCAACGGCGACATCCAGTGGGTGGCGCAGCAGGCCTTGGCGCAGAAGGTCAAGCAGTCGCACGCCGACAGCGGCACGGCAGTGGTGATGAACCCGCGGACCGGGGAGATCCTGGCACTGGCCACGGTGCCCACCTTCGACCCGAACCAGCCTGCGGAGGCGGCCGTCGCCGATCGCGGCAACCGGGCCCTCAGCGACGTCTTCGAACCCGGCTCCACCAGCAAGGTGATGAGCCTGGCCGCCGTCATCGAGGAAGGGAAGGCCGACGCCGGGACCGTATTCGACATCCCGGCGAAGCTGGCGGTCGGCGGAGCGACGTTCGGCGACGACTTCAACCACGGCGACATCAAGCTGACGCTCAACGGGATCCTGGCCAAGTCCAGCAACATCGGCACGATCGAAGCGACCCGGCTGATCGGCCAGGACACGCTGTACCGCTACCTCAAGGCGTTCGGCGTGGGCGAGCCGACGGGGCTGCGGTTCCCGGGTGAGGCCCGCGGTTACGTCCCGCCGACCTCCGCCTGGTCGGCGACCTCGTTCCCGACGATCTCCTTCGGCCAGGGCCTGTCGGTCAACGCCGTCCAGGCCGCGAGCATCTACGCGACGATCGCCAACGACGGAGTCCGGGTGCAGCCGAGCCTGGTCAGGAGCTACGTCGCCGCCGACGGCAGCACGACGCCGGTGGCCGCGCCGACCTCGACCCGGGTGGTGTCCGCGCAGACCGCGACGACGATGCGCCGGATGCTCGAGACCGTGATCACCAACGGGACCGCGCCGCTGGCGAAGATCGACGGCTACCGGGTGGCCGGCAAGACCGGCACCGCGCAGCGGGTCAACCCCAACGGACGCGGCTACGACGGTTACGTCGCCTCGTTCATCGGGATGGCGCCGGCGGACGATCCGCAGCTGGTGGTCGCCGTATCGATCAACAACCCGCAGACCAGTCACTACGGCGGCACCTTGGCCGCACCCGTGTTCGCCCAGATCATGACCTCGGCGCTGCAGACCCTGCATCTGCCGCCGACCGGCACCGTCGCGTCGCCGCTCAAGGTCACCCCGGACGGCCGGTAGCCTCGAGCCGTGCCGAGCGCGCCCCGACCCGCCCCGGTGCCCAGGCCCCTCGCGGAGGCCGCCGCGCTGTTGCACCTGTCCCCGCCTGAGTCGCCCGTCGCCGTGCTGGGTGTCAGCCACGATTCGCGTGCCGTGCAGCCCGGCGACCTGTACGCCGCGCTGCCCGGCGCGCTGACCCACGGCGCGCGGTACGTCGACCAGGCCCGGTCGGCCGGCGCGGTTGCCGTGCTGACCGATCCGACCGGGCAGGACGCGGCACGGCAGACCGGGCTGCCCGTCCTGGTCGTCCCCGATCCGCGTGCGGCACTGGGCGACGTGGCCGCCTGGGCGTACGGCTACCCCGCACACCGGTTGCTGCTGGTCGGCATCACCGGGACCAACGGCAAGACGACCGTGTCGTACCTGGCGGCGCGCGGCCTGCGGCTGGCCGGGCATCGCACCGGGGTCGTCGGCACCACCGGCGCGCTGATCGGCGACGAGCAGGTCCCGTCCGCCCGCACGACGCCGGAGGCGACCGACATCCACGCCCTGTTGGCGGTCATGGTGGAGCGCGGCGTGACCGCGGCCGTCCTTGAGGTGTCCAGCCACGCCCTGGCGCTGGGGCGGGTCAACGGCCTGCGGTTCGACGTCGCGGTGTTCACCAACCTGTCGCAGGACCACCTGGATTTCCACGGCGGGCTCGAGGAGTACTTCCAGGCCAAGTCCCGGCTGTTCACCCCCGCGCACGCGCGGACCGCGGTGGTGTGCGTCGACGACGACTGGGGCCGGCGGCTGGCCGCGGCCACGGCTCTGCCGGTCACCACGTACGGCGGCCCGGACACGCCGGCGGACTGGCAGCTGCGCGCAGCGACGCCGTCGGGGACCGGACAGGACGTGTCGGTCATCGGGCCCGCCGGCCGGCACCGGCTGCTGCACGTCGACCTGCCCGGCCCGTTCAACGCACTCAACGTGCTCGCCGCCGATCTCGCGGTACGGGCGGGTGGGGCGGAGCTGGACGACGCCGCCGCGCTCGCTCTCGGCCGGCTGGTCGTCCCGGGCCGGATGGAGCGCGTGGCCGGCACGGACGGCGTCGAGGTCTTCGTCGACTACGCCCACACCCCGGACGCGGTCGACCGGGTGCTGCGCGCGACCCGACCGGCCCCACCCGGCCGCGTCCTGGTCGTGCTGGGTTGCGGCGGCGACCGTGACCGCGGCAAGCGGCCGGTGATCGGGGCCGTGGCCGCCCGGCTGGCCGATCTGCTGGTGGTGACCGACGACAACCCGCGCAGCGAGGACCCGGCGGCCATCCGGGCGGCGGTGCTGGCCGGAGCAGCCGACGTCCCCGAGGCGGAGCGGGCCGAGGTTGTCGAGCTCGGCTCGCGGCAGGCGGCGATCCGGGCGGTGGCCGATGCCGCCCGGCCCGGGGACGCCGTGCTGATCCTGGGCAAGGGTCACGAGGACGGCCAGGAGATCGCCGGTCAGCGGTACCCGTTCGACGACCGGGTGGTCGCGGCGGAGGCGTTCGCGGCGGTACGCCGGTGAACCCGCTGCGACTGCGTGACCTCGCGGCCGACGTCGACGGGGACCTGGTCGACGTGCCCGATCCCGAGGCGACTGTCTGCGGTGCCGTCGCCGACTCGCGGCAGGTCAGCGAGGGCGACCTCTACGTCGCCATCGCGGGGGAGCGGGTGGACGGGCACGACTTCGCCGCGGGCGCGGTGGCCGCCGGTGCGGCGGCGGTGCTGGCCGCCCGACCGGTTGGGGTCCCGGCCGTCGTCGTACCCGATCCGGTGGCCGCCCTGGGCCGCCTCGCGGCGGCGACACTCGCGCGGCTGCGGGTGCGCGGCGGACCGCGGGTCGTGGCCGTCACCGGCAGCAGCGGCAAGACGACCACCAAGGACCTGCTCGCGTCGGTGCTGGGTGCGGCCGGGCCCGTGGTGGCACCGGTCGGCTCGTTCAACACCGAGGTCGGCGTCCCGCTGACGATCCTGCGCAGCGACGACTCGACAGCGACGCTGGTGCTGGAGATGGGCGCCCGCGGGGTCGGCCACATCGCGTACCTGACCCGGATCGCGCCACCGGACATCGCGGTCGTGCTCAACGTGGGATCGGCGCACCTGGCGACGTTCGGCGACCGGGCCACGATCGCCGCCGCCAAAGGCGAGCTGGTCGAATCCGTTGCACCGGAAGGCCTCGCGGTGCTCAACGCCGACGATCCGCTCGTGGCGGCGATGCGGGACCGGACGCCGGGCCGGGTCCGGACCTTCGGCGAATCCGCGGCGGCCGACGTGCGGGCGGACTCCGTGCGCCTCGACGAACTGGGCCGGCCGTCGTTCCGCCTGGTCAGCGACGGGCAGGCGGAGCCCGTGTCGCTGCCGTTGCACGGCGCGCACCAGGTCAGCAATGCGCTGGCTGCGGCCACGGTCGCGCTGGAGTGCGGCCTGCCGTTGCCGGCGGTTGCCGCCGGGCTGTCGGCGGTGGTGCCGGCCAGTCGCTGGCGGATGGAGGTCAGCCGGACGGCGGCCGGGGTGACGGTCATCAACGACGCCTACAACGCCAACCCGGACTCGATGCGCGCCGCGTTGAAGGCGCTGGTGGCGATGTCCGCCGGGCACCGGTCCTGGGCGGTCCTCGGCGAGATGCGCGAGCTCGGCCAGGACGCCACGGCCGAGCACGACGCGATCGGGCGGCTGGCGGTCCGGCTCGACGTGTCCCGGCTGGTCGCCGTGGGCGCCGGCGCCCGCCCGATCCACCTGGGCGCCAGTCACGAAGGGTCCTGGGGACAGGAATCGCAGTACGTCGAGGATCCCGACGCCGCCATCGCGGTGCTGCTGGCGGAGCTGCGTCCCGGCGACGTGGTGCTGGTCAAGGCATCCCGGGCGGTGGGCCTGGAGCGCGTCGCCGAGGCGCTGCTGGCAGGCGCCGCAACGGGAGAGCGGCCATGAGGCTCATCGTCGTCGGCGGCGGGCTGTCGATCCTGGTGTCGCTGTTCGGAACGCCGTTGCTCATCCGCTTCCTGCGCCGCCACGGCTACGCCCAGGCGATCCGGGTCTCCACTCCGGACGAGCCATATCCGCAGCACGAGGGCAAGCGGGGCACCCCGTCGATGGGCGGGCTGGCCATTCTCGTGGCCGTGCTCGCCGGCTACCTCGGCGTCCACCTGCTGCTGTGGCGGCCGCCGTCGGCCTCCGGCCTGCTGTGCCTGTTCCTCATGATCGGGCTCGGGCTGGTCGGCATGGCCGACGACTACCTGAAGATCTTCAAACAGCGCAGCACCGGTATTCGCGCCAGCACGAAACTCGCCGGGCAGGCGGCGGTCGCCGTCGCCTTCGCCCTGCTGTCCGTGCAATTCGAGGACGCCAGCGGAAACACTCCGGCGTCGATGGCGGTGTCGTACGTCCGCGACAGCTCGATCGTGCTGCCGTTGGCGGTGTTCGTCGTCTGGGTCTGGTTCCTGGTCACCGCGACCACCAACGGGGTGAACCTCACCGACGGGCTCGACGGCCTGGCGACCGGGGCGAGCCTCATGACGTTCGCCGGCTACATCCTGCTGGGCGTCTGGCAGTACAACCAGGCGTGTACCGCTGCACACGTCGCCCGCTGCTACGACGTGCGTGATCCGCTGGACCTGGCGGTGTTCGCCGCCGCCTGCGCCGGGGCGACGTTCGGTTTCCTCTGGCACAACACAGCGCCGGCGAAGATCTTCATGGGTGACACCGGCTCGCTGGCGCTCGGCGGTGCCATCGCCGCGCTGGCGATCTTCACGCGTACCGAGTTGCTGTTGCCGTTGATGGCCGGCCTGTTCCTGCTCATCGTGCTGTCGGTCATCGGGCAGGTCGGGTCGTACAAGCTGACCGGCCGCCGGATGTTCCGGATGGCGCCGCTGCATCACCACTTCGAGATGCTGGGCTGGCCGGAGATCCAGATCGTGGTGCGGTTCTGGATCATCCAGGGGCTGTGTATCGGAGCGGGCCTCACCCTGTTCTATGCCGAGTGGGTCGCGTGAGCCTGGCGGTCGGCGCGTTGCACCGGGACTCGGACTGGTCCGCGGTCCACGTCGTCGTAGCCGGGATCGGCGTCGCCGGTTTCGCCTGCGCCGATGCGCTGTGCCAGCTCGGCGCCCGGGTGACGGTGACCGACAGCGCCTCCGGCGAGGCGCAGCAGCGCCGCGCGGAGATCCTGGAGCTGATCGGCGCCACGGTGATCCTCGGCGCCGGCGACGAGCTGCCGGCCGGTGCCGACCTGCTCGTGGTGTCGCCCGGTCTGCGGCCCGACGCCCCGCTCGTCGTTGCTGCGCAACGGCGGCAGGTCCCGGTCTGGGGTGAGCTCGAACTGGCCTGGCGGCTGCGCCCGGCGGTCGACCCGGCGCCCTGGCTGCTGGTCACCGGGACCAACGGGAAGACGACGACGACGCTCATGCTCGAGTCGATGCTGCGGGCGGCGGGGCGGCGTACCGTCGCGGCGGGCAACATCGGGCGATCCCTGGTCGACACCGTGATGCACGACGACGTCGAGGTCATCGCGGTCGAGGTCGGCGCGCCCCAACTGCCGTTCCTGCACACCGTGTCCCCGCTGGGCGCCGCCTGCCTGAACGTCGCCGCCGACCACGTGGACCATTTCGGTTCGTGGCAGGCGTACGTCGCGGCCAAGGGCCAGGTGTACGCCCGCACCCAACTGGCCTGCGTCTACAACGCCGACGAGCCGTTGACCGAGGAACTGGTCCGCGCTGCCGACGTCGTCGACGGCGCCCGGGCCGTCGGATTCACGCTGGGGGTGCCGGACGTCGGCATGCTCGGCGTCGTCGACGGCCTGCTGGTCGACCGCGCGTTCGGGCCGGACCGCCACCGCGCCGCGCAGCAGCTGGCCGAGGTCGGCGACGTCGTCCCGGCGGCGGCCCACAACGTGGCCAATGCGCTGGCCGCGGCTGCGCTGGCCCGCGCCTACGGCGTACCGGCGGCAGCGGTGCGCGACGGGTTGCGCAGCTTCACCCCGGCCGGTCATCGCATCGCCGAGGTCGCCGTGGTCGGCGGCGTGCGCTACGTCGACGACTCGAAGGCCACCAACGCCCACGCCGCGCAGACCTCGTTGGCCGCATACCGTCCGGTGGTCTGGATCGCCGGCGGGATGGCGAAGGGCCAAGCCTTCGACGAGCTGGTGGCAGCCGCTGCCGCCGGTCTGCGCGGTGCGGTCCTGCTCGGGGTCGATCGCGAGGTGCTGGCCGCGGCGCTGGCCCGACACGCGCCCGAGGTCCCCGTGGTCGAGGTGAGCCGCACCGACACTGATGCCATGGACGACGTCGTACGAGCGGCCGCCGCACTGGCGCAGCCCGGTGACACGGTGCTGCTGGCCCCCGGGTGCGCGTCCTGGGACATGTTCCGCGATTACGCCCACCGAGGTGACGAGTTCGCCGCAGCCGTCCGCCGGTTGAGCGGCGCGCCGTCGTGACGGCACCGGTCGAGTGGCGCGAGCAGCCGGGGTCGCTCGGGCCGGCGGTGACCGTCGAGGACGGCCGCGCCGCGGACTCGTTGCGGGCGCGGCTGCTGGATCATCCGCTGTCGCTGTACTACCTGCTGGCCGGCGCGACGCTGCTGCTGCTGGCTCTCGGTCTGGTCATGGTCTGGTCGGCGTCGGCGATCGAGAGCATCAAGATCTTCGGGTCGCCGTACGAACTGGCCGGCCGGCAGTTGCTGTTCGCCGGCATCGGCGTCGTCGGCATGCTCGTCGCATCGCGGTTGCCGCCGACCTGGTTCGCCCGGACCGCCTGGCTTGCCCTGATCATCGCCGTCGTCCTGCTGGTCCTGGTCCTGCTGGTGGGGCGCTCGGTCGCCGGGCAGCGCAACTGGATCGAGCTGTTCGGCCCGTTCCGCTTCCAGCCGTCGGAGGTGGCCAAGCTCGCGCTGGTCGTGTGGTCGGCGAACCTGTTGGCACGCAAGGACATGCTGCTGGACCGGTGGTCGCATCTGCTGCTGCCGTTGCTGCCGGTGACCGGGCTGCTGATGGTGCTGGTGCTGGCCGAGGGCGACTTCGGCAACGCCCTGGTGCTCGGTCTCATCGCGGCCGGCGTGCTGTTCGTCGCCGGTGCGCCGCTGCGACTGTTCGCCGGACTCGCGGCGCTCGCCGGGCTCGGCGTCGTGGCGCTCTCGCTGGCAGCGCCTTATCGGCTCGAGCGTTTCAGCGCGTGGCTGGACCCGGCCGCTGACCGGCTGGACGGCGGCTGGCAGCTCATGCAGGGCACCTACGCGCTCGGCACGGGCGGCTGGTGGGGGGTGGGACTCGGCGCGAGCCGGGAGAAGTGGGGCAGCCTGCCGGAGGCCCACACCGACTTCATCCTGCCGGTGATCGGCGAGGAACTGGGCCTGGTCGGGACGTTGCTGGTCCTCGCGCTGTTCGCCGTGCTCGGGATCGCCGCGTTCCGGCTCGCTCGGGGATCGGCCGACCGGTTCACGCAGCTGGCCGCAGCCGGTGTGGGCAGCTGGATCCTCGCCCAGGCGGTGGTCAACATCGGCGGGGTGCTCGGCCTGCTGCCGATCACCGGCGTCCCGCTGCCGCTGGTCTCGTACGGCGGCTCGTCGTTGATCCCGGTCCTGCTCGCCCTCGGCATGCTCATGGCGTTCGCCCGCCGGGCCGGCCGCGCGGCGCGGCCGGGCGCTCCCGCGGAGCGGTAGTGGGCGCACTGCGGGTGGTCGTGGCCGGCGGTGGGACGGCCGGGCACATCGAACCGGCGCTCAACCTCGCCGATGCCTTGCGCCGCAACGACCCGGACACGTCGGTCACCGTGCTCGGCACCGAGCGCGGGCTGGAGACCACGCTGGTGCCCGCCCGCGGCTACGAGCTGACGGTGATCCCGCCCGTCCCGTTGCCCCGCAAGCTGACGGCCGACCTGTTCTCGCTGCCGGCCCGGTTGCGCCAGGCCGTCGCCGCGGTACGCCGGATCCTGGACGACGTCGGCGCGGACGTGCTCGTCGGGTTCGGCGGGTACGTCGCGCTGCCCGGCTACCTGGCCGCGCGCCGGGCCGCCGTACCGATCGTGGTGCACGAAGCCAATGCCCGTCCCGGCCTGGCGAACCGCCTGGGTGCCCGGCTGACGCCGTACGTCGCGGAGACCGTGCGCGGCAGCCTGCGCGGCGCCCGGCTGGTGGGCCTGCCGCTGCGCCCGGCCATCAGTGGCCTGGACCGGCAGGCCGAGCAGGCTGCGGCCCGGCAGTTCTTCGGCCTGCAGCCGGAGCGTCCCACGCTGCTGGTGATGGGGGGCTCGCAGGGCGCCGTGCGGCTCAACACCGCAGCGACGGCTGCCGCCGACGCCTTCGCGGCAGCCGGGATCCAGGTGCTGCACGCGGTCGGCGCGCGCAACGAGCTGCCCGTGGCGCACGCCGCCGCCGGATCGCCGCCGTACGTCGCGGTGCCGTACCTCGACCGGATGGATCTGGCGTACGCCGCTGCCGACCTGGCCTTGTGCCGGGCCGGCGCGATGACCTGCGCCGAGGTCGCCGCCGTCGGGTTGCCCGCGGTCTACGTCCCCTTCCCGATCGGCAACGGCGAGCAGCGTCGCAACGCGATGCCGGTCGTGCAGGCCGGCGGCGGACTGCTGGTCGACGACGCCGACCTGACCGGCGACTGGGTCCGCGACCACGTCGTCGGGCTCATCGGCGACCCGGCACGGCTGCGGTCGATGGCCGCCGCTGCCGCGTCGTGCGGCGTGCGGGACGCCGATGTGCGGCTCGTCGACCTGATCGGTGAGGCTGCCGCCTCGCGCAGCCCCGCGGAAGGACACCGATGAGCACTGCTTCTGCGGCACAGCCGCTTGCCGGCCCGGTCCACGTGGTCGGCATCGGCGGGGCCGGGATGTCCGGTATCGCCCGGATTCTGCTGGCCCGCGGCGTCACGGTGTCCGGCAGCGACGCCAAGGACTCCCGCCGGCTGTCCGCGCTGCGCGCGCTCGGCGCCACTGTGCACGTCGGCCACGCCGCCGGCCACGTCGCCGGCGCGGCGGTCGTGGTCGTGTCCACGGCGATCAAGGAGTCCAACGTCGAACTTCTCGAGGCGCGCCGCCGCGGCGTACCGGTCCTGTCGCGGGCCGCGGCGCTCGCGGCGATCATGGCGGGGCAGCGGGGCGTGGCCGTCGCGGGCACCCACGGCAAGACGACCACCACCTCGATGCTCACCGTCGCGTTGCAGCACTGCGGTGCGGATCCGTCCTTCGCCATCGGCAGCGAACTGAACGAGTCCGGTTCGAACGCGCACCTCGGCACCGGCGAGTTGTTCGTCGTGGAGGCCGACGAGAGCGACGGGTCGTTCCTGCACCTGGACTGTGTGGCCGGCATCGTGACCAACGTGGAGGCCGACCACCTCGATCACTGGGGCACGCTGACCGCGATCGAGGCGGCCTTCGAGTCGTTCGCGGCACGGATCGGTGGCCGGGACGGCTTCCTGGTGTGTTGTGCCGACGACATCGGGGCCGCGAAACTCGCTGCGGCGGCGCGTGTCCAGGGCATCGACGTACGAACGTACGGCCGGTCGCCGGCGGCGGATTTCGTGGTGCACCCGCTGCCGGCCGAGTCCGGTACGCCGCGGTTCGACGTCAGCCATCGGGGGGTGCGACTGGGCACGACGACCCTGGCCGTTCCTGGTGCCCACAACGTCCTGAACGCCACAGCGGCCTGGGCCACCGGAATCGGACTCGGGTACTCCGCGGGAGACCTGCGGGTCGGGCTGGAGTCGTTCAGCGGTACCCGGCGGCGTTTCGAGTTCCGGGGGCAGGCCGACGGCGTCCGGGTCTTCGACGACTATGCCCACCACCCCACCGAGATCGCCGCCACGCTCACTGCCGCACGCGATGTCGCGGGCGGTGGCCGGCTGGTGGTGGCGTTCCAAGCGCACCACTACTACCGGACGGCGCTGTTCGTGAAGGAGTTCGGGGCGGCCCTCGGGCTGGCCGACGAGGTCGTGGTCCTCGAGGTGTTCGCGCCCGGCGAGGCGCCGATTCCGGGGGCCAGTGGGCAACTGATGGCTGCCGCCGTGCCGCTGCCGGAGGCCAACGTCGTGTTCGAGCCGAGTTGGTCCGCGGTCGCCTCCCGATTGGCCGACCGGGCGCGCCCCGGCGACCTCGTGATGACCTTGGGCGCCGGCGACATCTCCATGATCGGGCCCGAGGTGCTGGAGTTGCTGCGTCGGCGCGCGTCGGCGGCGGCCGGTCCGCGGGCCGGCCGATGAACGCCCCCGCCGGCCCCGCTCGGGCCGTGGCTGTCGGTACGGCGCCGCACCGTCAGGACACGGCAGCCGGCGGTTCGCCGAGCGGTTCGGTGTCGGGCCCGTCGCGGCGCGGGCGTCGGGTGCTGTCGCGGCTGCGGCTGCGGCTGCGGCTCGGCGGGTCCGGCGGCGGGCGGCGGCGTCGGCGGACCGCTGTCGTGGCCGGCGTCGTGCTGGCGGCGCTGCTGCTGATCGGCGGCTGGCTGGTGGGGTTCTCCGGCGTCCTGGCGCTGCGGACGGTGACGGTGCAGGGCGCATCCGAGGCGACGATGACCGCCGTCCGCGACGCCGTGGCCGACGAGGTCGGCCGGCCGCTGCTGCGGGTCGACACGGCCGCGGTGCAGTCCCGGATCGCGGCGATCCCGCTGGTGGCGACCGCGACGGTGACCCGCAGCTGGCCGGACTCGGTCATCGTGGTGGTCACCGAACGGATCGCCGTGGCCGTCGTCGGAGATGCCACGGGCGGCTTCCGCGTCGTCGACGCGACCGGTGTGACGCTGCGGACCACGGCGAGTCGGCCCAGCGACCTGCTGTTCGTCAAGGACGTCACGGAGCCCGCCGCGCTGGCGGCGGCCGTCGCCGTCGCGGCGACGCTGCCGGCCGACCTGGCCGGCCAGGTGATCGCGATCTCCGCCACGTCACCCGACGCGGTGTCGCTCAAGCTGTCCGGCGGTGCCGTCGTGCGCTGGGGCAGTGCCGAACGGCCTGAACTGAAGGCGGCCGTCCTCGCCGCCTTGCTGCCCCGCCACGCGACGACCTACGACGTCTCGGCGCCCGAACTCCCCACGACCTCAGGCGGCTGACCCGGCGGCGTTCGGCTCGGCGAGCGGCTCAGGCCGGCCGAGGACGTCTCGCACGCCACCTGGGTGCCAGCTGGCGTGACGCGGGGCACATGCCCCGGTGCCAGCTCGGCCGACTGCTTGCGCCGTAGCGCGCGCAGCACCTAACCTCACGAGCAGCCGCAGGTTGACATAATGCTAAACCTCTGCTTGAGGTGGAGGTCTGAGCAGGACTCAATCCGCGCCTGAGGTCGACCCGTGCGCTGGGCTTGCACCATTGGTCCGGGCACGGGCCGCCGACGTGTCAGCGCACCCTGCGTCGAACCATGTCCAGCAGAGAGAAGGGCGGTCTGCCGTGGCGGCACCGCAGAACTACCTCGCCGTGATCAAGGTGGTCGGGATCGGCGGCGGCGGCGTCAACGCCGTCAACCGCATGATCGAGGTCGGTCTGAAGGGCGTCGAGTTCATCGCCATCAACACCGACGCGCAGGCCCTGCTCATGAGCGACGCGGACGTCAAGCTCGACATCGGCCGGGAGTTGACCCGCGGCCTGGGCGCCGGTGCGGATCCCGATGTCGGCCGCCGGGCCGCCGAGGACCACGCCGAGGACATCGAAGAGGTCATCAAGGGCGCGGACATGGTCTTCGTCACCGCCGGCGAGGGTGGCGGGACCGGCACCGGCGGTGCGCCGGCCGTCGCCAAGATCGCCCGCTCGCTCGGCGCCCTGACCATCGGGGTGGTGACCCGGCCGTTCGGCTTCGAGGGGCGTCGCCGGCAGACCCAGGCCGACGAGGGCGTCGAGGCACTGCGAGCCGAGGTCGACACCCTGATCGTGATCCCGAACGACCGGCTGCTGCAGCTGACCGATCGCAACATCAGCATGGTCAACGCCTTCGGGCAGGCCGACCAGGTGCTCTTCCAAGGGGTGTCCGGGATCACCGATCTGATCACCACTCCCGGCCTGATCAACCTGGACTTCGCCGATGTCAAGAGCGTCATGCAGGGCGCCGGTTCCGCGTTGATGGGCATCGGTTCAGCCCGCGGCGAGGAGCGGGCGGTGCAGGCTGCGCAGGGCGCTATCTCCAGTCCGCTGCTGGAAGCGAGCATCGACGGCGCCCACGGCGTCCTGTTGTCCATCGCCGGCGGCAGCGACCTCGGGCTCTTCGAGATCGACGAGGCGGCCAGGATGGTGGCCGACGCCGCCCACCCGGACGCCAACATCATCTTCGGTGCCGTGATCGACGACACCCTCGGCGACGAGGTACGCGTCACCGTGATCGCCGCCGGCTTCGACGGCGGCGCGCCGCCGCCGCGCTCCAGCCGGCCGGTCACCCGTCGTACCGCCGCCGAGGCCCCTGTCGCAGCCGACCCGGCCACGGGCACCGCCGACAGTGCCGCGGCACCGGCCAACCCGGTCCCGGCTCCTATCGAGCCGCGCGCCGTCCCCAAGCCGCAGCCACGGAAGATCGTCTTCGACGACGCCGACGACCTCGACGTCCCGGACTTCCTGAAGTGACACCCCACCGGTCGCGGTGACCACTGCCGCAGCGGTGACCGGTTCTGCAGCCCTGTCGCCGCCCGCCGGGTCGCCCGGCGCGGCGGGCTGGCGGCTCCGCGGGCGCATCGGCGCTGCCCGGTGGGTGGTGACCGACCGGAGCGGCGGCGTCTCGCGACCGCCGTACGACGGCCTGGACCTCGCCGGCCACGTCGGCGACGACCCGGTTGCAGTGGCCGCCAACCGGGCCGCGCTGGCCCGCTCGCTCGCCGTACCGGTCGACCGGCTGGTCGTCACCGGCGCGGTGCACGGTCGAGAGATCGGCTGGGTCGAAGGCCCGGTCCCCGGCGGCGACCTGGCCGGCGTCGACGCGCTGGTGACCGCCACGGCCGGACTGGCCCTGGTCGCACTTGCCGCCGACTGCGTCCCGTTGGTCCTGGTCGATCCGGTGGTCGGGCTGGCCGCGGTGGTCCACGCCGGCTGGCGTGGGCTTGCCGCCGGGGTGATCGAGGCCACGCTGGAGGTGTTGCGCGGTCGGGGGGCCCGGGCCGGTCAGCTCGCCGCAGTCGTCGGCCCGTCGATCTGCGCCCGCTGCTACCCCGTGCCCTCGTCGCGCCGGGACCAGGTCGCCGCCCGGCTGCCGGCCGCGTCGTCGCAGTCGTCGGCCGGGCTGCCGTCGGTGGACCTGCGCGCCGGGGCCGTGTCGGTGTTGCGCGCCCACGGCGTTGCCGTCCGGATCGACGCGGGCTGCACCGCGGAGGACCCGACGCTGTACTCCTACCGACGCGACGGTCGCACCGGCCGTCACGGGGTCGCCGTCGTACTCGACGGGACGCCGTGAGCCAGACGCGTGAACGAGCCGCCGTAAGCGAGACGCCGTGAACGAGGCGCCGTGCACGGGGACGCGGTGACTGCCGACGGTCGCACGGCGGAGCTCGCCGCCGCCCTTACCGCGGTCCGGTCGCGCATCGCCCGGACCTGCAATCGGGTGGGCCGCGACCCCGCCGAGGTGACGGTGATCGCGGTCACCAAGACCTGGCCGGCGGCCGACGTACGCCGGCTGGCGAGCCTCGGGATCGTCGATGTCGGGGAGAGCCGGGACCAGGAAGCAGCGGTCAAGGCGGCGGCGTGCGGTGAGCTGCGCCTCCGCTGGCACTTCGTCGGTCGCCTGCAGCGCAACAAGTGCCGGTCGCTGCTGCGCTACGTCGCCGCGGTGCACTCCGTGGACCGGCCGGAACTGGCCACCGCGCTCGATGCGGCGGCCGTTGCCGCGGGCCGCCGGGTCGAGGTGACGATCCAGGTCTCGCTGGATCCCGGCTGGTGGTCCGGCCGGCCGGTCGACCCGGGGCGGGGCGGGGCCGCGCCGCAGACCGCGGTGTCCTTGGCCGACGCGGTCGCCGGTTGCGCGGGGTTGCGGCTGGCCGGCGTCATGGCGGTGGCACCGCGCGGCAGCGATCCGGACGTTGCCTTCGGCAGGCTGGCGGAGATCGCGGCCGGCGTGCGGCAGCGCCATCCGGCCGCGACGTGGCTGTCCGCCGGCATGAGCGGCGACTTCGAAGCGGCGGTGGCGCACGGGGCGACACACGTTCGCATCGGCGCGGCAGTGCTCGGTGGGCGTGCCGCCCTCGGGTAACCTCGGGCCGCGAGACGAGCGCCACCCGGGCCGTCCGCAAGCCCCACCCGAGGAGCGATCATGGCCGGCGCGATGCGCAAGATGGCGGTCTACCTCGGTCTGGTCGAAGACGATCCGGACTACGACGGGTACGACGATGACCTCGACGATCGCCGCCGCAGCAACAGCAGCGACGTGCGCGTCCGGTCCACCCCGGAACGGGCCGACACCCGCGAGCAGCGCTCGGTCAGCGTGGCCGAGCCGCGGTCGGTCCGGACCTTTCGCGACGAGGCGTCGACCGATCGACGCCCGGCTCCCGCGCCGGCAGCACCGGTGACCGGCGACTACCGGATCCACACCATTCATCCGCGCAGCTACAACGATGCTCGCCGGATCGGTGAGGAGTACCGGACGAATATCCCGGTGATCATGAACCTGACCGAGATGGACGACGTCGACGCCAAGCGCATCGTCGACTTCGCGGCGGGTCTGGTGTTCGGCCTGCACGGCAGCATCGAGCGAGTGACGAACAAGGTGTTCCTGTTGTCGCCGGCGAATGTGGATGTCCGCGCCGAGGCCGCCGCGCAGCTTGCCGAGGACGGTTTCTACAACCAGAGTTGAGTTTGCCGGCGACCGCCGGTTTTCAGTGGCCCGTGTGGTCGGCATGTCGGGGCCGCTTGGTCTTTGGTGACGTCGTCCGCGCCCAGGTTTCTGTCGGCGATCAGCGTTGTCCCCCAAGCGGAATCTCGATTTGTCCCCCGATAACGAATTGATATACCTTTCGCCCGCTTTGTGCCGGTTGGCGGCCTTAGCGTGGTGAGAGAGGTAGTGCAGTTTCATGACAAGGATGTTGTGGCGAAAGCCACCTTTGCTGGCCGTGGCGGCCACCCTGGTGCTGGGCCCCGCGTTGGCGGCCTGCGGGAGTGGGGCGTCGTCGGACAGTGCATCCGGGGGAGCCACCGAGCATGTGTCCGTTGCCACGGGCGCGGTGGCGATCACATTGTCGCCGTTGTGGATCGCGCAGCAGGCCGGCTACTTCAAGGACGCCGGAGTCGACACCACCATCACCGTTGCCGGGGGCCAGGTGTCGACCTCGGTCACCTCTGGGCAGAGTGACATCGGCAACCTGGGTCTGCCGGGTGCGCTGACGGTGGCGAACCAGGGCCGTCCTACGTCAGTTATCTTGTGGGAGTTGGGAAAGCGCGGTTCCGGTTTCGCCGTCGCGCGTCCCGGGATCAACTCGATCACCGACTGCAAGACGCTGGCCACGCAGCCGCCCGGCTTCGGGGTCTACGCCTGGGGCGAGGTGTACAAGACCGCGTTCGGCGCCACCTACCAGCACGTGACTTTCGGCGACCCGCCCACGGTCGCGTCGAACGTCACCGCCGGCAACGTCGATTGCGCGATCTCGACGTACGACCAGTTCTACTCGGCGATCAAGGCGGGCAAGCTCCACCTGATCGTCGACCCGCGCGACGAGGCTTCGCTTCCGGCGCAGGTGAAGTCGACGGACTTCCTCGACGCCACGTTCTGGGGCATGACCGACAGCCTGAAGAACAAGCGCGAGGCGGTCACCCGGTTCGTCGCCGGTATGAAGAAGGCGTTCGCCTACATCAAGACCGCGACGCCGGAGCAGGTCGCCGACCTGTTGCTGACCAGCAACGACTGGAAGACCTACACGCGCGAGGACCTGGTCGCCTTGCTCACCGCCGCTTTGCCCCTGATGGGCCCGAACGGCGGCGCGATCACGGAGAAGGACTGGACCGCCGCCCTCGAGGTGGCCAAGCTCGGCGGGCTGTCGTTCGTCGACCCGGCCGCGCCGAAGTGGTCGTACCAGTCGATGGTGGACATGTCGTACTTCGACGCCGCCAAGGGTTAGGCACCTGACCCGCTGCGCTTGACGCGGTGGGTCGACGTCGTGGACCTCCTGCCGGAAGGCGTGCACCGGGCGCCCTCCGCGGGAGGTCCTCGCGGTTGTGGGCCCCGTCGCGCCGGCGCACCAGCGCCCGCTGACCGCTACCTCACGCCCCTGGCTGTCCCCGATCCGCCCCCTTTGACGTGTCGCCGTCGCCGGCCGCCATACTAAATCGATATTGATCTGGACAATCGAGATCCGTAGGGTCGATTCGGCCCGTGCCGGTCGGCGGCACAGGCGTCGGTCGAGGGAGTTGTTCATGGGCAGGATGGCCTTGCGTCGGTCACTGGTGCTTGCTGCGGCGGGCTCTCTGGTGATGGTGCCCGCACTGGCGGCATGTGGCGGCGGCTCGTCGTCGAGTAGCTCCGCCGCCCCGCCGGAGAAGCTGACTGTGGCCCTCGGCGCGGTAGCGGTCACGCTCTCGCCGGTGTGGCTCGCTCAGCAGCTCGGGTACTTCAAGGACGCCGGGGTCGACGTCACGATCAGCAACGCCGGGGGACAGGTCGCCACTTCGGTGGCCTCCGGGCAGGCCGACGTGGCGATGCTGGGACTGCCGGGCGCGCTGGCCGTGGCCAACCAGGGCCGGGCTACCTCGGTCATCGGCTGGGTGCTGGGCAAGCGCGGATCGGGCTTCACGGTCGGACGTCCCGGGATCAACTCGATCACCGACTGCAAGACCCTCGCGACGCTGCCACCGGGGACGTCGATCTACGCGTGGGGCGAGATCTACAAGTCGGCCTTCGGTGCGACCTACCAGCACGTCACCTTCGGCGACCCGCCGACGGTGGTCGCGAACGTGGTGTCCGGCAACGTCGACTGCGCGTTGACGTCGTACGACCAGTTCTATGCGGGCATCAAGGCCGGCAAGCTTCACCTCATCGTCGATCCCCGCGACGAAGCGTCGTTGCCGGCGCAGATCCGCTCGACCGACTTCATGGACGCGAGCCTGTGGGGAGCCACGGACACCCTGAAGTCCAAGCGGGAGGCCGTCACGCGCTTCATGGTCGGCTTCAAGCGGGCGCTGGCCTACATCAAGTCCGCGACGCCGGAGCAGATCGCCGACACCCTGCTGCAGAACAACGACTGGAAGACCTTCCCCCGCGAGGACCTGGTCGCCCTGGCCGCAGCCAACAAGCCGCTCCTCGGCGGCCCCGAGGCCGGCTACATCAGCGAGAAGAACTGGCAGGGGGCGCTCCAGGTGGCGAAGCTCGGCGGCCTGGCCTACGTCGATCCTGCCTCGCCGAAGTGGTCCTACCAGACCCTCGTCGACATGTCGTACTTCGACGCAGCCAAGACGAGCTGACCGCGGTAGAGACCAGCTGAGCATCGCGTGCGGCCCTCGTGCCGCGATGGGTGGTCGGACCGAGCCGCGGTGGTGGGCCCCGTCGCGCGCACCGGGTCGAGCTGCCGGGGCTGAGCGGTTCCACCGCGTCCGTCGGTAGCCGGCCGTCGCGGTGGGTACAGTGACCGCGGCGGAGCGCGCATGCCCGTCGCCGGCAGGGTTGGCCCCGGGTACGACGGGCCCACCGTCTGGAGGCCACCATCGGGCAGGAGGACCAGGACTGTGACGGGCGTCGGTCAGGTGCTCGCCACCGTTCTGTGGCTCTACTTCATCATCCTCATCGCCCGGATCGTCTTCGACCTGGTCCAGGCCTTCGCGCGCTCGTGGGAGCCGCGCGGCCCGCTGCTGTTGCTCGTCGAGATCGTCTACACCGTGACCGACCCGCCGCTGCGAGCATTGCGCCGTGTCATCCCTCCGCTACGGCTCGGGGCCGTCATGCTGGACCTGTCCTTCCTCGTCCTCGTCATCGGGATCCAGTTCCTGATCCCGCTGGCCCTGCGCCTGTAGTCCCGCCCCCGGTCCCGTCCGTGCCGCCCCCAGCCGAACGACGACTCCCGACCATGACGACACCCGACCCCTCGCGAGGTGCCCGATGCCGCTGACGCCCGAAGACGTCCGTACCAAGCAGTTCTCCACAGTCCGCATGCGTACCGGCTACGACATGGACGAGGTCGACAAGTTCCTCGACGAGGTGGAACTGGAGCTGGCCCGGCTAGCTCGCGAGTCCGACGACCTCCGTGCACAGCTGGCAGCCGCGCCCGTTGGTGCCGGATCGACGACGGCGGGCTCTGCGGTACCCCCGCCGCCCGTTGCGGTGCCCGTGCCGCCGGCGCCTGCCGCACCGGCATCGGCTGCGTCGGCCTCGGCCAGCGGCGAGGCCGCGGCCCGGATCCTGGCGCTGGCGCAGAAGACGGCGGACGAGCACCTGTCGCAGGCGCAGGCCGAAGCCGAGACGCTGGTCTCGCAGGCTCGCGACCGCGCGACCGCGATGTCGCAGGAGGCCGAGACGCAGCGGACAGGTCTGCTGCGACGCGTCGACGAACTGCGGGCCTTCGAGCGGGAGTACCGCAGCCGGCTCCGTGCGTACTTCGAGACCCAGCTGCGCGAGCTGGACAGCCGGGGTCCGGAGGCCCCGGCGAGCCCGCCCGCCGACGTCGTGACCGCGACAGCACGACCGGCCGCCGCCACCTCCGGTGGCCCGGCCACCGACCGGCCGGCGGCCGCCGGCGACGAGGCGGCGGCAGACGCGGCAGGCAACGAGGACAGCGGGGAGGCCGGCGAGACCGCGCCGCGTCCGGCGCCGGGCTCTGACGGGGGCGCTGGCCAGGCTGCACCCCGCCCGGCACCACCGTTGGCGCCTCCGGTCGCGCCGCCGCCGGCCGCGCCTCGGTTGGCTGAGCCCCGGGTGCCTGAGCCGCAGGACGCTCCCCGCCCCGTGCTGCCGCCGTTCGGCCAGCAACCCTCGTCCGCTCAGGACTGAGCCGGCAGGCGCCCGGCCGGCAGGCTGGATCGCCGCGGCGGCCCCGCCATCGCGGACGCCCCGTCGTGGAAGTCGGTGCGGGCTGTCGCCGGCCCGCCGAGCGCCGTTGCTCAGGCCAGCGCGATCCAGAACCGCACGTCGAGCGCGGCGTCAGCGCCCGACGGCGGATCGGTGACGTCGGATCCGGTGACTTCGGCGTACGTCGTGGCGAGCACCTCACCGGCCACCGCGGCGCCGTGCTCGCGCAGCGCTGCGGCGGTATCTCCGGTCGCCTGCCACTGCAGCGCGATCCGGTCGCTGATCTGCAGGCCAGTCGCCTTCCGGGCATCCTGCACCAGCCGGACCACCTCGCGGGCGATCCCGGCCCGGCGCAACTGCGGGGTGATCGTGAGGTCCAGCGCGAGCGTTTCCCCTGCGTCGGCGGCGACCGACCAACCCGCTCGGGGCGATTCGGTGACCACGAGGTCGTCCGGTTCGAGGCTCACCACACCGAGCCCGGCGACGTCGAGGTCGGCCCGCCCGGCTTCCCGCAGTGCAGTGGTGACCGTCCGCGGGTCGGCCGCGGCCACAGCTGCGGCCACCGCCGGGGTCTGGGAGCCGAAACGCCTTCCCAGCGAACGGAAGTTGGCCTTGAGCGAGACGTCGACCAGATCGCCTTCGGCGCTCGACAGCGCGTCGATGCGCCGGCAGTTGAGTTCCTCGGCGACCTGGTCCCGCAGTTCGATGGGAAGGGAGTCCCAACCCGGCGCGGACACCAGCGCCCGGCCGAGCGGCTGCCGGGTCCGGACCGCTCCGGCGCCGCGGGCGGCGCGGCCCAGTTCGACCAGCCGTCGTACCAGGGCCATCTGCGCGGTCAGTTCGTCGTCGACCAGGTCGGGCCGCGGTTGCGGCCACGAGGCCAGGTGCACCGAGGCCGGGGCATCCGGATCCACCGGTAGGACGAGGTCCTGCCAGACGCGCTCGGTGATGAAGGGTGTGAAGGGGGCCATGAGCAGCGTCACGATCGTCAGGCACTCGTGCAGCGTCGCCAGGGCTGCGGGATCGCCGTCCCAGAACCGGCGGCGCGAGCGCCGCACGTACCAGTTCGACAGGTCGTCGACGTACGTCGTCAGCAGCCGGCCGGCCCGCTGCGTGTCGAACTCGGCCAGCGCGCGGTCGACCTCACCGGACAGCCGATGGGCTGCCGACAGCGCCCACCGGTCGAGCGCGGGACGCTCGGCGACCGGCACCGTCGGCGCCGCGGGGTCCCAGCCCGCGGTGCGCGCGTAGAGGCTCTGGAACGACACCGTGTTCCAGTACGTCAGCAGCACCCGGCGGACCACGTCCTGGATGGCGCTGTGGCCGATCCGCCTTGCCTGCCACGGTGAACCGCCGGCCAACATGAACCAGCGCAGGGCATCCGCGCCGTGTTCGTCCATCAGCGGGATCGGCTCCAGCACGTTGCCCAGGTGCTTGCTCATCTTGCGGCCGTCCTCGTCGAGGATGTGGCCCAGGCAGACGACGTCGCGGTACGGCGAGCGGTCGAAGACCAGGGTGCCGATCGCCATGAGCGTGTAGAACCAGCCGCGGGTCTGGTCGATCGCCTCGCAGATGAAATCCGCCGGATAGCCGGCTTCGAGCTCCTCGACGTTGTGGTGCGGATACCCCCACTGCGCGAAGGGCATCGCGCCGCTGTCGTACCAGCAGTCGATGACCTCGGGAACCCGGGTCGCCGGTTGCCCGCATTCGTCGCAACGGAAACTGATGTCGTCGACGAACGGCCGGTGCGGGTCGAGCGCCGACAGGTCCCGGCCGGCCCGGTTGCCCAGGTCGGCCAACGACCCGATGCAGGTCAGGTGGCCGGCCTCGCAGCGCCAGATGGGCAGCGGCGTACCCCAGTACCTGTTGCGCGACAACGCCCAGTCGACGTTGTTGCGCAACCAGTCGCCGTACCGGCCCCACTGGATCGTCTCGGGGTGCCAGGTGGTCCGGGAGTTCTCGCGCAGCAGGGCGTCCTTGATCGCCGTGGTGCGGATGTACCACGACGGCTGCGCGTAGTAGAGCAGCGGCGTGTGGCAGCGCCAGCAGTGCGGGTACTGGTGCTCGTACGGCAGGTGGGCGAACAGCAGCCCCCGGGCGTCAAGGTCGGCGACCAGACGCTCGTCCGCCTTCTTGAAGAACGCACCGCCCACCAGGGCCAGCTGTGGTTCGAACGTGCCGTCGGGGCGCAGCGGATTGATCACCGGCAGGCCGTAGGCACGGCAGACGGCGAGGTCGTCCGCGCCGAACGCGGGCGCCTGGTGCACCAGACCGGTGCCGTCGTCGGTGGTGACGTACTCGCCCAGCACGACGAAATGCGCGTCGGGGATGTCGACCAGATCGAACGGCCGCGAGTAGGGGGTGCGTTCCAGGTCGCTCCCGGACATCCGGCGCAGCACGGTGTAGTCGTCCCCGACGACGTCGGGCGCCAGGTCCTCGGCGACGACCAGCAGTTCGCCGGCCGCGGTGCGGACCACGACGTAGCCGGCCGTGGGCTTGACCGCGACCGCGGTATTGGACACCAACGTCCAGGGGGTCGTGGTCCAGACCAGCAGCGCGACGCCGGGAAACTCCGCCGCAAGAGAGCCACCGACGACCGGGAACCGGACGAATACCGACGGGTCCACCACCGTCTCGTAGCCCTGGGCCAGTTCGTGGTCGGACAACCCGGTGCCGCAGCGGGGGCAGTACGGCGACACCCGGTGGTCGGACACCAGCAGACCGGCGTCGAAGATCACCTTGAGCGACCACCACACCGATTCGACGTACGACGGGCTCATGGTCCAGTAGGCCTCGTCGAGGTCGACCCAGTAGCCCATCCGCTCGGTCATCGCCGCGAACTCGTCGACGTGCCGCAGCACGGACTCCCGGCAGCGGGCGTTGAACGCCTCGACGCCGTACGCCTCGATGTCGCCCTTGCCGGTGAAGCCGAGTTCCTTCTCCACCGCGAGCTCGACCGGCAGCCCGTGGCAGTCCCAGCCGGCCCGGCGCGGGACGTGGTAGCCCTTCATGGTCCGGTAGCGGGGGAAGACGTCCTTGAATGCCCGGGCCTCGACGTGATGCGTGCCCGGAGTTCCGTTGGCCGTCGGAGGCCCCTCGTAGAACACCCACCGTGGCCGATCGGCCGACGCCTCAAGGCTGCGCTCGAAGATCTTCTCGGCGGCCCAGAACGCCAGGACCTCGCGTTCCAGCACGGGCAGATCGACTCCGGCGGGGACCGGGCGGTACATCGGTCCCTCCGTCCGTTGCGGGCCGTGGTGTCCGGGCCTCGGTGTCCAGGCCGCGGTCTCCAGACCGTGGTGTGGGGTGCCAGGGGCGACGCCGCGGGTGGTGTCGCGGCGTCAGTGTGTGGCGGCCGCGTCGGTGGAGCGCGGCCCCGCGAGGATACCGTCGGCGCGAGACAGGCGGCGTGCCCGGTTGATCGCTTCCGGCTGGGTCCCTATCCTCCGTCGCACCGACGGGGGCGCAGCGGCGCCGGAGCGGAGCGGCATGGCAGCCACCCAGGGTCGTCGACCTGCCGCCGTCTCGGCCGAGCAGGCCGAGTCGGCTGTGCCGGAGGCGCGTCGGGCCCGGACCTCCACAGCGGCGCGGGCGACCGCGAAGGCAACGCCGGCCAAGTCGGCGCCAGCCAAGTCGGCACCAGCCAAGTCGGAGCGGCCGAAGTCGGACGGTACGTCGTCGGCGAAGAAGGCCCCGGGCGGCGTTCCGGCGAAGAAGGCAGCGTCGACGTCGACCAAGAAGACGCCGACGACGAAGAAGTCGACACCCGCGAAGAAGTCGGTGGCAGCGCCGGCGCCGGCGAAGAAGGCCCCTGTGACGAAGACCCCCGCCGCGAAACCGACCGCGCCGAGGGCTGCTTCCCAGGCCACAGCACGTAAGGCGGCCGCGCCCAAGGCTGCTGCCGAGTCCGCGGGACAGGCGGCCGCGCCGACCAACGGGACCAAGACGCCGGCGACCAAGGCCGCCGCAACCAAGACCGCCGCGACCAAGACCGCCGCCACCAAGACGCCGGCCGCCCGAACCGTCCGGGACACCGCCTCCGCCGGCAGCACGGAACCGGGAACCTCTGGCGGACATGACGTCCCGTCGCCAGCCGGTCCTGCCGTCCTCCCCGGCGAAGCGCCCTGGACCGATGCCGAACTGGCCGATCTCAGGTCGGCGCTGTCGGTCGACCTCCACCGGCTACGCGAGGAGGTCCGGATCGCCGAGGCCGACATCGCCGACCTCATCCGGGACTCCGGCGAGGGTGCTGGCGACGATCAGGCGGACGCCGGGACCAAGACCTTCGAGCGCGAGCACGAGATGTCGTTGGCCAACTACGCCAGAGACATGGTCGATCAGGTCCTGCATGCGATCAGTCGGCTCGACGACGGCACGTTCGGTAGCTGCGAATCGTGCGGCAACCCGATCGGCAAGGCGCGGCTGCAGGCGTTCCCGCGCGCCAGCCTGTGCCTGTCGTGCAAGCAGCGCGAGGAGCGTCGGTGACTCCGGCGGCGTTCGTGTCGCGCTGATCCCCGACGATCGCTCGCCCGGCCGGGGCACCGTCGCGCTGCCGTAGGCTCGCGTGCCGTGAGCCGAGCCGCTGCTGTCGATGCCGATCAGCGGCGCCGGCTCCTCGTGATCCTGGGTTCGGTCGTCGCGGGCGTGGTCGTCATCGATCAGGTGACGAAGGCGCTGGCCGTCGCCTACCTGCGCCCTCGTATCGAAGCCGGCGAAGGTCCGCTGGACCTCATCGGACCTATTCTCAAGCTCACCTATACGTTGAACTCCGGTGCCGCCTTCAGCATCGGGACCGGCTTCACGTGGATCTTCACCGCGATCGCCGTCGTCGTGGTCATCGTCATCGCCCGGACCGCGCGCCGGCTGGGCAGTCTGTGGTGGGCCATCGCCCTGGGGGGTCTGTTGGGCGGTGCCATCGGCAACCTGCTCGACCGCGCGTTCCGGTATCCCGGCCCGGGCCGCGGCTACGTCGTGGATTTCCTCGAACTGCCTCGGTGGCCGATCTTCAACGTCGCCGACATGGCCGTGGTGGGCTCGGCGATCCTCATGGTGATCCTGTCGCTGACCGGTGTGGAACTCGGCGGCCGACGGGCGGACGACGCGCCGCCGGACGCCGACGATGCCGATGCGCTGCCTCGGCCCCCGGCGACCGATGCCTGAGCAGCGCGCGCTCGCGGTTCCCGACGGGCTGGACGGCGAGCGGCTCGATGCCGCGCTGTCCCGGCTGTTCGGGCTCTCCCGTACCCGTGCCGCCGACCTCGTCGAGGCAGGACGGGTCAGGCTCGGCGGCCAGCAGTGTGCGAAGAGCACGCGGGTGCAGGCCGGCGACTGGCTGGAGGTCGAGCTGCCCGACCCCGCCGTCGCGGCAGCGCCGGTCAACGAACCGGTCCCGGGCATGCGGGTGGTGTACGACGACGACGACCTGGTGGTCGTCGACAAGCCCGTCGGAGTTGCGGCCCATCCCAGTCCGGGCTGGCACGGACCGACCGTCGTGGGTGGCTTGGCAGCGGCGGGGTTCCGGGTATCGACGTCGGGGGCCGCCGAGCGCCAGGGGATCGTGCACCGGCTGGACGTGGGCACCAGCGGGCTGATGGTGGTGGCCAAGAGCGAAACCGCCTACAGCTCACTCAAACAGCAGTTTCGCGATCGGACGGTCGAGAAGATCTACCACGCTCTGGTGCAGGGACACCCGGACCCGCTGCGCGGCACGGTCGACGCCCCCATCGACCGGCATCCGCGCGACGACTGGAAATGGGCCGTGGTCTCCGGAGGCAAGCCGTCTGTCACGCACTACGACACGCTGGAGGCTTTTCCCCACGCGAGCCTGCTGCAGGTCCGGCTGGAGACCGGTCGGACTCACCAGATCCGGGTGCACATGGCGGCACTACGACACCCCTGCGCCGGCGACGTGATGTACGGCGCGGATCCGGTGCTCGCGGCTCGGCTGGGCCTCACCCGGCAGTGGCTGCACGCGACGCAACTGCAGTTCGAACACCCCAGCAGTGGGGCGCGGCTGAGCCTGTCCGCGCCGTACCCAGACGACCTCCGTATCGCCCTCGACCGCATCTCGTCCTGACGGAACACTTGAACGAGCAGACCCTGATCGACCCAACTCCGGGCCCCGCCGCCGACCGGCCAGGCGATCCGCACGGCGACGCGTCCGGACCGGATCGGCCACCAGGAGGCACTGATGTCCAGCAGCACGGACGACGCCGCTGTGGCGGCCGCCGGGACCGTGAGGATCGGCTCGAGCGTGACGGTCAACCGGCTCGGCTTCGGCGCGATGAATCTGACCGGGCCGGGCGTGTGGGGTCCTCCTGAGGACCGGCAGGCGGCTATCGATCTGGTGCGTCGCGCGGTCGACCTCGGCGTGAACTTCATCGACACCGCGGACGCCTACGGCCCGTTCGTCAGCGAGGAGATCCTCTGCGAGGCGTTGCATCCGTACGGCGGCGTCCTCGTGGCGACCAAGGGTGGGCTGACCCGCCCGGGCCCGGGGCGCGCCCTTCCGGTCGGCCGGCCCGAGTACCTGCGGCAATGCGTGGAGATGTCGTTGCGGCGACTGCGGGTGGAGCGGATCGAGCTCTACCAACTCCATCGGATCGATCCACTTGTGCCCGTCGCCGATCAGATCGGTGAGCTTGCGCAACTGCAGGCCGAGGGCAAGATCGGCCAGCTGGGCCTGTCGGCGGTCACGGTCGAGGAACTGCAGCACGTGCAGACCATGGCGGACATCGTGAGCGTGCAGAACCGCCACAACGTCGTCGACCGGGGCAGCCAGGCGCTGCTCGACCACTGCACCGCGACCGGCATCGCCTTCATCTCCTACTCGCCGATGGCGATCGGCCGCCTGGCCGAATCGGAGGGGCCGCTGCAAGCAACCGCGCTCCGGCTGGGTGTCACGCCGTCGCAGGTGGCGTTGGCGTGGCTGTTGCGGCAGTCGCCGGTCGTCGTGCCGATCCCCGGGACCAGATCGGTCACCCACCTCGAGGAGAACTGCCGGGCTGCGGCCATCGAGCTCGACGAGGAGGCCAACGCGGCGCTGAGCGCACTGGCCGGCTGAGCGGCGGTTCGCCCGGCTCGGCCGGCCCCGGGCGTTGCGTGGGCGGGACCGCGGCGACCCTCTCGGCTCGGCCGGGCAGCCGTCGAGAGTCTTCCGGTTCCTGTCGGTGCTGGCGACTAGGCTCGCCACGGCCCCGGACGTCGTCCTTCCCCGGCGGACGGGTCGCGGCGCCGTGAGGTGCCGGCGACGGTGATGGTGATGTGGTGCGGGCCCGGCTGCGGTCGGGCGGGAGGGAGTCGGTGCAGTGAGCGCAGACCCGTCCTTCGCGCATCTCCACGTGCACACCGAGTACTCGATGCTCGACGGCGCCGCCCGGGTCAAGGACCTGACCGCCGAGGCGGCGCGCATGGGCATGCCGGCGCTGGCGATGACCGACCACGGCAACCTGTTCGGCGCCTACGACTTCTACAAGGCGGCCAAGGCCAACGGCATCAACCCGATCATCGGGCTCGAGGGCTACTACGTCCCCATCGGCACCCGGCACGATCGCAGCCCGTTCTCGTTCGGCGGCGACGTCGTGCAGGACGTCGGCGACGAGGGGACGGGCAAGGGCAAGGTCAACTACACCCACATGACCCTGCTGGCCGAGACGACAGCGGGCATGCACAACCTGTTCCGCATCGCCTCGTTGGCCAGCCTCGAGGGGCAGTACCGCAAGTACCCGCGGTTGGACCGAGAGTTGCTGGAGACGTACGGCGAAGGGCTGATCGCCACGACCGGCTGTCCGTCCGGCGAAGTGAACCGCTGGCTGCAGGCGGGGCAGTACGACAAGGCGCTGGCAGCGGCGGCGGACTACCGCGACATCCTCGGGGCGGGCAACTTCTTCTGCGAGGTCATGGATCACGGCCTGCAGATCGAGAGCCGCCACCGCCAGGACCTGATGCGGATCGCCCGGTCCCTGCAGCTGCCGCTGCTGGCAACCAACGACCTGCACTACACCTACGCCGAGGACGCCGACGCGCACGATGCGCTGCTGTGCGTCCAGACCGGCAAGAACCTGTCCGACCCCGGCCGTTTCCGGTTCGACGCCCGCGACTTCTACCTCAAGTCGCCGGCGGAGATGCGCTCGGTGTGGGCGGAGTTGCCCGAGGCCTGCGACAACACGTTGCTGATCGCCGAGCGCTGCCACGTCGAGTTCGCCGAGGGCCGCAACCTCATGCCCCGGTTCAGCGTTCCTGCGGGCGAAACCGAGGAATCGTGGCTGGTCAAGGAAGTCGAACGTGGCCTGCAGGAACGGTTCCCGCTCGGGGTGTCCGACGAGCATCGTCAGCAGGCCGAGTACGAGGTATCGGTCGTCATCCAGATGGGTTTCCCCGGGTACTTTCTGGTGGTGGCCGACCTCGTCCGCTATGCCAAGGCCGAGGGAATCCGGGTCGGCCCGGGCCGTGGTTCTGCCGCGGGTTCGCTGCTGGCATACGCCTTGGGGATCACTGAACTCGATCCGATCAAACACGGGTTGCTGTTCGAGCGCTTCCTCAACCCCGAGCGGATCTCCATGCCGGACATCGACATGGACTTCGACGAGCGCCGTCGCGGCGACATGATCCGATATGCCACGCAGAAGTACGGCGAGGAACGGGTGGCGCAGATCGTCACGTACTCGACGATCAAGGCGAAGGCGGCGATCAAGGATTCGGCCCGCGTCCTGGGTCACGCGTTCTCGTTGGGGGAGCGCATCACCAAGGCGATGCCGCCGGCGATCATGGGCAAGGACGTGCCGTTGCGCGGCCTCTTCGACCCGGCCCACGATCGGTACCACGAGGCCAAGGACTTCCGGGCGCTGTACGACTCCGACGAGCAGGTCAAGGAGGTCGTCGACCTGGCCCGCGGTCTGGAAGGCATGCGCCGGCAGTGGGGAGTGCACGCCGCCGGAGTGATCCTGTCGGCCGAGCCGTTGATCGACGTCATCCCGATCATGCGGCGCGAACAGGACGGCGCGATCATCACCCAGCTCGACATGGGGGCCTGCGAGGCGCTCGGCCTGCTGAAGATGGACTTCCTGGGCCTGCGCAACCTGACCGTGCTCGACGACTGCCTCCGGCACATCGAGGCCAATCGCGGCCAGCGGCTCGTGCTGGAAGAACTCGAGTTGTCCGACGGTCCGACCTTCGAGCTGTTGTCCAGGGGCGACACCCTCGGGGTCTTCCAGCTCGACGGCGTGCAGATGCGGTCGTTGCTGCGGCAGATGGCACCGGACAGTTTCGAGGACATCTCTGCGGTCATCGCGCTCTACCGTCCGGGACCGATGGGGGTCAACGCCCACACCGACTACGCCGATCGCAAGAACGGCCGGCAACCGATCGTTCCGATGCATCCGGAGCTGGCCGAGCCGCTGCACGACATCCTCAGCGACACCTACGGTCTGATCGTCTATCAGGAACAGGTCATGGCGATCGCGCAGAAGGTCGCCGGTTACTCGCTGGGCAGCGCGGACCTGCTGCGCCGCGCCATGGGCAAGAAGAAAAAGGAGATCCTCGACAAGGAGTTCGTGCCGTTCTCGGGGGGGATGAAAGCGGCTGGCTACAGTCCCGAGGCGATAGAGACTCTCTGGACCACGCTCAAACCGTTCGCTGAGTACGCGTTCAACCGGGCGCACAGCGCCGGATACGGCCTGGTGTCGTTCTGGACGGCGTACCTGAAGGCGAACTACCCCACCGAGTACATGGCTGCCCTGCTGACCAGCGTCAAGGACGACAAGGACAAGTCGGCGGTCTATCTCAACGAGTGCCGCCGGATGGGGATCAAGGTCCTGCCGCCGGACGTCAACGACTCGGACTCGGACTTCACCCCGCGCGGCAGTGACATCCGGTTCGGGCTGTCGGCTATCCGCAACGTCGGTACCGGTGTGGTCGAGGGCATCGTGGCGGCCCGCCAGTCGAAGGGACGTTTCGGCGGGTTCGTCGACTTCCTGCGCAAGGTGCCGATCTCGGTGTGCAACAAGCGCGTCGTGGAGTCGCTGATCAAGGCCGGCGCGTTCGACTCGCTGGGGGAGCCGCGCAAGGGCCTGTTGGCCGTCCACGAGCCGGCCATCGACGACATCATCGACATCAAGCGCAACGAGGCGATGGGACAGGATTCGCTGTTCGGCGCGCTCGACGACTCCGCCGGCGACCTGACCCTGTCGATCGCCATCTCGCCGGGGGAGTGGGAGAAGCCGACGCTGCTGGCCTACGAGCGGGAAATGCTCGGGCTGTATGTGTCCGACCACCCGCTGCACGGACTCGAGCGGGTGCTGGCGGCGGCGACCGACTGCACCATCGCGGCGTTGCTGGCCGAGGAACGCGCTCCGCGCGGCGACCGGCAGTTCGTGACGATCGGCGGCCTCATCACCGCTGTGGTGCGCAAGACGACGAAACAGGGTTCGACGTACGCGGTGGTGACGCTGGAGGACCTCGAAGGGTCGATCGAGGTGGTGGTCTGGCCGCCGACGTACCAACTGGTGGGGACCACGCTGGCGACTGACACCGTGATCTTGGTACGCGGCGAAGTCGACCGGCGCGACGACGGCGCGGTCACCCTGAAGACGCAGGAGATCACCATCCCCGAACTGGCCGAGGCCGGCGGCGGCCCGGTGACGTTGACCCTGGCGAGCACCCGCTGCACACTGCCGGTCGTCGAGCGCCTCAAGGAGATCCTCGCCACCCATCCCGGGACCACCGAGGTGCATCTGCTGCTGCAGAACGGTCCGCGGACGACCGTGCTTCGCCTCGACGACCGGCTACGAGTGACGCCCACGCCGGCCCTGTACGGGGATCTCAAGGCGTTGCTCGGCCCGGCGTGCCTGAGTTGAGCGCGTTCCGTGGCTGCTGAGCCGGACCCCGCAGCGACTCACCCGCCCGGAGCGGACGACGACCGGCCGCCGGAGGGCGACGCCGCCATAGCCGGTGGCGAGACCGTCGACGTACGGCCCCGAGAGGTGATCGTCGATCGCGCCGACCTGCGCGGCGGCGCCCTGACCGTACTCGGTTGCCTGCTGCTGGGTGTCGTTGTGGCGTTGCTGTGGTGGTGGCGCGCGCCGCGAGAGATGGTCGTCGTCGTGTCCGGCGGCGCCGATCCGGTCGATGCGCAGCCCGGTGCCTTCTTCGCCGCCGACCTGTGGTTCCTCGGCATCGGAGCGGCGGCCGGTGTGCTGGTCGGCGTCATCGGCCTCCGGCTGGCCGGGACCGCACGGATCGGCCTGCTGGTCGGTGGAGCGATCGGCGGCGTCGTCGGTTCGATCCTGGCCACGTGGCTGGGCGAGCGTTGGGGCGCAGTCGATCTCGCCGGTCTGGGGCAGGGGACCGTGCTCGACGCGGGACTACGGGTACGGGCCACCGGGGTACTGCTGGCGTGGCCGATCGTCACGGTCGCCTTCGTCGGTCTGGTCACCCTGGCCGAGTGGTTCGTCGACCGCCAAGTTCCGGATCCTCTAGGAACGACATGACTTGATTCAGGTCGGTCGCTTGACTCGCAGCGTCTTCCTCAGTCGACGGCCATGGTCGGCGCCGACTGGCGTTCGGCTTCGACGGCGGTCCACATGGCGACATCGAGCAGTCGCAAGGCGGATACCTCGGCCAGGAGTCGGGAGGCTGTCGTGTTTGCGTTGCGCAGGGCATCGGCACGCAATTGCTCGAGTGCGTCGAGAGTGCCCTCGGTCTGGAGCCAGGCGCGGAGGTAGTGCCAGAAGGATCCGGCGACTCGAGCATCGGTATGGACGGGTCTTGCTGCGACGTCTGCGGCCAGGTGCAGCATGACGTACGAGTCCTGAATCGGTACCAGACTGGAACGCTTGTGGGCAAGCAGCTTGCTCGCAGTCGTGGGCCCGACACCAGGGAGGCCAACGAGCAGGTCCCATAGGCGCCACAGAGGCGAGTCACGACCGAGGGTCACGTCGGGGGCGTCAGATAGGGGGACGTTGGTCGGTACGTCTCTCAGCAACGACCTGATTTCGTGCTCTCGTGTTATCAGGATCTCGATGGCGGCGCGAGGAGGCACCGTAACGCTAAGCATGCTGGTGGCGACGATGTCCTCGCAGAGCAGTCTGTCAGGATCGAGGGTGCCCGTGTCGCGTCCGACAACCTCGAACATTCTGCCCGTGTAGGTGGCGAAGTACTGTCCGACGAGGCTGAATGTACGGTCATAGATTGGTGATCCTGGCCGTACGACGGCGTCTAAGAAGTCCCATCCGCTGGCCTTGCTCGCCATGTCGTCCTCCTCTGGCGTTTCCAGGTTGACATTCATAGGTAGTTTCCATGCGTCATCTGCGAGGTGGGCTTACTTACAAGTCGAGTAACAGCGCCGCTACGCTCGAACAACTCGGCGAGCGTCAGACCTCCTGCCGGAATCGCTGCCGTGGAGTTACCTAACCATCTCTGTGCCTCAACCTCGCTCAGAGCCTCGAACTCAAGATGCCCGAGATTTCGCCCGGGCCGCAGAAGCGCCGGATCGATACGTGACACCGGAGCATTGCTGGTCATAAGGATGAGTACCCGCTCGCCTTGGCCGAGCACGCCGTCGGCGACGTTCAACAGGCGGCTCATTCCAGCACCGGTGGCCTTTCGGTTGCTGGATGCGATGAAGTCGTCAGCGTCCTCGCAGACTATCGCGCGCCACGGTCGCGCGGCTGGCTCTTGCGTATCGGCGCTTTGGTAGTTGCCTCTTTGTGCCTCGTTGAGAAGGTCGAGGAGGTAGGACGGCTCAGCGAAGAGTCGTTCTGGGTCGATGATCACGTGGAATTGACACCATGATGCCCATTCGCGCATGAGCGCTCGTAAGGCTGTTGTTTTTCCGGTGCCCGGCGGGCCCGTCCAGATAAGCAGCTGACCCTGTCCGACTTTTCCGTCCAGTGCGACCAGCTGACTGAGCGCTGAACTGACCGCTGCCGCGTAATTCATCTCGATCTCCGCCCAGGCCGGTGTGGACAACCGCTTGACCTGTACTCGAGGATAACCGCGCGAAAGAGTCCAGAAGGTGACATCCACAACGCCGGGCAGGCGCGGTGCCTTAGCCAGTCGTTCGATACTTGTCAAGGCGGTTTCGACCAGGGCCCGTGTGGGTGCCGCCACGGTGACCTGTGCCGACGTCCTTGTCGCGCTAATATAGATCGTTGATTCGCCAGACTGTGCGACGGCTGTCGAGTATCCGACGGTGGAGAATTCGTGAATGACAGATCCGGCTAGTTCTGCGAGATCCGCTGCATCGACCTGCCCGGGGATTTGTAGAGAGCGGAGCACCGGCAGGTGTCCGGCAACGGCCCGGAAGACCCACGCGCTTATATTGGTCAACTCCGAGGCGGGATTGGCTGCCTGGTAGTCGAGTGAGGTCAGGTCCATGATCACCGCCGGCCCACCGTCGACATCCAAACAGCTATATCGAAGATCCGTAGTTGAGAGGGCACGAAGCCGCCGTCAGTTTCAGCGATGATTTGTTGTTGGAAACCGGTCAGTGCGCGGACATTTGCAGGGATCTGTAGGTCTGCGCGCATGGCGAACAACAGGTCAGGAAGGCGACCGGCGGCCCGCCGACCTGTGGCACCTGCGTACAGGTCCGAGGTCGCTCTGTCGTATGGAGGAATGAGGCGAGGACGGGCTCGATGCACGATCTTTGCCAGAAGCGTCGGCTCAAGATCGGTCCCAAGGAGCAGGTCGGATACATCTGTCAGTTGCTTGTTGGACGCGTCGCGAAGCGAGGTACTCGTCGGTATGGCGGCGAGGCGGGCCTCAACCAGATCGCGACATCGATCAAAATGCTCGAGATCGCGCCGCGTGAGTCGCGCCCCAAGGCTGCTCGCCGCCAGGAGGTCGTCGTCATCGACCCGTCCGTCCGACCGACGGCGGGAGGCGTCATACGTGCGGAACGCCCAAGTCTCCCGCGGCTCGGTTAGGCCCAGGTAGCGACGGACAAGCTGGCCTGCGTCTGGCAGCCCCGTGTTGGCCGCGCTCAACCCAGCGTCCCACAAAACGTTTTGCATGCTGCTTCCTCCTCTGGAGCGATCAGCGAGAGCAGAACCATAGCCCACGCGACCGACAGGCGACACGGCCTCTGGTAGGCGGGTTGATCATGGCGGTCGACGGACTCAATCTGCCGGTAGCTCTTGAGGTGCTAGGTGTGAGTGAAATGCGCGACACGAGTCGAACAGTTTCCTCCCGTGGCGCGTGCTGTTCCGGTGAGCTCTTCTGGGGTTGCGCGCTCTGTTGCCGTCACCGGACCGTAGCGGCGCCAGTCGCCACCGACCACTGATCCAACGTCGGCGCATCCGCAACACCGGGGGTTTGTCGGCCCCAGTTTGGGGAACGTCGGTCGTCGGTTCCGAAACGCCGATACGCCGGGACGCCGGTGCGTCCCAAAGCGGTTGCGGTGGCGGGGGTCAGTTCAGGGTGATCGGGGCGCGAGCGAGTTCCGGCGCCGGGAGCGACCGCACCGCGGCGATCAGGCCGGTCTCGCGGCGCAGCAGCCGCAACTCGGCACGCAGCCGGGCACTGGTGTCGGGACATTCCAGGAGTGCCTGGCGCTCGGTCAGATCCAGCACCATGGCCGCGCCGACCAGGTACGACACCAGCGTCGGCTCGGCCGGCAGGCCGGGCCCCTCGTCCTGCTCGCCGGTGTCACCGGCGCCCAGCACCGCGGCGCGGTAGTCGGAGAATCGCTGCGAGACCCAGGCGGCCAGCTCGTCGGCGCGGTCCCCGTCGGTCTCGTCGAGGAAACTCACGGTTCCCTGCAGGTACGGCCGGCCACTCTCGACGCTGTGCAGCCGGAATCGGGGACCGCCGTGGGCCATCAGGTCGAACCGGCCATCGGCATGCGGGTCCACGCGGTCGACCACGGCGACCGTGCCTACCTCGTACAGCGCCTTCGCCCCGTCCGGGCCGACCTCGCGACCCTCCCGGATCGCCACGACCCCGAACCGCTGCTGATCCTCCGGGCGGGCGAGCAGGTCGGCGACCAGCGTCCGGTACCGGGGTTCGAAGATGTGCAGCGGCAGGACCAGCCCAGGCACGAGCACGGTCCGCAGTGGGAACAGCGGAAGGACGACCTGCTCGTCGGGCGCCACCGCCTCAGCGTAGGGCGCCGCGCGGGCGGCCGGGCGCCCGAAGCGCGACCGCAGAGGGCTGCCGTGCCGCCGTAGGATCGCGGCGTGATCCGCCGCCTCGACCTGCGTGGCTCGACCGTCGACGCGCGCACCGTCCTGCCGCGATCCGCCCTGGACGTCGAGGCGGCGCTGCAGCAGGTGCGCCCCATCGTCGACGACGTCGCCGCGCGTGGCGAAGCCGCGGTGCTGGACTGGTCCGAACGGCTCGACGGTGTCCGGCCGCCGCAGCTGCGGGTCCCCGCCGCGGCGATCTCCGCCGCCGTCGACGGCCTCGACCCGGCGTTGTACGACGCGCTGACCGAGGCGATCCGGCGGGTCCGGCTGGTCAGTGAGGACCAGCGCCGTACCGAGACCACGACGACCGTGGTCGCCGGTGGCACGGTGACCGAACGCTGGTTGCCGGTGTCCCGGGTCGGTCTGTATGTCCCGGGCGGGCGGGCGGTCTACCCCAGCAGCGTGATCATGAACGTGGTGCCGGCGCAGATCGCGGGCGTCGGATCGCTCGCGGTCGCCAGCCCGCCGCAACGTGACTACGGCGGACTGCCGCACCCGACGATCCTCGCCGCCTGCGGCCTGCTCGGGATCGACGAGGTGTACGCCGTCGGCGGGGCGCAGGCGGTAGCCATGTTCGCGTACGGCGTGGAACTCGGCGACGGTCCGGCCTGCGAGCCGGTCGCGATGGTCACCGGCCCCGGCAACATCTGGGTCACCGCCGCCAAGCGATTGCTCAAGGGACGCATCGGGATCGACTCCGAGGCGGGGCCCACCGAGATCGTGATCCTCGCCGACGACAGTGCACGGCCGGATTTCGTTGCCGCGGACCTGATCAGCCAGGCCGAGCACGACGTCGTGGCGGCCTCGATCCTGGTGACCGATTCGGTCGAGCTGGCCGACGCGGTCGCCGCCGAACTCGCCGTCCAGGTGCCGGCCACCAAGCACGCCGAGCGGATCGCTACGGCGTTGGCCGGACCGCAGAGCGGCATCGTGCTGGTGGACGACCTGGCCGCCGGGCTGGCGGTCGTCGACGCTTACGCCGCAGAGCATCTCGAGGTGCACACCCGCGACGCCCGGCAGGTCGCGCTGCAGGTGCGCAACGCCGGGGCGATCTTCGTCGGGCCCTGGTCCCCGGTTTCCCTCGGCGACTACGCCGCCGGTTCCAATCACGTGCTGCCCACCGGGGGTTGCGCCTGTCACTCCTCGGGACTGTCGGTGCAGACGTTCCTGCGCGGCATCCACGTCGTCGACTACGACGTCGCGGCGCTGCGCGATATCGCCGCGACGGTGATCACCTTGGCGCAGGCCGAGGATCTGCCCGGCCACGGCGCCGCGGTCAGCGTGCGGCTGACCGACCGTCCCGACGGTGCTCGGTGACCACGCTCGGCGATCTCCCGCTGCGTGACGAACTGCGGGGACGCACGCCGTACGGCGCCCCCCAACTCGACGTCGCGGTGCGCCTCAACGTCAACGAGAATCCCTATCCGCCGTCAGAAGGCCTGGTCGCCGACGTCGCCGCAGCGGTGGCCGCCGCGACACGGGGCCTGAACCGCTACCCCGACCGCGATGCGATCGCCCTGCGCACGGACCTCGCGAGTTTCCTGGGCCGCGAGAGCGGCGTCGCAGTCCAGGCCGGTCAGTTGTGGGCGGCCAACGGCTCCAACGAGGTGATGCTGCACCTGCTGCAGGCGTTCGGCGGCCCGGGCCGGGTCGCGCTGGGCTTCACCCCGACGTACTCGATGTATCCGGACTACTGCCGGGACACGTTCACCGAGTACCGCACGGTGCCGCGCCGCGACGACTTCACCGTGGACCTCGATACGGCGCTCGCGGCGGTCGCCGAACACCGGCCGAGCGTGATCCTGCTGGCCTCGCCGAACAATCCGACCGGTACCGCGCTGCCACCCGACACGATCGTGGCGCTGCACGAGGCCAGTAGCGGGATCGTCGTGGTCGACGAGGCGTACGCCGAGTTCCGCCGTCCGGGTACGCCGAGCGCGCTGTCGTTGCTGGCCGGGCACCCGCGGCTGGTGGTGACCAGGACGATGAGCAAGGCCTTCGCGTTGGCCGGAGCCAGGGTCGGCTACCTCGCCGCGGCAGCGGCGGTGGTGGACGCGGTGCAGCTGGTCCGATTGCCCTACCACCTGTCGGCGGTGACCCAGGCCGTCGCCCGCACGGCGCTCGCCCACGCCGACGAGTTGCTCGCGCAGGTCGCCGCCCTCCGTACCGGTCGCGACGATCTCGTGGAGTGGTTGCGCGGCAAGGGGTACGAGGTTGCCGACTCGGACGCGAACTTCGTGTTGTTCGGGCCGTTCGCCGATCGGCACGCGGTGTGGCAGGGGTTGCTGGACCGCGGCGTGCTGGTCCGCGAGACCGGCCCGGCGGACCGGTTGCGGGTCACGGTCGGGACGCCCGAGGAGATGGCGGCCTTCCGGGTCGCGTTGGAGGAGAGCACGCGATGAGTCGCACGGCCACGGTGCACCGCACCACCAAGGAGAGCGACGTCCTGGTCGAACTGGACCTCGACGGGACCGGCACGGCCGACGTCGCCACCGGGGTGCCGTTCTACGACCACATGCTGGCCCAGCTGGGCAAGCACGGCGGCTTCGACCTGACGGTCCGGACCACCGGCGACCTCGAGATCGATGCTCACCACACCGTCGAGGACACCTCGCTCGCCTTCGGCGCCGCGCTGCGGGAAGCGTTGGGGGACAAGGTCGGTATCCGCCGGTTCGGTGACGCCCTGGTCCCGCTCGACGAGGCTCTCACGCAGGCCGCGGTGGACCTGTCCGGCCGGCCGTATGTGGTGCATACCGAGCCGGAACTGGTGGAACTCATCGGGTCCTACGACACCACGCTCACCCGCCATGTCTGGGAGTCCATCAGCGCGTCGGCGCAGATCGCGCTGCACGTGCGAGTGATCTCCGGCCGCAACGCCCACCACATCGTGGAGTCCCAGTTCAAGGCGGTGGCCCGGGCGATGCGTGACGCGGTCGCGCTGGACGCGCGCGTCGTGGGCGTGCCGTCGACCAAGGGCGCGCTGTAGCGGTGCCCGCGGTCCTGCTGCTGGCCCTCACGGCCTTCCTGGCCGGTGGGGTGTACAGCCTGGCTCGCCAGGGTCACCGTGGCGGCGCCGCCGTCGTCGGCGTCATGGCCGCCCTCAGCCTGCTCGGCGCCGGACTCTGGGCGTGGCAACCGTGAGCCGACCCCAGGTGGTCGTCCTCGACTACGGCTCGGGCAACCTGCGGTCCGCGCAGCGGGCGCTGGAACGCGCCGGTGCGCAGGTCAGCGTGACCGCCGACTTCGACGCGGCGATGGCCGCGGACGGCCTCGTAGTGCCGGGGGTCGGGGCGTACGAGGCGTGCATCCGCGGCATCCGGGCGGTTCGAGGCGACCAGGTGGTGGGTCGCCGGCTCGCCGGCGGCCGGCCGGTACTCGGGATCTGCGTCGGGATGCAGGTGTTGTTCGAACTCGGGGTGGAGCACGGCGTCCGGACCGAGGGACTCGGGGAGTGGCCCGGAGTCGTGGAACGACTGCACGCCCAGGTGTTGCCCCACATGGGGTGGAACACCGTGGAGGTGGCCGAGGGTTCGCAACTGTTCGCCGGCGTCGCGGCCGAGCGGTTCTATTTCGTGCACTCCTACGGCGTCCTGCGGTGGACCTTGGGCGATTCGGCTCCCGCCCTGTCGCCGGCCCGGGTGAGCTGGTCGCGGCACGACGAGCCGTTCGTCGCCGCGGTCGAGAACGGGCCGCTGTGGGCCACCCAGTTCCATCCCGAGAAGAGCGGTGACGCGGGAGCGGCCGTCCTGCGCAACTGGCTGGCAACCGTGCCGTCGGGCCCGGCTCGATAGGGTCGCCGACCATGGCCGACGTCCTGCAGTTGTTGCCCGCTGTCGATGTTGCCGATGGCACCGCCGTCCGGCTGGTGCAGGGCGAGGCCGGGTCGGAGACGTCGTACGGCGACCCCTGGCAGGCGGCCCTGGCCTGGCAGGAGGCCGGCGCCGAATGGATCCACCTGGTCGACCTCGACGCGGCGTTCGGGCGCGGCAGCAACCGTGCGCTGCTGGCGTCGGTGGTCGGCCGGCTGGACGTGGCCGTGGAGTTGTCCGGCGGCATCCGCGACGACGAGTCCCTTCGGTCCGCGCTGGCCACCGGATGCCGGCGGGTCAACATCGGCACCGCGGCGCTGGAGAACCCGCAGTGGTGCGCGGCGGCCATCGCCGAGTTCGGCGACCGGATCGCGGTGGGCCTCGACGTGCGGGGTACGACGCTGGCGGCGCGTGGCTGGACCCAGCAGGGCGGCGAGCTGTTCGACACCCTGGCCCGCCTCGATCGCGACGGTTGCGCCCGGTACGTCGTGACCGACGTGACCAAGGACGGCACGCTGGCCGGCCCCAACCTCGACCTGCTCCGCCAGGTGTGCGCGGCCACCGATCGACCGGTCGTCGCCAGCGGGGGAGTCTCCTCGTTGGCCGACCTGTCGGCCCTGGCCGGGCTGGTCGACCTCGGGGTGGAGGGGTGCATCGTCGGGAAGGCGTTGTATGCCAAGGCTTTCACATTGCAGGAGGCGCTCGCCGAGGTCGCCGGAGCGGCGTCGGTCCGGTGACCGTCGCGGTCCGGGTCATCCCGTGTCTCGACGTCGACGCCGGTCGAGTCGTCAAGGGCGTCAACTTCGTCGCGCTGCGGGACGCCGGCGATCCGGTGGAACTGGCCAAGGCGTACGACGCGGCCGGTGCCGACGAGTTGGTGTTCCTCGACATCACCGCGTCCAGCGGTGGCCGGCAGACCACGTACGACGTGGTGTCCCGCACCGCCGAGCAGGTGTTCATCCCGCTGACCGTGGGCGGCGGCGTGCGCACCGTCGACGATTTCGACCGACTGCTGCGGGCCGGCGCGGACAAGGTGGGAGTCAACACGGCCGCGTTGCAACGGCCGCAGTTGCTCACCGACGCGGCAGCGCGATTCGGCGCGCAGTGCGTGGTGCTGTCGATCGACGCCCGCCGCTGCGGGCCGCAGCACGTGACCGGCAGCGGTTTCGAGGTGACCACCCACGGCGGGCGGCGCGGCACCGGGGTGGACGCGGTGGACTGGGCGCGACGCGCCGCCCAACTCGGTGCCGGCGAGATCCTGCTGAACTCGATGGACGCCGACGGCACCCGGGACGGTTTCGACCTCCCCCTCATCGAGGCGGTGCGGGCCGTCGTGGACGTCCCGGTCATCGCCAGCGGGGGTGCCGGCGCCGTCGGCGACTTCCTGCCCGCGGTGCGAGCCGGCGCTGACGCGGTGCTGGCCGCGAGCGTCTTCCACTTCGGCGAACTCACGCTGGCGCAGGTGAAGGCGGCGCTGCGGTCGGGCGGCGTCGAGGTCCGCTGAGGCAGACCGGTCCGGTGAAGCGTCGTCAGTCCGGCGCGTCGGCGTACCGCCACGACCGGAATGCCGCAACCGCGTCGGGTTCGCCCAACACCTCGGCCTGGTTGCGGGAGCGGCCGTAGACGGCCAGCACGATCTCCGGTGAGGGGCCCCACAGCGTGACCGACGGATCACTGCCGTGGCCGCGCCGGGGCGCCCGGCCCGGATCCCGTTGCAGCCACACCCCGACCGGACAGCCGCGCAACGCCAGCCGCGCCGACCGCGTGACGGTGTGCCACAACGCGTCTGCCTCGGCCGCGGGCAGGCTGCGGGGCGTCCAGCCGGGCTGCGCCCGGCGCACATCCTCGTGATGGACGAACATCTCCACGGTGTTGGTTGCCGCGTCGATCGGCGCCAGCCGGACCGGTGACCACCAGGGCGGCCCGGACCGGACCCGGTCGAGCAGCTGCTGCCACGGCCACGTCGCGACGTCCTGTTGCACGCGCTGCGTCCAGCCGGCCAGGACAGGCACCACGATTCCGGGCATCGCGTCAGGCCGGGAATCGCGGATCACGGTGTGCGCGGCCAGATCCCGGGTGCTCCAGCCCGCGCATCGCGTCGGTGCCAGCGGACCGGCCGCGGCCAGCGCGTCCGCGTAGCCACGGCGTTCCGAGCGAGCCCAGCGTGCATCCATGGTCACGATCATGGGCGCCGCCCGCGATCCACGCAGCACGACCGGGCGCCGCGCCGACCAACCGGACGTGGCGACGCACCGGCCGGACGGCCAGAAGTCGGTGGCGGTGGGCCGCGACGGCACCGGCACAATGACCGCGTGACCGACGTAGCCGCGACGACGGGGCAGCCCGCACTCGACCCCGCTGTCGCGGCCCGGCTCAAGCGGGACGCGAACGGCCTGGTGGTCGCCGTAGCCCAGCAGTGGGACACCGGCGAGGTACTCATGGTCGCCTGGATGAACGACGAGGCGCTGCACCGCACCCTCACCAGCGGCCGGGCCACCTACTTCAGCCGGAGCCGGCAGCGGCTGTGGGTCAAGGGCGAGACGTCCGGTCATGTGCAGTCGGTGAAGGAGGTCCGGCTGGACTGCGACGGCGACACCGTGCTGCTCCAGGTCGATCAGGCCGGCGCCGCCTGCCACACCGGTGACCGCACCTGTTTCGACGCCGACGTGCTGCTGCGCGGGGCGATCGACCAGCACGACCTCGCCGCCGGAGGTCCCGCGTGAGCGTCCTCGGGGCCGCCGCGGACAGCATCGCGGCCACGTTCACCGGCGACGCGACGCCCGACCTGCCGGCCTTCCGGGCGCTGGCCGGCCGCCGCCGGGTGATCCCGGTCGTGCGGCGACTCCTCGCCGACGGTGAAACCCCGGTGGGGCTGTACCGCAAGCTCGCCGGCGAGCGGGCCGGCACGTTCCTGCTGGAGTCCGCCGAGAACGGCCGCACCTGGTCGCGCTACTCCTTCGTCGGCGTCCGGTGCCCGGCGATGCTGACTGCGGTCGACGGGCAGGCGACCTGGATCGGTACCCCGCCGGCCGGCGTCCCGACCGGCGGCGATCCGCTGGAAGCGTTGCGGGACACGGTCTCGCTGCTGCACACCGAGCGCCTGGCGGGCCTGCCGCCGCTGACGTCGGGGATGGTCGGGCTGCTGGCGTACGACGCGGTCCGGCGTTGGGAACGTCTGCCGGACAACAACCCGGACGAACTCGCCATCCCCGAGGTGGCCCTGCTGCTGGCTGCCGACCTGGCCGTCCTCGACCACTCCGACGGCTCGGTCCTGCTGGTCGCCAACGTCATCGACGCCAACGTCAGCGATACCAACGTCAGCGGCGCCGACGGCAATGCCGACCGCAACTCCGACGGCAGCGGTACGGCGGACCCCGCGGCCGTCGACGCCGCGTGGCGGGACGCGGTCGCCCGGCTGGACCGGATGCAGCGGGATCTCGCTCAGCCCGCCGGGTCCACCGTCGCGGCCTACGACCCGGACGCCGCGGCCGACGTGACCGCGCGGACCGAGCGCGCGGCGTACCTGGCCGGCGTCGAGCGGTCCCGGGAGTACATCCGGGCCGGCGACGCCTTCCAGATCGTGCTGTCCCAACGGTTCGAGGCCCCGTGCCCGGCCAGTGCCCTGGACGTGTACCGCATCCTGCGGGTGACCAACCCGAGTCCGTACATGTACCTGTTGCGGATCCCGGTCGCCGGTACCGCGGCCGACGGTGGCGTGCCGGCGCAGGTGGGTTTCGACGTCGTCGGGTCCTCGCCCGAAGCGCTGGTCACGGTCACCGACGGCCAGGCGGTGATGCATCCGATCGCCGGGAGCCGGCCGCGCGGGGCGACCGAGGCGGAGGACGCGGCGCTGGCCGACCAGTTGCTCGCCGACGCCAAGGAACTCGCCGAGCACCTGATGCTGGTCGACCTGGGCCGCAACGACTTGGGCCGGGTCTGTGCCGCCGGATCGGTGGAGGTCGCGGCGTTCATGGAGATCGAGCGGTACTCCCACATCATGCACATCGTCTCGACGGTGGTCGGCCGGCTCGCGCCGGGCCGCACGGCGTACGACGCCCTGGCCGCAACCTTCCCGGCCGGCACGCTGTCCGGCGCACCCAAGGTGCGCGCCATGCAGATCATCGACGAGCTCGAACCGGCGCGGCGCGGACTGTACGGCGGGGTCGTCGGGTACCTCGACTTCGCCGGCGACCTCGACACCGCCATCGCGATCCGGACCGCGGTGATCCGCGACGGCGTCGCCTACGTGCAGGCAGGCGCCGGCATCGTCGCGGACTCCGACCCGGCCACCGAGGACCAGGAGTGCCGCGCCAAGGCCGCTGCCGTGCTGCGCGCGGTGGCGGTCGCCGCGACGCTTCGCTCGCCCGGCGGTGGCGGGTGACCGGTCGACGCGGCTACCTGCTCGCGTTGGGAGGGCTGCTGGCCGGTGGCGCACTCACCCTGCTGGCCCTCGGCCGGCCCTGGCTGTTCGTCCAGTTGCGGCTGGGCCCGTCGGCTCCGGTGACGACGGCGACGTACGCCGGCAGCGCGCTGCACCCGTGGGGCGCCGCGCTCGGGGTGGCCGCCCTCGCGGTGGCGCTGGCCGTCGTGGCCACCCGCGGCTTCGCGCGGCGACTGCTGGGCCTGCTCGTGGTGGCCGGGGCGATCCCGCTGCTGGTCCTGGCCGTCACCACCGGCCGGTCCGGTCCGGATGTCGCGGTGCTGACCCGCGACTACGGCCCGGTCACAGTGGTTTCCGACGGCGCCCCGGCGACGGCGGTGGGAGCCACGGCCGTGGTGAGCGGAAGTGCGTGGTGGGTGCTGCTGCTCGTGGCGGCGGGACTGCTGGCGGTCGCCGGGGCGGTCACCTGCTGGTGCGGTCCGCAGTGGCCGGTGATGAGCCGCCGCTACGAGCGCCGCGGCGCCGCCGCTCCGGCCGACACCACCACGCCGCAGGGCCAGTGGGACGCGCTGGACCGCGGCGAAGATCCGACCCGGTGATGTCGGAGACGACCGGCGTGGCCGGCGTCTGACACGCTGAGCCGCGTGCCAGCCACTGACGTCCGCGGCCTGGTCCTCGTCGTGGAAGACGAGCGGCCCATCGCCGACCTGATCCGCATGTACCTGACCCGCGAGGGTTTCGGGGTGCACGTCGAGCACGACGGCCGCGGCGGCCTGGCCGCTGCCCGTTCGCTGCACCCCGTGGTGATCGTCCTGGACGTCGGCCTCCCCGAGCTGGACGGGACCGAGGTCTGCCGACGACTGCGGGCCGACGGGGACTGGACGCCGGTGATCTTCTGCACCGCGCGCGACGACGAAGTCGACCGGGTGCTGGGTCTGGAGCTGGGCGGCGACGACTACGTCACCAAGCCGTTCAGCCCGCGCGAACTGGTCGCCCGGGTCAAGGCCGTGGTCCGCCGGGTGACCCGGCCGGAGGAGGGCGGCGCGGTCATGACGGTGGGCCGGGTGACCCTCGACCGTGGCCGGCATCGCGTGGTGGTCGACGACACCCGCGAAATCACGCTGACCGCAACGGAATTCGACCTCCTCGCCCACCTGATGGCGCGTCCCGGCCGGGTGCTCAGCCGCGAGCAGCTGCTGTCGGAGGTATGGGGCTACTCCTCGGTCGTCGGGACGCGCACCGTCGACGTCCACGTCGCGCAGGTACGCGGGAAGCTCGGCGAGGCCAGCCCGATCCGCACAGTGCGCGGCGTGGGGTACGCCGCGGACGCCGTCGTCGACGGTGCGTCGATGGCCGGGTCGACGTCGGGCTCGCCGGACGACGAGCCGTGGCCCTGACGTCGGGACCGGATCCGGCCAGCCGACCGTCCGGGGCGGACAGCTCGCGGCCGGGACGCCGGCGGGCGAGCCTGACGTCGCGCACCGTCGTGGCCATGGCCGTCGTCGCCGCTGTCGCGGTCGTCGTGGCCGGGCTGGTGTCGATCCCGTTGGTCCGCAACGCTGCGGTGGCCCAGGCGCGCAGCACCCTGGGCGACCTGGCCGACCTCGTCGCGGCGACCTTGGACGGCCCCCGGCCGCCGGACACGTTGGATCCTCGGCTGCGGCAACTGCTGGCCGCCCAGTCCGTCAGCGAGGCGTACGTCGTCGGGCCCGGGCTCGGCCGGCCGGAGGTCGTCAGCCCGCTGGTGGCGGCCCAACTCGCGGCAGGGCTGGACGTGTCCACGACGGCCGCCACCGACCAGGGCGAGGTCTTCCTCGAAGGCCGGCCGCTGGGGGCGGGCCTCAGCGTCGTGTTGGTGCAGCCGGCGTCGATCGCCTCGCAACCGGCCGACGACGCGGTACGACGATTGGCCGTGGCCCTGGTGATCGGGCTGGCGATCGCCGTGGTGATCGGAGTGTTGGCGGCCCGCCGCCTCACCCGGCCACTGCGGTCGGCGGCCGATGCGGCCAACCGGATGTCGGCAGGGGAGCGGGACGTCCAACTGGTTCCGGAGGGACCCGCGGAGGTCGCGGAGATCGCCGAGTCACTGAACCGGCTGTCGGCGGCCCTGGCGGCCAGCGAGGGGCGGCAGCGCGAGTTCCTGCTGTCCGTCTCCCACGAGTTGCGGACGCCGCTCACCGCCGTCCGCGGCTACGCCGAGGCCCTGTCGGACGGGGTCGTCGCACCGGACGACGTCACCCGGACCGGGGCGACCATGCGCGCCGAAGCCGAACGGCTGGACCGGCTGGTGGCCGATCTGCTCGACCTCGCGCGGCTGGGCGCCGCGGACTTCCGGGTCGACCCGGTCGAGCTGGACCTGGCGAGTTTCGGTGCGGACGCTGCGGAGGTCTGGCGGGTGCGGTGCGCCCGGGCCGGTATCACCTGGCACGCGGAACTGCCTGCGCCCGTGCTGGTTCGTACCGATCCGGTGCGGTTGCGGCAGATCGTGGACAACCTCGCCGAGAACGCGCTGCGGGTGACCCCGGCCGGACGGCCCGTCGTGCTGGCGTTGCGCCCGGACGGCGACGGGTGGTTCGTGGTCGAGGTGCGTGACGGCGGGCCGGGCCTCACCGCGGACGACCTCGCCGTCGCTTTCGAACCCGCCGCGTTGTACGCCCGCTACCGCGGTGTGCGGACCGTGGGCAGTGGCGTCGGCCTCGCCCTGGTCGGCAGCCTGGCGCAGCGGTTGGGTGGGCACGCCGTGGCCGGCGTCGCGCCCGAGGGCGGCGCTCGGTTCACCGTCCGGCTGCCCGGGGGCCAGGGCGGGGGGCCACTGCCTGGCGGCTACCCTCGGTCGGACCGATGACCAACGGCGTTCGAGAGGGGGACGGCGTGACGGTGCTCGACGACATCGTGGCGGGAGTCCGTGCCGATCTCGAGTCACGCATGGCAACGACTCCGCTCGACCAGCTGAAGGCCCTCGCCGACCGCCGGCCGGCGGCCCGCGACCTGCGGTCGGTGCTGTCGGCCGACGGGGTGCAGGTCATCGCCGAGGTCAAGCGGTCCAGTCCGAGCAAGGGGCAACTGGCGGCGATCGCGGACCCGGCCGCGTTGGCCTGCGACTACGAGGCCGGCGGTGCCCACGTCATCAGCGTGCTGACGGAGGAACGCCGGTTCGGCGGCAGCCTGGCCGACCTCGCGGCGGTCCGCGCCGCGGTGGATATCCCGGTGTTGCGCAAGGACTTCATCGTCGGGAGCTATCAGCTCTGGGAGGCCCGGGCGTACGGCGCCGACGTCGTGCTGCTCATCGTCGCCGCACTGCCGCAGCTGGCCCTGGTGAGCCTGATCGAGCGCGCCGCCTCGATCGGCCTGGCCACCCTCGTCGAGGTCCACGACGCCGAGGAGGTCGACCGCGCGCTGGATGCCGGCGCGACGGTCATCGGCGTCAACGCGCGCAACCTCAAGACGCTCGAGGTGGACCGGACCACGTTCGCCCGGCTCGCGCCCCGCATTCCCGACCGCTGCCTACGGGTCGCCGAGTCCGGGGTGCGGGGGCCGCACGACCTGATCGCCTACGCCAACGCCGGAGCGGACGCGGTGTTGGTCGGGGAGAGCCTCGTCGTCGGACAGGATCCGCGAGCCGCCGTCCACGACCTGGTCACCGCCGGGGCGCACCCGGCCATCAAGCACGCCCGCGGCTGACCCGCACGCGGCTCCGTCCCGGCCGCGGGGAGCCAACTAGGCTGCGACGCATGGATTCCCCGCCCCCGACCCCCGACGCGACGGCGACCGGCGCCGCACCCTGGTCGCCGGACAGCACCGGCCATTTCGGTCGCTACGGCGGGCGGTTCGTCCCCGAGGCGCTGATGGCCGCCCTCGACGAACTGGACGCGGTGTTCCGTTCCGCGGTGGCCGATCCGGCGTTCACCGCCGAACTCGACGAGCTGCAGCGCAGCTACACCGGCCGGCCGAGCCCGGTGACCGAGGTCGCCAGGTTCGCCGAGCACTGCGGTGGGGCGCGGGTGCTGCTGAAGCGCGAAGACCTCAACCACACCGGATCGCACAAGATCAACAATGTGCTCGGCCAGGCCCTGCTCACCCGCCGGATGGGCAAGTCCCGCGTCATCGCCGAGACCGGGGCCGGACAGCACGGCGTCGCCACGGCGACCGCCGCAGCGCTGCTGGGCCTGCAGTGCACGGTCTACATGGGCCAGCAGGACACCCGGCGGCAGGCACTGAACGTGGCGCGCATGCGGCTGCTGGGCGCCGAGGTGATCGCGGTCGCCGCCGGCAGCGCCACCCTGAAGGACGCGATCAACGAGGCGATGCGGGACTGGGTCACCGCGGTCGAGGACACCCACTACGTGCTGGGCACGGTCACCGGGCCGGCACCGTTCCCCGAACTGGTCGCCTGGTTCCATCGGGTGATCGGTACGGAGGCACGGGCCCAGGTGCTCGAGCTGACCGGCCGGCTGCCCGACGCGGTCGCCGCCTGCGTCGGTGGCGGATCCAACGCGATGGGCATCTTCAGCGGCTTCCTGGACGACCCGCAGGTGCAGCTGTGCGGCTACGAGGCCGGCGGGCACGGCGTCGAGTCCGGGGAGCACGCCGCGCGCTTCAGCGGCGGCTCGCCCGGCGTCCTGCACGGCGCGCGCACCTACGTGCTGCAGGACGAGGACGGCCAGACCCGGCCGTCGCACTCGATCAGCGCCGGCCTGGACTATCCCGGCGTCGGCCCGGTCCATGCCCTGCTCCACGAATCCGGGCGGGCCCGCTACGAGCCGGTGGACGACGCCGAGGCGATGGCAGCCTTCGGGCTGCTGTGCCGTACCGAGGGCATCATCCCGGCCATCGAGAGCGCCCACGGGCTGGCCGGCGCGATGCGGCTGGGCCGCGAGCTGGGGCCGGACGCCCTGATCCTGGTGAACCTGTCCGGCCGGGGCGACAAGGATGTCGAGACGGCCGCTCGGTGGTTCGACCTGACCGGCGACATCGAGGTTCGCGGGTGACCGGGCTCGCGGCGGTCTTCGCCGCGGCCCGCGCCGAGGGCCGCGCCGCGCTGATCGGTTACCTGCCGGCCGGTTTCCCGTCGTACGACGGCGCGGTTCGCGTGGTGACGGCGATGGTGGCCGCCGGAGTCGACATCGTGGAGATCGGGCTGCCGTACTCCGATCCGCTGATGGACGGGCCGGTCATCCAGGCGGCCGCCGAACAGGCGCTGCGGAACGGCACCACGACCAGCGACGTCCTTGCCACTGTGCAGGCAGTCGCGTCCACCGGCGCCCCGACCCTGGTGATGTCGTACTGGAATCCGGTGGAGCGCTACGGCGTCGAGGAGTTCGCCGACGGACTGGCTGCGGCCGGCGGCACCGGCGTCATCACGCCCGACCTGACGCCCGAAGAGGCCGGCCCCTGGATCGCCGCCACCGACCGTGCCGGGATCGACCGGATCTTCCTGGCCGCGCCGTCGTCCACCGACACTCGGTTGTCGGTGGTGGCACAGGTCAGCACCGGCTTCGTCTACGCGGCCTCGACCATGGGAGTGACCGGCGCTCGCGACGCGGTCTCCGACGCCGCGCCGCGGCTGGTCGGCCGCCTGCGCGAGGTCACCGACCGGCCGGTGGCGGTCGGCCTCGGGGTGTCGACCGGCGCCCAGGCCGCCGCGGTCGCCCAGTTCGCCGACGGCGTCATCGTCGGCTCGGCATTCGTCCGCCGGGTGGCGGCCGCCGCGACGCTGGCCGAGGCGGTCGCGGGCGTCAGTGCGCTGGCCGCCCAGCTCGCCGACGGCGTGCGCGCCGCGGCGATGCGGTGAGCCCGGTCGTGCCGCCGTACGCCGGTCGCCGGACCTGGGGCAACCCCTGGCTCGGGACGCTCGCCCGGCTGGTGCTGGCCGCCGTGCTGCTGTACGCCGGGCTGGCGAAGCTCTTCGCACCGCAAGGCGCCCGTGACGCGATCCTCGCCTACCGGATCTTCCCGGCGTCGTGGGCGGACGCGCTCGGCTGGGGCCTGCCGGTGCTGGAGGTGCTGCTCGGCATCGCGTTGCTGGCCGGGCTGTTCACCCGGCTCGCGGCGGCCGTCACCGCCGTGCTCATGATCGGTTTCGTCGCCGGCATCGTCAGTGTCTGGGTGCGCGGCTACTCCATCGACTGCGGCTGCTTCGGCGGGGGTGGTGACGTCGCCACCGACGGCCTCGTCTGGCGCTACACCTCGGAGATCGCGCGGGACCTGCTCTTCCTCGGCCTGGCCTGCTGGCTGGTGGCCTGGCCGCGCACGCGGCTGTCGCTGGCCGGTCCGGGCCAGCCGGTCACCGGCGAGCCGGCCGCCGAGCACGCCGAGGCGGTGTCGGCATGAGCAGTCGTCCCTCCCGCCCGGCGACGGCCGCCGCGGCTGCCGCCCGAGCGGCAGCCGCGCAACAGCAGCAGCGCCGCGAGCGGGTGATCCGGGCCGTCGGGATCGTCGTCGTCCTCGCGGTGCTGGCCGGCATCGTGTTCCTGTTCGTCCGGTCGCGGGCGAATGCCCCGGCGCCGGTCCCGACCGACAGCAGCGCACCGCTGCCGGCCGGCGTGATGCCGGCGACGGGGGCCCAGCCGTACGGCTGGACGTATCGCTGGACGCCGGGCGCCCCGGTGCTGCAGCTGTGGGAGGACTTCCAGTGCCCGGTCTGCGGGCAGCTGGAGCGGCAGAACGGCGCGGCGATCGAGGCGCTCGCCGATGCCGGCAAGGTCACCCTGGTGTACCGCCCGGCGACCTTCCTGGACCTCAACCTGCGCAACGGCTCGTCGAACCGTGCCGTCGCGGCTTGGGGTTGCGCCATCGACGCGGGCCGGGGGATCGAGTACCACAACGCGGTGTTCGCCGCGCAGCCCGCGCGGGAAGGCGACGGGTTCACCGACCAGCAACTGGTGGCGTTCGGCACGACCGCCGGCATCACCGGAGCCGCCCGGGACACCTTCGACCGATGCGTGGCCGCCGGCACCTATCGCAGCTGGCCGGCCAACTCGCAGGCCCAGTTCGAGTACGACGGCATCGCCGGGACGCCGACGGCCGTGCTCAACGGCACCGAGCTTCCGCGGCAGACGCTGTTCGACATGACGGCGTTGACCGCGGCGGTGGCAGCGGCTGGGCCGGGCACCACCGCGACGCCTGCGGGGACGCCGTCGTCGTCGGTCTCGCCGTCGTGAGCGGAGCCGGGTGACCGGGACAGTCGTGATCGCACGGCGTCGTGGTCGGTCCGGTCTCGCCGAGCGTCGTGAGCGCCGCCCGGCCGGGCGGTGGTCGGGCGTTGTGGCAGGCGATGACGCGGCGGGCACGGTCGTAGGGTGAGCGCCGTGCCGACCGCGCTGATCGCCGCGATTCCCAGCCCGTCGCAGGGCGTCTGGGAGATCGGGCCGGTCCCGGTACGGGCCTACGCCCTGGCGATCCTGGCGGGGATCGTGGTGGCCATCGTCGTCGCGAGCCGGCGCTGGGTGGCCCGGGGCGGCCTGCCCGGCACCGTCGGCGACGTGGCGATCTGGGCCGTGCCGTTCGGGATCATCGGGGGCCGGCTGTACCACGTGATCACCGACCACCAGCTGTACTTCGGTCCCGACGGCCGCGGAGTTGTTGCGACGCTGCGGATCTGGGACGGCGGCCTCGGCATCTGGGGTGCCATCGCGTTGGGCGGCGTCGGCGCCTGGATCGGCTGCCGGCGTCGCGGGATCCCATTGCCGCCGTTCGCCGACGCGCTGGCGCCCGGGCTGCTGCTGGCCCAGGCAATCGGCCGCTGGGGCAACTACTTCAACCAGGAACTGTTCGGTTCGCCGACCGACCTGCCGTGGGGACTGCAGATCGACGTCGCCCATCGTCCGGCCGGTTTCGCCGACGTCGCGACCTTCCACCCGACGTTCCTGTACGAGTCACTGTGGTGCCTGGCCGCGGCCGGTGTCGTGGTCGTCGCCGACCGGCGATTCCGTATGGGACACGGCCGGGTCTTCGCGCTGTACGTCGCCCTCTACTGCGCCGGGCGGCTGTGGTGGGAACTGCTGCGCATCGATGAGGCCAATCAGGTGCTGGGCCTGCGCCTCAACGTCTGGACCGCGGTCCTGGTCGGCCTCGGCGCGGTGGTGTACCTCGTGGTGAGTGCCCGGCTGCGACCCGGCCGTGAGACACCCGACCAGCTGCGCGGCCGTGCCGCCGGGCGCCAGCCTGCCGCGCCGGACGAGGCCGGCCCGGACCAGCCGGACACCGAGCCTCCCGGGGACGGTGCGGCTGCGCCGGCCGAATCCGCCCGAGACGGTGCTGCCGCGCCGGCCGAGCGGTTCGCTGAGGGGCGCTGAGCCGGTGCCGGGCCGGTCACGGGTGTTCCCGGAACACCACCACGGCCATCGCGACGTCACCGGCGGCTCGCTGCGTCCCGCCGTGTTCGGTTTCTCCGACGGCCTGGTGTCCAACGTCGCCCTGATGGCGGGCGTGGCCGGTGGTGCTGCCGCTGCCGGTGCCGATCCCTCCGCGGTCCTGATCGCGGGTCTTGCCGGGCTGGTGGCCGGATCCTTCTCCATGGCGGCCGGCGAGTTCGTCTCGGTCTCCAGCCAGTCCGAACTGGCGGCCGCAGAGATCGAGGCCGAGCGTCGTGAGTTGTCTCGCAGCCCGGAGGCCGAGGCCGCTGAGCTGGCGCGGCTGTGGGAGAGCCGGGGCCTCGACCGCGCCACCGCCGAGCAGGTCGCCCGCCAGATCTCGCGGGACCCCAAGACCGCCCTGGAGGTCCATGCCCGGGAGGAGATCGGCCTCGTCGAGGCCGAGCTGCCGTCGGCCTGGCGGGCCGCCTGGTCATCGCTGGCCGCGTTCGCCGTGGGCGCCATGGTTCCGCTACTGCCTTACCTGCTCGGCGCGCGGGCGCTGGCGATCTCGCTGGCGTGCTCGGCCGTGGCGGCGTTCGGCGCCGGTGTCCTGGTCTCCCGGCTCACAGTGCGATCGTGGTGGTTCGGCGGGCTGCGCCAGCTGCTGGTGAGCGCAGCCGCTGCCGGGGTCACCTACGCCGTCGGCGCCCTCATCGGATCCGCCGTGGGCTGAGCGGCACCGCGCGGTGATCTTGGCCACCTGGCCAGCGGCGGTGTCCACCATGTGGGACGACGGTCGAATCGGCGTTGGGGAAGCCGTCGACGGCTGAGTACCATTCCCCAGGTCGGGCCAACGTCGTCCCTGCCTGTGTCGAACCGGGCTGCGCCGCTCGGGAACCCTCCCGCCCCGGCCCGCCCGGACCGTACGCCGCTGCACCGCCACCACGGCCACTCTCGTCGTGCCGGTGGCACGACCGACGACGTGAAGGTGACCTCATGCGCAGTGCTCGTCCGGCTCCCCAGGGTCGCAGTGCTCGTCCGGCTCCCCAGGGTCGCAGTGCTCGTCCGGCTCCCCAGGGCCTCTACGACGGCCAGCACGAGCACGACGCGTGCGGCGTGGCCTTCGTCGCGCAGCTGGACGGCACGGCGTCGCACACGATCGTCGCGCAGGCGATCACGGCACTGGAGAACCTCGACCATCGCGGTGCCTCCGGGGCCGAGCCCGACTCCGGCGACGGGGCCGGCATCCTGGTCCAGGTGCCCGACGCGTTCCTGCGCGCGGTCACCGGTTTCCCCCTGCCGGCAGCCGGTGAGTACGCGGTCGGCACGGCGTTCGTCGTGGCCGACGACGCCGCCGAGGACGCGGCCATCGCCGCGGTCGAGCGCATCGCCAAGGAAGAGGACCTCGTCGTCCTCGGCTGGCGCGAGCTGCCGGTCGACGCCAGCTCGCTCGGGCAGACCTCGCGCGAGGTCATGCCGCGCTTCCGGCAGCTGTTCGTCGCCGCGGCCAGCGGCGCCGGCGGCATGGAGCTGGAGCGTCAGGCGTTCTGCTTGCGCAAGCGGGCCGAGCGTGAGGCGGACGTCTACTTCCCGTCGCTGTCGGCCCGCACGATCGTCTACAAGGGGATGCTGACCACCGCGCAACTCGCCGCGTTCTACCCCGACCTGTCCGACGAGCGGTTCGCCAGCGCCATCGGCCTGGTGCATTCCCGGTTCTCCACCAACACGTTCCCGTCGTGGCCGTTGTCGCACCCGTACCGGTTGATCGCCCACAACGGCGAGATCAACACCGTGCGCGGCAACCGCAACTGGATGCACGCCCGCGAGGCGATGCTGACCTCGTCGCAGCTGCCGGGTGACCTCACCCGGCTGTTCCCGGTCTGTACGCCGGGAGCCAGCGACTCCGCGTCGTTCGACGAGGTGCTGGAACTGCTGCACCTCGGTGGCCGCAGCCTGCCGCACGCGGTCCTCATGATGATCCCGGAAGCCTGGGAGAACCACGAGGAGATGGACGAGGCACGGCGAGCGTTCTACGAGTTCCACGCGACGTTCATGGAGCCGTGGGACGGGCCGGCGAACGTGTGCTTCACCGACGGGCGGCTCATCGGGGCGGTGCTGGACCGCAACGGTTTGCGGCCGGGTCGCTTCTGGGTCACCGACGACGGCCTCGTGGTGCTCGGCTCCGAGGCGGGGGTGCTCGACATCGACCCGGCGCGGGTGGTGCGCAAGGGCAGGCTGCAACCGGGCCGGATGTTCCTGGTGGACACCGATGCCGGGCGAATCATCGAGGACGACGAGATCAAGGCCGAACTCGCTGCGGCACAGCCGTATGCGGAGTGGCTGCACGCGGGCATCATCCACCTGGACGAACTGCCCGAGCGCGAGCACGTCGTGGTCACCGCGGCGTCGGTGGTACGCCGGCAGCAGACCTTCGGCTACACCGAGGAGGAGCTGCGGGTCCTGCTGACGCCGATGGCCCGGACCGGTGCCGAACCGATCGGTTCGATGGGGACCGACAGCCCCATCGCGGTTCTCAGCGAGCGGCCGCGGCTGGTGTTCGACTACTTCACCCAACTGTTCGCCCAGGTGACGAATCCTCCGCTGGACGCGATCCGCGAGGAGATCGTGACGTCGCTGCAGAGCTATCTCGGGCCCGAGGGGAACCTGCTGGAGGTCGCCCCGGCGCACGCCCGGCAGCTGTTGTTGCCGTTCCCGGTCATCGACAACGACGAACTCGCGAAGATCGTGCACATCAATGCGGACGGCAACCTGCCCGGCTTCGCCGCGGCCAAGGTTTCCGGGCTCTACCGGGTCGCTGGTGGCGGTCCGGCGCTCGAACGGCGGCTGCAGGAGATCTTCCACGAGGTCGACGCGCTGATCCGGCAAGGCAACCGCGTCATCGTCCTGACCGACCGGGACGCCGACGTCGAACTCGCGCCGATCCCGTCATTACTGTTGTGCGCCGCCGTACATCACCATCTGGTCCGCGAGAAGACCCGCACCATGGTCGGCCTGGTCGTCGAGGCCGGCGACGTGCGCGAGGTGCACCACGTCGCCCTGCTGATCGGCTACGGCGCGGCCGCGGTGAACCCCTACCTGGCGATGGAGACCGTCGAGGACCTGGTCCACCGCGAGGTCATCACCGGGATCTCGCCGGAGAAGGCGCAGCGCAACCTGGTGAAGGCGCTGGGCAAGGGTGTGCTGAAGGTGATGTCGAAGATGGGCGTCTCCACGGTGGCGTCCTACCGGGGCGCGCAGATCTTCGAGTGTGTCGGTCTGTCCCACGACGTGGTCGACCGCTACTTCACCGGGACGTCATCGACCCTCGGCGGGGTCGGCCTGGACGTGCTGGCCGCCGAGGTGTCTCGTCGGCACCAGGTGGCCTACCCGCCCAGCGGCGTCGCGCCGGCCCACCGCAGCCTGGAGGTCGGCGGGGAGTATCAGTGGCGGCGCGAAGGCGAGCCGCACCTGTTCGACCCCGAGACGGTGTTCCGGCTGCAGCACTCCACCCGCGCGAAGCGGTTCGACGTGTTCCAGCAGTACACCGCCAGGGTCAACGAACAGTCCGAGCGCCTCATGACCTTGCGCGGCCTGTTCCGGTTCCGGGCCGGCGTACGGCCGCCCGTGCCGCTGTCGGAGGTCGAACCGGTCAGCGAGATCGTGAAGCGGTTCTCCACCGGAGCGATGTCGTACGGCTCGATCTCGCAGGAGGCGCACGAGACGCTGGCCATCGCGATGAACCGGTTGGGGGGCAAGTCCAACACCGGCGAAGGCGGCGAGGACCCGGAGCGGTTCGTCCCCGCCCCGAACGGGGATTCGAAGCGCTCGGCGGTCAAGCAGGTCGCCTCCGGACGGTTCGGCGTGACCAGTCACTACCTGGTGAACGCCGATGACATCCAGATCAAGATGGCGCAGGGCGCCAAGCCCGGTGAGGGCGGTCAGCTGCCCGGACACAAGGTGTATCCCTGGGTCGCCAAGACACGGCATTCGACGCCCGGGGTCGGGCTGATCTCCCCGCCGCCGCATCACGACATCTACTCGATCGAAGACCTCGCCCAGCTCATCCACGACCTCAAGAACGCCAACCCGCGCGCCCGCGTCCACGTCAAACTCGTCGCCGAAGTCGGAGTCGGCACCGTGGCGGCCGGGGTGTCCAAGGCCCACGCCGACGTCGTGTTGATCTCCGGGCACGACGGGGGCACCGGCGCTGCGCCGTTGACCAGCCTCAAGCACGCCGGGTCGCCGTGGGAGCTCGGGCTGGCAGAGACGCAGCAGACGTTGCTGCTCAACGGGTTGCGCGACCGCATCGTCGTGCAGGCCGATGGCCAGCTGAAGACCGGGCGCGACGTCCTGGTGGCGGCGCTGCTGGGTGCCGAGGAGTTCGGCTTCGCCACGGCGCCGCTGGTGGTGTCCGGCTGCATCATGATGCGGGTATGCCACCTCGACACCTGCCCGGTCGGCATCGCCACCCAGAACCCGGTGCTGCGCGAGCGGTTCTCGGGCAAGCCTGAGTTCGTCGAGACGTTCTTCGAGTACATCGCCGAGGAGGTCCGGGCCGGCCTCGCCGAACTCGGCTTCCGCACCGTGGCCGAGGCGGTCGGCCACGCCGAGGTGCTCGACGTCGCCGCGGCGGTGGACCACTGGAAGGCCGCCGGCCTGGACCTGACGGCGATCCTGCACGTCCCCGAACTCGACGAGGCCCAGGCTCGTCGCCAGGTCATCCGCCAGGACCACGGCCTGGATCGCGCCCTGGACAACGAACTCATCGCGTTGTGCCAGGCCGCGCTGGAGTCCGGCGACCCGGTCCGGGCACAACTGGCGGTTCGCAACGTCAACCGGACCGTCGGCACGATGCTCGGCTCGGAAGTCACCCGTCGGCACGGCGGGGACGGGTTGCCCGACGGCACGATCGATCTCACGCTGGTCGGGTCCGGCGGGCAGTCGTTCGGTGCGTTCCTGCCGCGCGGTATCACGCTGCGGCTGGAGGGCGACGCCAACGACTACGTGGGCAAGGGCCTGTCCGGCGGCCGGATCGTCGTCCGTCCGGACCGGGCTGCCAGGTTTGCCGCCGAACGAAACATCATCGCCGGCAACGTGATCGGCTACGGCGCGACGTCCGGGGAGGTCTTCCTGCGTGGTCTGGTCGGCGAACGTTTCTGCGTCCGCAACTCCGGCGCGCTGGCAGTCGTGGAAGGCGTCGGCGACCACGGGTGTGAGTACATGACCGGCGGTACGGCCGTCGTGCTCGGGCCGACCGGCCGCAACTTCGCCGCCGGGATGTCCGGGGGCGTCGCCTACGTCCTCGACCTGGTGCCGGGTCGGGTCAACCCCGACATGGTCGACATCGACCCGCTCGACGACGCCGACCGCGCGGCTCTGCTGGGCCATATCCGTGCGCACGCCGACGAGACCGGTTCCCGGGTCGCCGAGGGGCTATTGGCTTCGTGGCCGGAGTCCGTGGAGCGGTTCAGCAAGATCATGCCCAAGGACTACAAGCGGGTGTTGCAGGCGCAGGAGGCGGCCGAGCGAGCAGGCCGCGACGTGCTCGAGGCGATCATGGAGGCTTCCCATGGCTGACCCCCGCGGGTTCCTGACGACCGGTCGCGAGCTACCGACCCGGCGACCGGTGGACGTCCGGATCTCCGACTGGCGCGAGGTGTACGAGCCGTTCTCGACCGATCGGGTCGAACGGCAGGCCGGTCGCTGCATGGACTGCGGGATCCCGTTCTGTCACAACGGTTGTCCGCTGGGAAACCTGATCCCCGAATGGAACGACCTGGTCTGGCGTAGCGACTGGGCTGCCGCGGCCGAACGGCTGCACGCCACCAACAACTTCCCGGAGTTCACCGGCCGGCTGTGCCCGGCACCGTGCGAGACGGCGTGCGTGCTGGGGATCAACCAGGACCCGGTCACCATCAAGCAGGTCGAGGTCTCGATCGTCGACCGGGCCTGGGAGTCGGGCTGGATCACCCCCCAGCCGCCCGGGCGGGTTTCCACCCGCACCGTCGCGGTCGTCGGCTCTGGGCCGGCGGGGCTGGCTGCCGCGCAACAACTGGCGCGCGCCGGGCACACCGTCGCGGTGTACGAGCGTGCCGACCGCATCGGCGGGCTGCTGCGATACGGCATCCCCGAGTTCAAGATGGAGAAGCACCATCTTGACCGCCGGCTGGAGCAGCTGACGGCCGAAGGCGTACGGCTGCGGCCCGGCGTCGACGTCGGCACCGACGTGACGGGGGAGTACCTGCGAGCCAAGTACGACGCGATCGTGCTGGCGGTCGGCGCGACGGCATCTCGCGACCTGCCCGTGCCAGGCCGGGAACTGGCCGGCATCCACCAGGCGATGGAGTTCCTGCCGCTGGCTAACCGGGTGTCGGCCGGCGACGCTCAGGACACCCCGATCGACGCCGCCGGGCGGCATGTGGTCATCATCGGTGGCGGCGACACCGGGGCGGACTGCCTCGGGACGTCGCACCGGCAGGGCGCAGCGTCGGTCACCCAGCTGGAGATCCTGCCGACGCCGTCCGACCAGCGTCCGGCGGCGCAGCCGTGGCCGACGTATCCGGCCGTCTACCGGGTATCCAGCGCGCACGAGGAAGGCGGCGATCGCATCTTCGCGGTGTCCACCAAGGCGTTCCTCGCCGACTCCGCGGGCCGGGTCCGCGCGCTGCAGGTGGTCGAGGTGGAGTTCGTTGACGGCAGCTTCCGCGAGGTGCCGGGTAGTTCGCGGGAGATCCGGGCCGACCTGGTCCTGCTCGCCATGGGGTTCACCGGGCCCGAGCGCGGTCCGCTCCTCGAGCAGCTCGGCGTCGAGCTCGACGATCGGGGAAATATCTTGCGGGACAACGACTATGCCTCGACAGTTCCGGGTGTCTACGTCGCCGGCGACGCCGGCCGTGGGCAGTCGCTCATCGTGTGGGCGATAGCCGAGGGGCGCGCCGCAGCCGCGGCGGTCGATCGCTACCTGACCGGCAGCACGAACCTGCCTTCGCCGATTTCGCCTTCGACGCGCCCGCTCGTGGTCTGACGCTCGCCGGTGGTCTGACGCCGGTGTCCTGACGTCCGCTCGTGGTCTGACGCGCCCGTGGTCTGCGGCCGGTGTGCGGACGTCCCGCTCGTGGTCTGCCGGCGGCGTCGTGATCGGCTGCCATCGGGCAGCATGATCGACGGCAGGGATGACCACGGCCGTGATGACCGACGGCCGTGATGACCTCAGGCAGCGATGATCGAAGGTCGCCGGTCTGCGGCAAGGCTGCTCGGTACAGTCGGGACCATGCGCCGCGCGAAGATCGTCTGCACGATGGGGCCGTCGACCGGCACGCTGGCAGCGATCCGCGACCTCGTCGACGCCGGCATGGATGTGGCCCGGCTCAACCTGTCGCACGGCAGCTATGCCGACCACGAGCAGGCGTACGCCCGGATCCGGCAGGTCGCCGACGAGACCGGCCGCGGTGTGGGCGTCCTGGTCGACCTGCAGGGCCCGAAGATCCGCCTCGGCCGCTTCGCCACGGGATCGGCACACCTGGAACCGGGGGCCCTCTTCACCATCACGACCGAAGACGTGGCCGGCGACGAAGACTGTTGTTCCACCACGTATTCGGGCCTGACCCGTGACGTCGCGGCGGGCGACACGATCCTGGTCGACGACGGTCGCGTCGCCCTGGAAGTGGTGGAGGTCGTCGGCGCCCGGGTGGTCACCAAGGTCATCGAAGGCGGCCCGGTGTCCGACCACAAGGGGATCAACCTTCCCGGGGTGGCGGTGTCCGTGCCGGCGTTGTCGGACAAGGACATCGAGGACCTGCGGTGGGCGCTGCGTACCGGGGTGGACCTGATCGCGCTGTCATTCGTCCGTTCAGCGGCGGACATGGACGACGTCGTCCGCGTCATGGATTCCGAGGGCGTCCGCATCCCGATCCTGGCCAAGGTCGAGAAGCCACAGGCGGTGGAGAACCTCGCCGACATCGTGGCCGCCTTCGACGGCGTGATGGTCGCTCGCGGCGACCTCGGCGTGGAGTTACCGCTGGAACAGGTGCCGTTGGTGCAGAAGCGGGCCATCGCGTTGTGCCGGGCCGCCGGCAAACCGGTCATCGTCGCCACACAGATGCTCGACTCGATGATCTCGGCGAGCCGGCCGACCCGGGCGGAGGCCAGCGACGTGGCCAACGCGGTGCTCGACGGTGCCGACGCCCTCATGCTGTCCGGCGAGACCAGCGTGGGCGTGCATCCCGGCCTCGTCGTACGCACGATGGCGCGCATCATCGCGCACGTCGAGGACGAGGCCCTGGACCGGTTGGCGCGGCTGGAGCCCGACCCGCCCGGATCCACCGCGCGCGCGCTGACCGCGGCGGCGGTCAGCGTCGGTGAGGCGGTCAGCGCGACGTACCTGATCGCGTTCACCGAAACTGGAGTTTCGGCCCGCCTGATCGCCCGCCACCGCACGTCCATCCCGCTGCTGGCCTTCACGCCGAACCCGCGGGTACGCAGCCAGTTGTCGCTGGTGTGGGGCGTCGAGACGTTCCTGGTACCGCAGGTCACCCACACCGACGACATGGTCGAACAGGTCGACGCCACCCTCATGGAGATCGGACGGGCGACGTACGGCGACCGCGTGGTGTTCGTCGCCGGTGTCCCACCCGGGATCCCCGGCACCACCAACGGTATGCGGGTCCACCGGATGGGTTCCGGCTCCGCCGAACGCTGAAGCCGCACTCTCGCAGCGTTTTCCCGGTGGGTGCCGGTGCACTCCGGTCCTTTTCGCGGTGCCACCGGAAGGGCGCACAACGCTGGACCGTTGCCGACCCTTGCGGTGGCAGCGGCGGAGCCACGCTGCCCTACGGCCGCAGCGATTTTGTGGTGCCGCCGTCCGACGTGGTCAGTCCAGGGCGTGCCGGGCCTCGGGGTTGAGGACTCCCCAGGCGATGAGTTGGTCGGCGAGCATGCTCGGCGGCTCGTCGTAGATGACCGCCAGGGTGCGCAGGTCGTCCTGACGGATGGACAGGATCCGTCCGTTGTAGTCGCCGCGCTGCGCTTGGATGGCAGCGGCGTACCGCGCCAGCGGCCCGGCCTTCTCGGCCGGGACCTGACCCAACCGTTCCAGGTCGATGACCAGTCGCGGAGGCGGTTCGGCGGCGGAGTTCGGGGAACCGTCCGGGAGCAGTTCGGAGACCGGTACGCCGTAGAAGTCGGCGAGCTCGGCGAGCTTCTGCACCGTGACGGCGCGGTCGCCGCGTTCGTAGGACCCGACGACGACCGCCTTCCAGCGGCCGTCGGACCGTTCCTCGACACCGTGCAGCGACAAGCCCTGCTGCTGGCGGATGGCGCGCAGCCGTGAGCCCAGCGCCTTCGCGTAGTCGGTGGCCATGGTGCGCTCCAGGTGCAGTGGTCGTCAGGTGCGGTCGTCGTCAAGTGCAGTGGTCGTCAGGTGCGGTCGTCGTCAGGTGCAGTCGCCGCGGCTCGGCGCCGTACGTGTCACGTCGCGTCGCCGCCGCTCTGGTGACGTCACTGGACGTTACGGAGCGTGATCGAGGGGAAGCAACTCAGCGGGCGACCGTTGCTCCATCCGGCGCAGACCGGGGCAGACCGTTCGGCGCAGACCGTCCGGCGCAGACCGTCCGGCTTTGCGCGCCTTGACGTCGCTCACGGCGGCCTTGGGCCGCCGCTGAGCGACCACAACGCGCGCAACACCGGAAACGACGACGGCAACACCGGAAACGACGACGCCACCGCCGGGACCATGACGGCAACACCGGAAACGACGACGGCGACGCCGGGACCGACGACGCCACCGCCGGGACCGACGACGGCGACGCAGGGATCGACGACGGCCACGACGCGGCCGGGGGGTGGCGACGCCGGATTGGGGGAACGGCTTGCGCTGCTAGGCTCAGCGGCGCAACGACGTCCTTTAACGACCCGTCCGGCGAGGCGGGGAAGGAGGTCGGCTGACTGATGACGTCTGCCGCCGATCCCGCTGGCGCTCCTGCGCCGGCCCGGCCCGTCCTCGATTCCGGCGAGATAGCCCGTGCGCTGACCCGGGTCGCCCACGAGATCGTCGAACGTGGCAAGGGCGCCGCCGATCTGGTCGTCCTCGGCATTCCCACCCGTGGCGTCGCGCTCGCCCAGCGGATCGCCACCCGGATCGGTCAGATCGAAGGGACCACGGTCCCCTGCGGAGCGCTCGACGTCACGATGTACCGCGACGACCTGCGGCTGCGGCCGGCGCGCGCGCCGGCGCCCACGGACATCCCGGCCGGCGGCGTGGACGGCCGCGTCGTGGTCCTGGTCGACGACGTGCTGTTCTCCGGCCGTACGGCGCGCGCCGCGCTCGATGCGCTCGGCGACATCGGTCGGCCCGCGGTCGTGCAGCTGGCGGTGCTGGTTGACCGCGGCCACCGGGAGTTGCCGATCCGCGCCGACTACGTCGGCAAGAACATCCCGACCTCGTTGCGCGAGGTGGTCCGGGTGCAACTGGCCGAGTACGACGGGGTCGACGCGGTCGTGCTGGGACCGGCCCGGTGAACCGGCACCTGCTCAGCGCGGCCGACCTGAGCCGGGACGATGCGTTGCTCGTCCTGGATACCGCCGCGGAACTGGCGCGGCTGTCGCAACGGTCGGTGCGCAAGCTGCCGACGCTGCGCGGCCGGACGGTGGTGAACCTGTTCTACGAGGATTCGACCCGTACCCGGATCTCCTTCGAGGCCGCCGCGAAACGGCTGTCGGCCGACGTCATCAACTTCGTCGCCAAGGGTTCCAGCGTGTCGAAGGGCGAAAGCCTGAAGGACACCGCGTTGACCTTGCAGGCGATGGGGGCCGACGCCGTGGTGATCCGTCACGCAGCGTCCGGTGCGCCCCACCGGTTGGCGCACTCCGGCTGGATCGGCGGGACGGTGGTCAACGCCGGCGACGGCACCCACGAACACCCGACGCAGGCGCTGCTGGACGCGTACACGATGCGCAACCGGCTCTGCGGCGGCGTCGGCGGCCTCGACGGGCGGCGGGTCACCATCGTCGGCGACGTGCTGCACAGCCGCGTCGCGCGGTCGAACATCCTGCTGCTGCACACCCTCGGGGCGCACGTCACCGTCGTCGGCCCGCCGACGCTGCTGCCGGTGGGCATCGATACCTGGCCCTGTGACGTCAGCTTCGACCTGGATGCGCCGCTGCCGAAGTCCGACGTGGTGATGATGCTGCGGGTGCAGGTCGAGCGGATGAACGCCGCGTACTTCCCGAGCGCCCGGGAGTACAGCCGGCGGTACGGGTTGGACGTCCGCCGTACGTCGTTGCTGCCCGAGCACGCGATCGTGATGCACCCGGGCCCGATGAACCGCGGCATGGAGATCGCCGCCGACGTGGCCGATTCGGGGCGGTCGGCGATCGTCGAACAGGTCACCAACGGGGTCAGTGTCCGGATGGCCGTGCTGTACCTGCTGTTGGGCGGCGCGCAGTTCGGCGAGCCCGCCGTTGCCGTCGAATCGGAGGACAACCGCCCATGACCGGTCCCGATTACGTACTGCGCGGCGCCCGGCCGTACGGCGGTGATCCCGTCGACCTCGTGCTCGCCGACGGCCGGATCGTCGAGGTGGCGGCGCCGGGGACGGCGTCGCGGGCCGGCGCCGGCGTCGTCGACGCCGACGGTCTGGTGGCGTTGCCCGGTCTGGTCGACCTGCACACCCACCTGCGCGAGCCCGGCCGCGAGGACGCCGAGACCGTCGAGACCGGCTCCTGCGCAGCGGCTCTGGGCGGTTTCACGGCGGTCCATGCGATGGCCAACACCGATCCGGTCGCCGACACCGCGGGGGTGGTGGAGCAGGTCTGGCGGCTCGGTCAGCGCGTGGGCCTGGTCGAGGTCCGGCCGGTCGGCGCGGTCACGGTCGGCCTCGACGGGGAACGGTTGGCCGAGCTCGGGGCGATGGCCGACAGCGCCGGGGGCGTCCGGCTGTTCAGTGACGACGGCCGCTGCGTGAGCGACGCCGTGCTGATGCGCCGCGCGCTGGAGTACGTCAAGGCGTTCGACGGTGCCATCGCGCAGCACGCCCAGGAGCCCCGGCTGACCGAGGGCGCCCAGATGAACGAGGGGGTGCTCAGCGGTGTCCTCGGCCTGCGCGGCTGGCCGGCGGTGGCCGAGGAGGCCATCGTCGCGCGCGACACCCTGCTGGCCGCCCACGTCGGGTCGCGGCTGCACGTCTGCCACGTGTCGACGGCGGGCACCGTCGAGATCGTCCGCGCGGCCAAGGCCCGCGGCATCGCGGTCACCGCGGAGGTCACCCCGCATCACCTCAGCCTCACCGACGAGCTGGCCACGACCTACGACCCGGTCTACAAGGTGAACCCGCCGCTGCGGACCAAGGCCGACGTCGAGGCGGTGCGGGCGGGACTGGCCGACGGGACCATCGACGCCGTCGCCACCGACCACGCGCCGCATCCGCACGAGGACAAGGACTGCGAGTGGGCCGACGCGGCCTTCGGCATGGTCGGCCTGCAGACCGCACTGGGGGTGACCGTCGAGGCCACCAGCGGTCCGGACGGCCCCGACTGGCGGCTGCTGGCCGACCGGATGTCGGTGCGACCGGCCCGCATCGGCCGGGTCGCCGGACAGGGGCGGCCGCTGGCGGTCGGCGAACCGGCCCACGTCGTGCTGGTCGACCCGGCGGCGCGGTGGGTCGTCGACCCGGCGGCGCTGGCCAGCCGCAGCCGCAACACTCCGTTCGCGGGCCGCGAACTGCCGACCCGGGTGGTCGCCACGTTCTTCGCCGGCCGCGCCACGGTGCTGGACGGAGCGCTCACGTGAGCGGTGGCGACGGAGCGCTGGCGGCCGCGTCGGCACCGGTGACCCAGGGCACGGTCCGGTTCCTGCTCGTCCTGGCGTTGCTCGGTGTCGTCGGGCTGGCGCTGTGGGCGATGCGCCGCGGCTGGGTACGGCGAGGCCGCCGGCAGGCCGACGTGCCCGCGCCGGCACCGCCGCCGGCGCGGCTGTCGGCGCCGCTGGTCGACCGGCTGGACGGCCTGTACGTCGGCACGGTCCGGTCCGGCGACTGGCTGGACCGGATCGTCGCGCACGGCCTCGGTACACGCAGCGCCGCCTCGCTCACCGTGACGGCCGAGGGCGTGCTGCTCGATCGGGCGGGCGGCGCCGAGCTGTTCGTCCCGGCTACTGCCCTGCGGGCGGTGAGCCTGCAGCGGGGTATCGCCGGCCGGGTGTACGAGGCGCACGGGGTGCTGGTGCTCACCTGGTCGCTGGGCGATCTGGTGCTGGACACCGGGTTCCGCGCCCGGCACACCGCGGATCACGAAGCGGTCGCCGTCGCGGTGGCAGGACTGGTCCACGCCCAGGAGGGAGCTGCATGACCGCGCTGATAGGACGTTCGGCGGTGCCGGGGATGCTCGTGCTGGAGGACGGCCGGGTGCTGCGGGGATCGTCGTTCGGGGCGGTCGGCGAGACGTTCGGCGAGGCGGTGTTCGCCACCGGGATGTCCGGTTACCAGGAGACGCTGACCGACCCGTCGTACCACCGGCAGGTCGTGGTGATGACCGCGCCGCACGTCGGCAACACCGGGATGAACGACGAGGACGCTGAGTCGCGCCGGATCTGGGTCGCCGGGTTCGTCGTACGCGACCCGTCACGGGTCGCCAGCAACTGGCGATCGCGCCGGACCCTGGACGACGAGCTGCGGGCCGGCGGCGTGGTCGGGGTGTGCGACATCGACACTCGGGCGCTGACCCGGCACCTGCGCGAACGGGGCGCCATGCGCGTCGGGCTGTTCAGCGGCGACGCCGCGGCGGCCCCGGTCGACGACCTCGTCGAGCGGGTGCTGGCCAGTCCGCCGATGACCGGCGCGGACCTCACCGGCGCGGTCACGACGCCGGAGCCCTACGTCGTGCCGGCGATCGGCGAGAAGCGGTTCACCGTCGCGGCCGTCGATCTTGGCATCAAGGCCATGACGCCGCATCGCATGGCGCAGCGGGGGATCGAGGTGCACGTGCTGCCGGCGACGGTGAGCGCCGCGGACCTGCTGGCAGTGCCGGCCGATGGTGTCTTCCTGTCCAACGGACCCGGCGATCCCGCCGCGGCCGACCATGCGGTCAGTCTCGCCCAGGCGGCGCTGGACGTGAGCCGGCCGCTGTTCGGGATCTGTTTCGGCAATCAGATCCTCGGCCGGGCGCTCGGCTTCGGCACGTACAAGCTGAAGTACGGCCACCGGGGCATCAACCAGCCGGTGCAGGACCGGGTCACCGGCCGGGTCGAGGTCACCGCGCACAACCACGGCTTCGCCGTCGACGCCCCGCTGGACCGGGTCTGCGACACCCCGTACGGCCGCGCCGAGGTCAGTCACGTCAACCTCAACGACGACGTGGTCGAGGGACTGCACTGCCTGGACGTCCCGGCGTTCAGCGTGCAGTACCACCCGGAAGCCGCCGCCGGGCCGCACGACGCGGCGTACCTGTTCGACCGGTTCTGTTCGTACCTGGGCGGTTTCGTCGATGCCCCAGACTCAGGCGGCGCGACCGCCGGGAAGGGCGGCCGCTGATGCCCCGCCGCCACGACCTGCGTTCGGTCCTCGTCATCGGCTCCGGCCCGATCGTGATCGGCCAGGCCTGCGAGTTCGACTACTCCGGGACGCAGGCCTGCCGGGTGCTGCGCGCCGAGGGGCTCCGGGTGATCCTGGTCAACAGCAACCCGGCGACGATCATGACCGACCCCGAGTTCGCGGACGCGACCTACGTCGAACCGATCACCCCGCAGATCGTCGAGAAGATCATCGCCCGGGAACGCCCCGACGCCCTGCTGGCCACGCTCGGCGGCCAGACCGCGCTGAACACCGCAATGTCGTTGCACGCCAATGGAGTCCTGCAGCGGTACGACGTCGAGCTGATCGGTGCCAACGTCGACGCCATCGAGGCCGGCGAGAATCGCGAACGGTTCAAGGAGCTGGTCGACACGATCGTGGTCGACGGCGTGCGCGCACAGAGCGCTCGCAGCCACATCTGTCACTCCCTCGACGAATGCCTGCAGGCCGCCGACGACCTCGGCTACCCGGTGGTCGTGCGGCCCTCATTCACCATGGGCGGTGCCGGTTCGGGCTTCGCCCACGACCCGGTGGAACTGCGGCGCATCGCCGGCGCCGGGCTGACGGCCAGTCCCACGCACGAGGTCCTGCTGGAGGAATCCATCCTCGGCTGGAAGGAGTATGAACTCGAGCTCATGCGCGACCACGCCGACAACGTGGTGGTCGTCTGCAGCATCGAGAACGTCGATCCGGTCGGCGTGCACACCGGCGACTCGATCACCGTCGCCCCGGCGCTGACGCTGACCGACCGCGAGTACCAGCGACTGCGCGACATCGGCATCGCGGTGATCCGGGCGGTCGGCGTCGACACCGGTGGCTGCAACATCCAGTTCGCCGTCGATCCGGCCGACGGCCGGATCATCGTCATCGAGATGAACCCGCGGGTGTCCCGGTCGAGCGCGCTGGCGAGCAAGGCGACCGGTTTCCCCATCGCCAAGATCGCCGCCAAGCTCGCGATCGGCTACACCCTCGACGAGATCGCCAACGACATCACGCGGGAAACCCCGGCGAGTTTCGAGCCGACGCTGGACTACGTCGTAGTCAAGGTGCCCCGCTTCGCGTTCGAGAAGTTCCCGGCAGCGGACACCACGTTGACCACGACGATGAAGAGCGTGGGCGAGGCCATGGCCATCGGCCGCAACTACGGCGAGGCGCTGCAGAAGGCGCTGCGGTCGGTCGAGCGGCCCGAGGCGGTCTTCAGCTGGGCGGCCGACCCGGCGACCATCGACGTGGCCGACTGCCTGCAGCGGATGGCGACCCCGCACGACGGCCGGATCCTGCTGGTACAGCAGGCGTTGTGGGCCGGGGCCACCGTCGAGCAGGTGTACGCAGCCACCGGTATCGACCCGTGGTTCCTCGACCAGATCGGGTTGCTGAACGAGATCGCCGCCGTGGTGGCCGAGGCCGACGAGCTCGACGCGGACGTGCTGCGGCTGGCGAAACGACACGGGTTCTCCGACCGGCAGCTGGCCGGTATTCGCGGCCGCGGCGAGGCCGAGATCCGTCAGCTGCGTCACCGGCTCGGCGTCCGGCCGGTGTTCAAGACCGTCGACACCTGCGCCGCGGAGTTCGCCGCCCGTACGCCGTACCACTACTCCTCGTACGACGACGAGACCGAGGTGGCGCCCCGGACCAAACCGGCGGTGCTGATCCTCGGCAGCGGGCCGAACCGGATCGGGCAGGGCATCGAGTTCGACTACTCGTGCGTCCACGCCGCCACCACGCTGAGCCGGGCCGGGTACGAGACCGTCATGGTCAACTGCAATCCCGAGACGGTGTCGACCGACTACGACACCGCCGACCGGCTGTACTTCGAACCGCTGACGTTGGAGGACGTGCTGGAGGTCGTGCACGCGGAGTCCGCGGCGGGGCCGGTCGCCGGGGTGATCGTGCAGCTGGGCGGACAGACCCCGCTCGGGCTGGCCCAAGAGCTCAAGGACGCCGGCGTGCCGATCGTCGGGACCAGCCCGGAGTCCATCCACCTGGCCGAGGAGCGCGGCGCGTTCGGGCAGGTTCTTGCCGACGCCGGGTTGCCGGCGCCCAAGCACGGCACCGCGTCGTCGTTCGCCGAGGCCAAGCAGATCGCCGACGCGATCGGCTACCCCGTCCTGGTGCGGCCCTCCTACGTGCTGGGCGGCCGCGGCATGGAGATCGTGTACGACGAGGCGATGCTCGCCGAGTACCTGCAGCGGGCCACCGAGGTCCATCCCGAGCGCCCCGTCCTGGTGGACCGGTTCCTCGACGACGCCGTCGAGATCGACGTCGACGCGCTGTACGACGGCGAGCAGCTCTACCTCGCCGGGGTCATGGAACACATCGAGGAGGCGGGGATCCACTCCGGGGACTCCGCCTGCGCGCTGCCGCCGATCACGCTGGGACGCTCCGACCTCGACCGGATCCGCGCCTCCACCGAGGCGATCGCCCGCGGCGTCGGCGTACGCGGCCTGCTCAACGTCCAGTACGCCCTGGTGTCGGACACCCTCTATGTGCTGGAAGCCAATCCGCGGGCGTCCCGTACCGTCCCCTTCGTGTCCAAAGCGACGGCGGTCCCGCTCGCCCAGGCCGCGGCGCGGGTGATGATGGGCGCGACGGTGGCGCAGTTGCGGTCCGAGGGGCTGCTGCCGGCGCACGGTGACGGCGGGACGCTGCCGATCGGCGCGCCGATCTCGGTGAAGGAGGCCGTGCTGCCGTTCGGCCGCTTCCAGGGGGTCGACACGGTGCTCGGTCCGGAGATGCGGTCCACCGGCGAGGTTATGGGGATCGACAGCTTCTTCGGTACGGCGTTCGCGAAGTCGCAGATGGCGACGTACGGTCGCGGCCTGCCGACCGCGGGACGGATCTTCGTGTCGGTCGCCAACCGGGACAAGCGGACGATGATCTTTCCGGTGAAGCGGCTGGCCGATCTCGGCTTCGAGGTGCTGGCCACCGAGGGGACCGCGGAAGTGTTGCGCCGCAATGGAGTCAAGGCTGGCGTCCTGCGCAAGCACTCCGAGGGCCCGGGCGAGGACGGCACGCCGACGACCGTGCAGGCCATCCTCGCCGGCGACGTCGAGATGGTGGTGAACACCCCGTTCGGGGTCGGGCCGCGGGTGGACGGGTACGAGATCCGCACTGCCGCAGTGCTGGCCGGCGTGCCGTGCATCACCACGGTGCAGGGTCTGGCTGCGGCGGTGCAGGGCATCGAGGCCGTCGTCGGCGGCGAGATCAACGTCCGTTCGCTGCAGGAACACGCTCAGGAGCTGGCCGCTCTGCGCTCCCGGCCGGATCCCCGCGCTGGCGGCCCGGTCGGTCGGCCGGCCCGGGACGGCGGTCGCTGATGCCGGTCCAGGTCAAGGGCGAGGTGCTCGCGCTGCGCCGGGTCGGTGGCTATCACGTCATGACCATCACCTGTCCCGGAGTGCCGGAGCTGACCCGGCCCGGGCACTTCCTCACCCTGGCCGTGGGCGGCGAGGAAAGCGGCATGGTGCTGCGGCGTGCCTTCAGCATCCACAAGGTGCAGTCCCGCGGCGTGTACGGCGGCACCGCCGACATCGTCTTCGCGGTCAACGGCAAGGGCACCCGCTGGTTGGCCGAGCGGCACCGGCACGATCCGCTCGAGGTCGTCGGCCCGCTCGGCCGGCCGTTCGCGCTGCCCCGCGAGCCGGTGTCCTGCGTGCTGGTCGGCGGCGGCTACGGGTCGGCGCCGCTGTTCATGCTCGCCGAGCAGTTGCGCGCCCGGGGCTGCCGGGTCGACGTGGTCCTCGGCGCGGCACGCGAGGACAAGCTGTTCGGCGTACTGGACGCCAAGCGGATGGCCGCCTCCCTCACGCTGACGACCGACGACGGCTCGGTGGGAGAGCGAGGCCGGGTCACCGACGTGCTGCCCGAACTGCTGCGCCGGGTGGGCGGCGAGGTGGTCTACGCCTGCGGCCCGATGCCCATGCTCGCCGCGGTCGCCGAGCAGGCCGCCGCGCACGGCGCGCACAGCCAGACCGCGGTCGAGGAGTCCATGGCGTGCGGCGTCGGGGTCTGCATGACCTGCGTGCTACCGGTGGTCGGCGACGACGGGCAGACCCGGATGCTGCGCTCGTGCGTGGACGGACCGGTGTTCCGAGGTGACCGGGTCCGCTGGGCCGACGTCGGTACGGTGCCCGCGGACTGCCTCGGCGCTCCCGAGCCGGAGCCGGAGGCCGCCGTACCGGCCGCGAACGGAGGCCCGTCGTGACCCGAGCCGTCATCGCCTACGGCCCCCGGCAGCGCCCGGACGTGCTGCCCGACGTCGACATGTCCACGTCGCTGGCCGGCGCCACGCTGCCCAGTCCCGTGCTGACCGCATCCGGCTGTGCCGCAGCGGGTCGCGAGCTCGACCAGTTCCTCGACGTGGCCTCGCTCGGCGCCGTGGTGACCAAGAGCATCATGCTGCGGCCGCGGTCGGGCCGCCCGACGCCGCGGATGGCCGAGACCCCCGCCGGCATGCTCAACTCGATCGGCTTGCAGGGCCCGGGGATCGACGCGTTCCTGGAGCACGACCTCGCCTGGCTGCGGGAACGTGGCGCGCGCGCGGTGGTGTCCATCGCCGGGGGGTCCATCGACGAGTACACCCGGCTCGCGCAGAAGCTGCGCCACGTCAGCGACATCACGGCGATCGAGGTCAACATCTCCTGCCCGAACGTCGAGAGCCGCGGGCAGGTCTTCGCCTGCGACCCGAGCGCCGCGGCGGCGGTGATCCACACCGTCCGCCGCAGTTCCGCGCCGGGGCTGCCGGTGCTGGCGAAACTGTCGCCGGACGTCACCGACATCACCGTGATCGCCGGTGCCTGCATCGACGCCGGCGCCGACGGGATCTCGTTGATCAACACGGCCCTCGGCATGGTCATCGATACCGACACGATGCGACCGGCGCTGGCCGGGATCACCGGGGGCCTGTCCGGACCGGCGATCCGGCCGATCGCGGTCCGCTGCATCTGGCAGGTCCGGCAGGCGTTTCCCGACATCCCGATCCTGGGGATGGGCGGGATCCGCACCGGCCGGGACGCCCTGGAACTCGTGCTGGCCGGCGCGGACGCGGTATCGGTCGGTACGGCGACGTTCAACGACCCGTCGGCACCGGCCCGAGTCGCCGCGGAGCTGACCCGGGCGCTGGCGGAGCGTGGCTTCGACCGGTTCCGGGACGCGGTGTCGTTCGCGCATCGCGACCCGGCCGCCGCCCTCGGCGACGACGACGGCGAGGTCGGCCCGTGACCGCGGCGCTCGCGGTCGCCCTCGACGCCCCGGACCTGGCGACGGTGCGGGCCTGGTCCGGTGCCGTTGCGCCGTACGTGAGCACCCTGAAGGTCGGCCTGCAGGTGTATCTGCGCGACGGCGAGGCCGGCGTCCGGGCGGCCCGGCAGGCCGCTGCCGACGCCGGCTCGCCCTGCGAGCTCTTCCTGGACCTGAAGCTGCACGACATCCCGGCGACCGTCGGCGGGGCGGCACGGTCGCTGGCACCGCTGCGTCCGGCGTACGTCACCGTGCACGCCAGCGGCGGGGCGGCGATGGTGCGCGCCGCCGTCGAGGGCCTGCCCGGCTGTTGCGTGGTCGCGGTGACCGTGCTGACCTCGCTCGGCCCGCAGGACCTGGCCGCGGTCGGCCTCGCCGGCCCGGCCGGTACGGCGGCGACCCGGCTGGCCGAACTCGCTGTCGCGGCCGGGGCGACCGGGGTCGTCTGCTCGCCGCAGGAGGTGGCCGCGGTCCGCGCCGCGGTGGGCCCCGAGATCACCCTGATCACGCCGGGGATCCGCCCCGCGGGCGCTGCGCTGGGCGACCAGCAGCGGGTCGCCACGCCGCAACAGGCCCTGGCCGACGGCGCCGACCTGCTCGTGGTCGGCCGGCCGATCACCGGGGCCGCCGATCCGGGCGCCGCCGCCGCGGCGATGGCGGCGAGCCTGCGCTGACGCGATGGCCGGAGCCGTCCGCCCGGCCCGGTGCGATACCGTCGCCGACGTCGCCGGCGGCCGGGGGCGAGCCGCTCGGTGACCCCACGATCGGACCGGCACGAAGGCAGGTCAGATGGCCCTCCCGAACCTCACCGCGGAGCAGCGTGCCGCGGCATTGGCCCAGGCCGCGGCGGCCCGGCGACTGCGCGCGGAGGTCAAGAACCGCCTGAAGCACTCCGGCGCCGACATCGGTGACGTGATTCGCGACGGGCAGTCCGACGAGGGCGCCGGCAAGGTCATCGGGAAGCTGCGGGTCTCCGCACTGCTGGAATCCATGCCCGGAGTGGGCAAGGTCCGCGCCCGGCAGATCATGGAACGGCTGGGCATCGCCGAGTCCCGGCGGGTGCGCGGCCTCGGGCCGCACCAGATCGCCGCCCTGGAGGGCGAGTTCTCCCGATCCGGGTCGTGAACCGCCTCACGGTGCTGTCCGGTCCGTCCGGCGTCGGCAAGAGCACGGTCGTGGCCCGGCTGCGCGCCGAGCACCCCGACGTCTGGGTGTCGGTGTCGGCGACGACCCGGCCGCCGCGCCCCGGGGAGACCGACGGCGTCGACTACCGCTTCGTCACCGCCGACCACTTCGACGCCCTGGTCGCCGCCGGCGCGCTGCTGGAGTGGGCGGAGTTCGCCGGCAACCGGTACGGCACCCCCCGGGCCGACGTCGAACGGCAGCTGGCGGCCGGCATCCCGGTGCTGCTGGAGATCGAACTGCAGGGGGCGCGGCAGGTCCGCGCGGCGATGCCGGACGCCCGGCTGGTCTTCCTGGCCCCGCCGAGCTGGGAGGAGCTCCGCCGGCGGCTGGTGGGTCGCGGCACCGAGCCGGCCGACGTCATCGCCCGGCGCCTGGAGGTGGCCCGGCAGGAGCTGGCCGCGGAGCGGGAGTTCGACGCCACCGTGGTGAACTCGTCGGTCGGTGACGCCGCGGCCGCCTTGGTAGAGTTGCTCGGTTCCTCCTGCGGCCAGCGCGCCGGCGACGACCGCGGCTGACCACCGAGGACACCCGAACCACCGGACCCCACCGCTCTGCTTCACCGCCGCCGTACCCGACCGGAAGGCCACTCGTGCCCACGTCAGCCCGTCCTGAGGGCATCACCCATCCGTCGATCGACGAGCTGCTCGAGGCGACCGACTCGAAGTACTCGCTGGTGATCTACGCGGCCAAGCGGGCGCGGCAGATCAACGCGTACTACTCCCAGCTCGGCGAGGGCCTGCTGGAGTACGTCGGTCCCCTCGTGGAGACGCACGTGCAGGAGAAGCCGCTGTCGATCGCGATGCGGGAGATCAACGCCGGCCTGCTGGTCGCCGAGCCGATCGAGCCGCTGGAGGAGGCGGCGGGCTGACCCCGCCGTCAACGCCGTGACCGCCGGCCCGCAGGCTCGCCGCATCGTCCTCGGGGTCGGTGGCGGGATCGCGGCGTACAAGGTCGCCGACCTGCTCCGGCGGCTGACCGAGAGCGGCCACGACGTGCGAGTCGTGCCGACGGCCGCGGCGCTGCAGTTCGTCGGCGCGCCGACGTGGGCGGCGCTGTCCGGGCACCCGGTCGCCAGCGACGTCTTCGCCGACGTCCACGACGTGCCGCACGTGCGGCTGGGCCAGCAGGCCGACCTCGTCCTGGTGGCCCCGGCCACGGCCGATCTGCTCGCCAAGGCCGCCACGGGCCAGGCCGACGACCTGCTCACCGCGACGCTGCTGACCGCCCGCTGTCCGGTCGTGCTCGCGCCGGCGATGCACACCGAGATGTGGGAGCACCCCGCCACCCGGGCCAACGTCGCCACGCTGCGCTCGCGCGGCGTGCTGGTCGTCGAGCCGGCGGTCGGCCGGCTGACCGGGGCCGACAGCGGCGCCGGCCGGCTGCCCGAGCCGGCGGAGCTGGCCGCCCTCGCCGAACGGGTGCTCACCCGCGGCGGGTCCGGCGCCGCCGACCTGCTCGGCCGCCGGGTGCTCGTCAGCGCCGGCGGGACACGCGAGCCGATCGACCCGGTCCGCTTCCTGGGCAACGCCTCCAGCGGCCGGCAGGGGTGGGCGCTGGCCGCGACCGCGGCGGCCCGGGGCGCCGAGGTCGTGCTGGTCGCCGCGAACGTCACGCTGCCCGAGCCGGCCGGAGTCAAGGTCGTGACCGTGGGGACGGCGCTGGAGTTGCAGGACGCGGTCTCCGCCGCCGCTGTCGACGTCGACGCCGTGGTGATGGCCGCGGCGGTGGCGGACTTCCGGCCGGCGGCCGCCGCGGCGTACAAGATCAAGAAGTCGGACGATCCCGATCAGGTCCCCGAACCCCTTGTGCTGCAGCGCAATCCGGACGTCCTGCGGGAGATCGTAGCGACCCGCCGGCCGGGTCAGGTGATCGTCGGCTTCGCTGCCGAGACCGGCGACGACCACGCCACCGTGCTCGAGCACGGCCGGGCCAAGCTCGCGCGCAAGGGCGTCGACCTCCTCGTGGTGAACCCGGTCGGCTCGGGCCTGGCGTTCGGTACGGCCGACAACGAGGCGGTCGTGCTCGGCGCCGATGGCGCCGAGGTACCGATCGCGAGGGGACCCAAGGACGTGCTGGCCGACGCCGTCTGGGACCTCGTCGTGGCCCGTCTCACCCACTGACTTCCGATTGGGGGTCCGCCGGCTCGGTAGACTCCCTCGACCCCGCCGGCTGCATCCACAGGAGATCCGCGTGGCACATCGCCTCTTCACCTCGGAGTCCGTGACCGAGGGCCACCCGGACAAGATGGCTGACCAGATCAGCGACGCCATCCTCGACGACCTGCTGCGGCAGGACCGCCGCAGCCGGGTGGCCGTCGAGACGATGCTCACCACCGGGCAGGTGCACGTGTCCGGCGAGGTCACCACCGACGGTTTCGCCGACGTGATGAAGCTCGTCCGCGACGTCGTGCTGGAGATCGGTTACGACTCGTCGGTGAAGGGGTTCGACGGGGAGTCCTGCGGGATCCAGGTGTCGATCGGCAAGCAGTCGCCGGACATCGCCCAGGGCGTCGACGACGCGTTCGAGGAGCGCGTCGAAGGCTCCGGGGACGAGATCGACCGGCAGGGGGCCGGTGACCAGGGCCTGATGTTCGGCTACGCCTGCAACGACACCCCGACGCTGATGCCGCTGCCGATCAGCCTGGCGCACCGGCTCGCCGAACGGCTCACCGCGGTGCGCAAGGACGGGACGGTGCCGTACCTGCGCCCCGACGGCAAGACCCAGGTGACGATCGCGTACGACGGCGACCGCCCGGTCCGGATCGACACCGTCGTGGTCTCCAGCCAGCACGCCAAGGACATCAGCCTGGACAACATGCTCGCGCCGGACATCCGCAAGCACGTGGTCGAACCGATCCTGGACACCGTCGACCTGCCCTCGGACGGCTTCCGGCTGCTGGTGAACCCGACCGGCAAGTTCGAGGTCGGTGGGCCGATGGGCGATGCGGGCCTGACCGGTCGCAAGATCATCGTCGACACGTACGGCGGGATGGCGCGGCACGGCGGCGGCGCCTTCTCCGGCAAGGACCCGTCGAAGGTGGACCGGTCAGCGGCTTACGCGATGCGCTGGGTGGCCAAGAACGTCGTGGCGGCGGGGCTGGCCACCCGCTGCGAGGTGCAGGTCGCCTACGCGATCGGTAAGGCGCATCCCGTCGGCGTGTTCGTCGAGACCTTCGGCACCGGTGTGGCGTCCGACGAGGCGATCCAGGCCGCGGTCCTCGACGTCTTCGACCTGCGGCCGGCCGCGATCATCCGCGACCTGGACCTGTTGCGGCCGATCTACCGGCAGACCGCGGCGTACGGCCACTTCGGACGCGAACTGCCCGACCTCACCTGGGAGCGCACGGACCGGGTCGACGCGCTGCGCGCCGCCGCCGGCCGCTGACCGTCCCGGCGCTGCTGTTGCCGCCGCTGACCTGCGGGGGAGCGGCGGGAGCGGGTCGCTGACTGCCGGGTGTCCGGGCGGGAACGTCGCGGATGGGGACAGCGACGGCCGACCGTCACCGGGTGCTGCCAGGATCGGCGCCGTGACCGGGGCGGCTGCCATAACCAGGGCGGCTGTCGTGACCAGGGCGGCTGCCGTGACCAGGGTTGTGCCGTGACCCGGGTAGCGCCGTGATCGGGACGGAGCCGCTGGCGGACGTCGATCCGGTGGCCAGAGTGGTGGTCGCGGTGGCGCTGCCACATCTGGACCGGCCCTTCGACTACGCCGTCCCGGCCTCGCTGGCGCCCACCGCGTTGCCGGGGACCCGGGTCCGGGTCCGCTTCGCCGGCCGGCTGGTCGACGGCTGGCTACTCGAACGCGTAGCGGGCAGCGAGCATCCCGGCCGCCTGGCCCGGATCGAGCGCGTCGTCTCCCCGGAGCAGGTCCTCACCACCGAGGTTGCCGGCCTCGCCCGGGCGGTGGCCGATCACTACGCCGGCAGCCTGGCCGACGTGCTGCGGCTGGCCGTGCCGCCGCGGCACGCCCGGGCCGAGCGCCGGGCCGATCCCGATCCGGCACCGCGCCCGGTGCCGCCGGCCGACGACGGGCCCTGGGCGCAGTACACCGGGGGTGCCGCGCTGCTGGCCCGGGTCGGCGCGCCGGTGCCCGGCGAACCGGGCCCCCGGGCGGTGTGGTCGGCACTGCCGGGCCAGCCGTGGATCGAGGCCGTGGCGCACCTCGCGGTCGCGACCCTCGCTGCCGGCCGGGGGGTGCTCGTGGTGGTCCCGGACGCGCGCGACGCCGGCCGGATGACAGCACAGCTGCGGGCCCGGACCACCGTCGGCAGCGTCGCCGAGCTGCGCGCGGACGCCGGCCCGGAACGGCGGTACCGCACGTTCCTCGACGTACGGCGAAGCCTCGTGCGCGCCGTCGTCGGCACCCGCGCCGCGGCATTCGCGCCGGTCGATCAGCTGGGCCTGGCCGTGCTGTGGGACGACGGGGACGACCTGCTCGCCGAGCCCCGGGCGCCGTACCCGCACGCCCGCGAGGTGCTGGCGCTGCGGGCTCACCGCACCGGCTGCGCGCTCGTGCTGGGCGGCTACGCCCGCACGGCCGAGGCCGCGCGGCTGGTGGCGACCGGGTGGGCCCGGCCGGTGACGGCGCCGCGAGGAGTGGTGCGGACGTACGCGCCGCGGGTGCGGGCGACCGGTGAGGACGCCGAACTGGCGCGCGACCCCGCAGCTCGATCCGCCCGGCTCCCGCACCTGGCGTGGCGGACGGCGCATGCCGCGCTCGCCGACGGCCCGGTCCTGGTGCAGGCGCCGCGCCGCGGCTACGTCCCGGCGCTGGCGTGCCAGTCCTGCCGTACGCCGGCGCGCTGCGCGGTGTGCTCGGGCCCGCTGCAGGTCTCGTCCGGGCACGCGGTGCCCGCCTGCGCGTGGTGCGGACGGCTGGCCGGCGACTGGCGCTGCCCGGTCTGTGCGGGCACCCGGCTGCGAGCGGTGACGGTCGGGGCGCTGCGAACCGTGGACGAGCTGGGCCGCGCGTTCCCCGGCGTACCGGTCACGGTGTCGGCCGGCTCCGACGTCGTCGCGACGGTGCCGGACAAGCCTGCGCTGGTGGTCGCGACGCCGGGCGCGGAGCCGATCGCTGCCGGTGGCTACGCCGCGGTGGTGCTGCTGGACGCCCGCGCATTGCTCGGCCGGGCCGACCTGCGGTCCGGTGAGGAAGCGGCGCGGCGCTGGTTCGGCGCGGCGGCGCTGGCCCGGCCGCAGGCGCCTGTGGTGGTCGTCGGCGACCCGGCCCTGCCGCAGCTGCAGGCGCTGCTTCGGTGGGACCCGGCCGGTCTCGCCGAACGCGAGCTCGCCGAACGCGAAGCGGCGCAGCTGCCACCGGCGGTACGACTGGCGACCGTCACCGGTCCGGCGGCGGCCGTCGGCGAGTTGCTGGCCGCCCTGCAGCCGCCGCCGGGGACCCGGGTCCTCGGCCCGGCACCGGTGTCGCCGGGGCGCGACGAGGCTGCGGAGCGGACGCCGGGACCGGCCCGCGCCCGCGCGATCCTGGTCACCCGCATCGCCGACGGGGCAGCGCTGGCGCGCGCCCTGCACGCCGCCGCGTCACTGCGCAGTGCCCGCCGCGCGACCGACGCCGTCGAGATCCGGCTGGATCCGGTCGCGCTGGGCTGATCGCCGCGCGGCCCGGTGGCCGCGGCGGTCCGCGCGGCGCCGCCTAGACTCGTGCCCACCGAGCTGAGAGTGAGCTGCTGTGGCCATCCTGCCGATCCGCCTGTTCGGCGACCCGGTCCTTCGTACCCCCGCCGCCCCGGTCGAGACCTTCGACAAGGAGCTGCGCCGGCTCGTCCAGGACCTCACCGACACCATGCTGGACGCGCCCGGGGCGGGCCTCGCCGCTCCGCAGCTGGGTGTCTCGCTGCGGGTGTTCACGTGGTGGGTCGACGACGAGATCGGCCACCTGATCAACCCCGTCCTGGACCTGTCCGACGAGACGCAGGACGGCGACGAGGGCTGTCTGTCCATCCCCGACCTGGCGTTCCCGACCCGGCGGGCGCTGCAGGTGGTCGCGACCGGTCAGAACATGTACGGCGAACCCGTGACCATCTCCGGCAGCGACCTGCTCGCCCGCTGCGTGCAGCACGAGACCGATCACCTCGACGGGGTGCTGTTCGTCGACCGACTGGATCCGCAGGTCCGCAAGGAGGCGATGAAGGCCATCCGCGAAGCGGAGTGGTTCGCCGAGGATGCGCCGCAGGTCAAGGTCAGCCCGCACCAGATCTCCGCTCGCTGGCTGTGACGGGCAGGTGCGCCTGCTGTTCGCCGGTAGTCCGGCGGTCGCGTTGCCGTCGCTGCACGCCCTGCTGGGGTCGCCCCGGCACGAGGTCGTGGCCGTGCTCACCCGGCCCGACGCGCCGGCCGGCCGAGGCCGGTCGCTGACGTCGTCCGCGGTGGCGGTCGCGGCCCGTGAGGCCGGGGTGGACGTCCTGACCCCGGCGCGTCCGGGCGAACCGGAGTTCCTGCGCCGGCTGGCGGAACTCGCGCCGCAGTGCGCGCCGGTGGTGGCGTACGGCGGCCTGCTCCCGCCCGCGGCCCTGGCGGTCCCGCACCACGGCTGGGTGAACCTGCACTTCTCGTTGCTGCCGGCCTGGCGTGGCGCAGCACCCGTGCAACACGCTGTGCTGCACGGGGATCAGATCACCGGGGCGTCGACGTTCCAGATCGAGGCGGGGCTGGATACCGGACCGGTGTACGGCGTGGTGACCGAGGCGATCCGCCCGGACGACACCAGCGGCTCCCTGCTCGATCGGCTCGCGGTGTCCGGGGCCGGGCTGCTGCTGGCGACGCTGGACGGGATCGCCGACGGCACGTTGCGGCCGAGGCCGCAGCCGGCCGACGGGATCTCGTTGGCTCCCAAGCTGTCGGTCGAGGATGTGCGGGTCGACTGGACCGCCCCGGCGGTCCGGGTGGACCGGCTGGTCCGGGCCGCGACGCCGGAACCGGGCGCGTGGACGATGCTCGGCCAGGCACGACTGAAGCTGCGCGGCGTCGTCGTCGCCCCCGACGTCGCCGACCTCGCGCCGGGACAGCTGCGGATCGAGCGGCGTCGCGTCCTGGTCGGTACGGCGACCTGCGCGGTGGCGCTCGGATCCGTTCAGCAGCAAGGGAAGAAGGAGATGCCGGCCGCCGACTGGGCCCGCGGGCAGCGGCTGGACCCCGCCGCCGGGCTGCAGTGAGCGAGTCCTCCGGCAGCGGCCGGCCGAAGCGCGCGACGCCGCACCACGGCCGGCCGCCGGCCACCCGGCGACCTCGCCGGCTGGCAACCGCTGTCCCGGCTGATCCGGCTCGCCGCGCCGCCTACGACCTGCTGCACGAGGTCGGCGCGCAGGGCGCCTACGCCAACCTCGCGCTGCCCGCCCTGTTGCGCCGTGACCGGCTCACCGGCCGCGACGCCGCTTTCGCCACCGAGCTGGCCTTCGGGACACTGCGCTGGCAGGGCCTGTACGACGAGATCCTCGGGGCCTGCCTGGATCGTCCGCTGCCACAGGCGGATCCGCGGGTGCGCGACCTGCTGCGGCTGGGCTGCCACCAGGTGCTCGGGATGCGGGTACCGCCCCACGCGGCGGTCGCGACGACGGTCGACCTGGCCCGCGACGTCGCCGGCGACGGGGCAGCCCGGCTCGGCAACGCCGTGCTGCGCCAGGTCCTGCGCCGGTCCCGGGACGAGTGGGTCGCCGCCGTGGCGCCGGATCGGGCGAGCGACCCGGCCGGTCACCTCGCCGTCGCCTGGTCGCATCCACGCTGGATCGTCAGCGCCCTGCACGACGTGCTCGGCGGATCCTGGGACGCCACGCAGGAGTTGCTCCGGACCGATAACGAGGCGGCGGCGGTCACCCTCGTGGCACGTCCGGGTGCCCTGGAACCGGCTGCGCTGCAGGCCATTCCCGGGGTCGAGCCAGGTCGCTGGTCGCCGTACGCCGGTCGGCTGGCGCACGGCGCGCCCCACGACCTCGACGTCGTGGCGAACGGGCGCGCCGGTGTGCAGGACGAAGGCAGCCAGCTGGTCGCGTTGGCGCTCGCCGCGGCGGCGGTGGACGGTCCGGACGCCTGCTGGCTGGACCTGTGCGCCGGCCCCGGCGGGAAGGCGGCCCTGCTGGCCGGCCTCGTCGCGGCCCGCGGCGGGAGCCTGACCGCCGTGGAACCGCAGCCGCACCGGGCGGCGCTGGTCCGCGGTGCGCTGCGCGCAATGCCGGGCCGGCACGAGGTGATAGAGGCCGACGGCCGGGACCGGCGTTGGCCGCCCGGCACGTTCGACCGGGTGCTGGCCGACGTGCCGTGCACCGGGCTGGGCGTGCTGCGCCGCCGTCCGGAGGCCCGCTGGCGGCGGACGCCCGGCGACGTGGCGGCGCTGGGTCCGCTGCAGCGGCAGCTGCTGGCCGCCGCGCTCGACGCCGTACGGCCGGGCGGCGTGGTGGCCTACGCCACCTGTTCGCCGCATCTGGCCGAGACCGAACTCGTCGTCGCCGACGTGCTGCGTGCCCGCCCCGACGCGGTGCTGACCGACGCCCGCGCCCTGCTGCCGTCGGTGCCGCAGACCGGCCCAGGCCCGTTCCTGCGGCTGTGGCCGCAGCTGCACGGGACCGACGGGATGTTCCTGGCCGTCATCCGTCGCACCGACTGACCGCGGGCTGCGGCGGCCGACGACGCGGCAGGGGCTGACCGATCCGTGGCGACTGACCGTTCTGCCGTATCGGCCGGCGTCGTCGTCGCCGCTCGGTGTGCCCACCGGTGGCGTCGGGCGGCCGGGTAGCCTCCGGCGGCATGGGCCTGCAGATCTCGCCGAGCATCCTGTCGGCCGACTTCGCCCGGCTCGCCGAGGACTGCGCCAAGGTCGCCGACGTCGCCGACTGGCTGCACGTCGACGTGATGGACAACCATTTCGTGCCGAACCTGACCCTGGGCCTGCCGGTCGTCGAGTCGCTGCTCGCCGCGGTACGGACTCCGGTCGACTGCCACCTCATGATCGCCGACCCCGACCGTTGGGCACCGGCGTACGCCGAGGCCGGCGCGGCGAGCGTGACGTTCCACGTCGAGGCTGCCGCGGCGCCGGTCCGGCTGGCTCGCGCGCTGCGGGCGGCCGGCGCCCGCGCCGGGATGGCGCTGAAGCCGGCGACGCCGGTCGATCCGTACGCCGACCTGCTCGACGAGCTGGACATGCTGCTGGTGATGACCGTCGAGCCGGGCTTCGGCGGCCAGCGGTTCCTGGACGCGGTCGTGCCGAAGATCCGGCGTACCCGCGAACTGCTCAAGGGCCGGGACCTGCAGGTCTGGCTGCAGGTCGACGGCGGCGTCACCGAGCAGACCATCGAGGTGTGCGCCGACGCGGGTGCCGACGTCTTCGTCGCCGGTTCCGCGGTGTTCGGTACGCCGGATCCCGCGCAGGCCGTCGCCGGGCTGCGGGCCGCGGCGCAGGCTGCTGCCAGCACGTCGTGGTGGGCCGGCCACTGACCCCGACGCCCGGCCAGCCGACTGTCGGCGAACTGTCGGCGATGCGGCAGGCCCTCGACCTGGCAGCCGCGGTCGGGCCGATGCCCGGGCCGAACCCGCGGGTCGGCGCGGTGGTGCTCGCTGCCGACGGCACCGTCGTGGCCACCGGAGCACATCACGGTGCCGGCACGCCGCACGCGGAGGTGGTCGCGCTGGCGGCCGCCGGCGCCGCGGCCGCCGGTGCCACGGTCGTGGTGACCCTCGAGCCGTGCGACCACACCGGCCGGACCGGACCGTGCACCCGGGCACTGCTGGCCGCCGGCGTCCGGCGCGTGGTCTACGCGCAAGCCGACCCCCACGCGGTCGCCGCCGGCGGTGCGACGACCCTCGCCGGCAGCGGCGTGGCGGTCGTGGGTGGTGTGCTGGCCGAGCAGGCCGCGGCACTGAACGAGGCGTGGACGTTCGCGGTCAGCCACGGCCGGCCGCTGGTGACCTGGAAGGTGGCGGCCACCCTGGACGGCCGGGTCGCTGCCGCCGACGGCAGCAGCCGGTGGATCAGCAGCGCCGCTGCCCGGGCCGACGCGCACCGGCTGCGGGCGGCGGTCGGCGCGATCGTCGTCGGGACCGGCACCGCGCTCGCCGACGACCCGCAGCTCACCGTCCGGGGGCCGGACGGGGCGCTCGCGGCCGGCCAACCGCTGCGCGTCGTGGTCGGGCAGCGGCCGCTGCCGCCGGGTGCCCGGGTGCTCGACGACGCCGCCGCGACCCTGCTGCTGCCGACCCGCGATCCGGCCGCCGTGCTGGCGGCGCTGCACGACCGCGAGATCCGCCACGTGCTGCTCGAGGGCGGCCCGACGCTGGCCGCCGCCTTCGTCGCGGCCGGCCTGGTCGACCGGCTCTGCTGGTACGTCGCGCCGGCCCTGCTGGGCGCGGGACCGTCGGCCTTGGCCGACGCGGGCATGCCGACGATCGACGCGGCGTTGCGGTGGCAGATCAGCGACGTCCGCCGGGTCGGTGTCGATCTGCGGGTCGACCTGCGGCCGGTCGACGCCGTACCCGGCAGCAGTGGCACGGCACCCGACGGCAGTGGCCCCGGATCCGGCAGTGGCACGGCACCCGACGACAGTGGCACGGCACCCGACGGCAGTGGCACGGCACCCGACGGCAGTGGCACGGCACCCGACAGCAGGAGGCGCTAGGTGTTCACCGGCATCGTCGAAGAGCTCGGCGAGGTCGTCGCGGTCGAACAGCTCGCCGGCGACGCCGCGCGCCTGGTGGTGCGGGGTCCGGTGGTCACCGCCGACGCCGGGTACGGCGACTCGATCGCGGTCAACGGCGTCTGCCTGACCGTCACCGAACACGCTGCGGACACCTTCGCGGCCGACGTCATGCGCGAGACCCTGCTGCGGTCGTGCCTGGCCGAGTTGGTCCCCGGATCGCCGGTCAACCTCGAACGCCCGGTCACGCTCGCCACCCGGCTCGGTGGGCACCTCGTACAGGGTCACGTCGACGGGACGGGCCGGCTGGTGGCGCGCGAGCCGGCCGAGCACTGGGAGGTCGTCCGGGTGTCGCTGCCGGTCGATCTGGCACGGTACGTCGTGGCCAAGGGCTCCATCACCGTCGACGGCGTGTCCCTCACCGTCGTCGACGTCGGGCAGGGCGAGGACGGCCCGTGGTTCAGCGTGTCGCTGATCCCGACGACACTGTCCCTGACCACTTTGGGACGCAAAGGGATCGGCGACGCGGTGAACCTCGAGGTCGACGTCGTCGCCAAGTACGTGGAACGCCTGATGGGCTGGAGGACCGCATGATTCCCGCGGACGCGATCTTCGCCGAGGATGCCGCGGACGCCGACGAGCCTGCGGCCGCCCGCGACAGCGCACCGCACGGCATGGCCGACGGACGAAGCGACTCGGCGGAGCCCAGCGATCCGCTGCAGCGCAGCAGGTCCCAGAAGGACGGCGATGTCCCGGGAGACAGCGATTCCCAGGACAGCGACGGCGCCGCGGAGCAGCAGACGTCGGTGCCGCGTCCGGGGGGGCTGGTGTCCGTCGGGGCCGGCGGCGTCCGGCTGGACCCGGTCGTGGCGGCGATCGCGGCGATCCGTGCCGGCCGGCCGGTCGTCGTCGTCGATGACGAGGACCGCGAGAACGAAGGCGACCTGATCTTCGCGGCGTCGATGGCCACCGCGGCCCTGGTCGGGTTCATGATCCGGCATACGTCCGGCTACATCTGCGTCGCACTGCCGGCCGCCGAACTGGCCCGGTTGCACCTGCCGCCGGCCGCCGCGGTGAACCAGGACCGGCGGGGTACGGCGTACCACGTGTCGGTGGACGCGCGGGACGTCGCGGCCACCGGGATCTCCGCAGCCGACCGTGCCCGCACGATCCGGGTGCTGGGGGACTCCGCAACCGATCCGGACGACCTGACCCGGCCGGGGCACGTCGTGCCGCTGCGGGCCGTCGAAGGCGGCGTGCTGCGCCGCCCCGGCCACACCGAGGCCACCGTGGACCTCGCCCGGCTCGCCGGCCTGGCACCGGCCGGCGCCTTGTGCGAGCTGGTCAACGACGACGGGTCGATGATGCGGGCGGCGCAGTGCCGGGCGTTCGCCGACGAGCACGACCTGCCGATGATCTCCATCGCCGATCTGATCGCCCACATCCGACGGACCGAGACGCAGGTCGCCCGGGTCGCCGAGACGTCGCTGCCGACCGAGTTCGGTGACTTCCGGGCGGTCGGCTACCGCTCCGTGCTGGACGGCGTCGAGCACGTCGCGCTGGTGCGCGGGCGTATCGGCGACGGCAACGACCTGCTCGTGCGGGTGCACTCGGAGTGCCTCACCGGCGACGTGTTCGGCTCGTTGCGGTGCGACTGCGGCCCGCAGCTGCACGCCGCGATGCGGCAGGTGGCCGCGGCCGGCCGCGGCGTGGTGCTCTACCTGCGCGGGCACGAGGGCCGGGGTATCGGGCTGGTGGACAAGCTGCGGGCCTACGCGCTGCAGGACACCGGCCGTGACACCGTCGACGCCAACCTCGACCTGGGCCTGCCGGCCGACGCGCGCGACTACGGGACCGGCGCGCAGATCCTCGCCGACCTCGGCGTACGCCGGATGCGGTTGCTCACCAACAACCCCCGCAAACGGGCCGGGCTGGACGGCTACGGGCTGGCGATCGTCGAGACGGTGCCGCTGGAGGTGACGCCCAACGATCACAACCTCGCCTACTTGCGCACCAAGCGGAACCGGTTGGGCCACACGCTGACCGAGGAGGCGCTCGGCAGCCCCGCGGCCGGCGCCCCCGGCGGGGCGACGTGACCGGCGGCGGCGGGCCCGGGTCGCTGCTGGAGCGCGCGGACGGCCTGCAGGTCGTGATCGTGGCGGCCAGCTGGCACGACACGGTGATGCAGGGGCTGCTGGACGCGGCGCTCGCCGAGTGCGAGCGGCTGGGCGTGCCCGCCGAGGTGGTGCGGGTCCCCGGGGCGTTCGAGCTGCCGATCGTCGCCCAGGAGTGCGCCCGTCGCGGGGTCGACGCCATCGTCGCCCTCGGCGTCGTGATCCGCGGCGGCACACCGCATTTCGACTTCGTCTGCGATGCGGCGACCGCGGGCCTCGCCCGCGTCGCGCTGGACACCGCGGTCCCCATCGGCTTCGGGCTGCTCACCTGCGACACCGAGCAGCAGGCACTGGATCGCGCCGGGCTGCCCGGTTCGGTCGAGGACAAGGGCGCCGAGGCGGTGCAGGCCGCGTTGGCGACGGCCCTCGCGCTGCGGGCGTTGCGTAGCGGCACCGGATCGACGCCGTCGCCCCGGCAGGCCCGTCACTAGGGTGGCGCCGTGAAGACCTTCGACGAGCTGTACGCCGAACTGTCGGCCAAGGTGGCCGCCGCCGACCCTGCCTCCGGCACGGTGGCGTTGGTCGGTGCCGGCGTCCACGCCGTCGGCAAGAAGATCGTCGAGGAGGCCGCCGAGGTCTGGATGGCCGCCGAGCACGAGGGTTCGGTCCGCACCGCCGAAGAGATCGCGCAGCTGCTGTACCACCTGCAGGTCCTCGTGCTGGCTGCCGGGCTCACCCTCGACGACGTGTACGCCCACCTGTAGCTCGCCGTACGGCAGCCGCCGGCCGCCCGCCGGTCCCGTTGCGACAGTCCCGTCCCAGAGAGGTCCCGATGCTGCGCATCGCCCTGCCGAACAAGGGCCAACTGGCCGAGCCGGCCCGCCAGATGCTGCAGGAGGCCGGGTACCTGCGCAGCGTGGGAGTCCGCGACCTGGTCGTCCAGGACCCGGACAACGACGTGGAGTTCTTCTTCCTGCGGCCGCGTGACGTGGCGACGTACGTGGGGGCCGGCACCCTCGACGTCGGCATCACCGGCCGGGATCTGCTGCTGGACTCTGCCGCGGACGCCCGGGAGGTCCTGGCGCTGGGGTTCGCCGGCTCCACGTTCCGGATCGCTGCCCCGCCCGGCGCTCTGACGTCGCTGGCGGACCTGGCCGGCAAGCGGATCGCGACGTCGTTCGTCGGGGTCCTGCAGCAGTGGCTTGACTCGCGTGGCCTGGCCGCCCACGTGGTGCGGCTGGACGGGGCGGTCGAGAACGCGGTCCGGCTCGGGGTGGCCGACGTGGTGGCCGACGTGGTCGACACCGGAACGACGCTGCGGCTGGCCGGCCTGGACATCGTGGGGGAGCCGCTGCTGGTCAGCGAGGCGCTCGTGGTGCGGCCCAGCAGCGCGCCGGCGGACGCGGCGGTGGACACGTTCATCCGGCGGCTGCAGGGCGTGATGGTCGCCCGCAGCTACGTCCTGGTCGACTACGACATGCGGGTGGAGCTGGTCGAGAAGGCCTGTGCCATCACCCCCGGCTTCGAGTCGCCGACCGTCTCACCGCTGCACGACAAGGGCTGGGTCGCGGTCCGGGCCATGGTTCCCAAGCCCGACATCCACCGGGTCATGGACGACCTGTACGACCTGGGCGGCCGGGGGATCCTCGTGACGGCGATCGCCGCCTGCCGGCTCTGATCGGTATGCCGACCCACCCCGACGCGCGCGCCGCGGACCTGCCGGCCGGCGGTTCGGGCCGGCAGATCCCCGATCCGGGCTTCGGATCCGACGACGGGTCACCGGATCCGGCCCTGCGGGATGCGCTCGCCCGGCACGCTCGAGGCGCCGCGAGTGCGTACGACGTCGTCGCGGCGCTCGCGGCGACGCGGCTGCTGGTGCCCGTCGTCGCCGTCCTGGACTCCGTCCAGGACGAGGTCGCCGAGCCGGTCGCCGGCGCCGCGGCACTGCGGCGGGAGAAGGACAGTCACCTGGCCACCGCGAGCCTGCTGCAGCCTGACGGACGCCGGGCGCTGATCGCGTTCACCGGGCTCGACGCGATGGCGGCCTGGGACGCCGCGGCCCGGCCCGTCGCCGCCAGCGCCGCCCGGGCGGCCGCGGCAGCCTTGCAGGACGACAGCGACGCGATCGTCCTCGACCTCGGCGGGCCGCACCCGTTCGCCGTGCCGGGGGCGGCGGTTGCCGCGCTGGCCGACGGCCGGCCCTGGTATCCGATCCACGCCGACCCACAGGTGCGCCGCGGGATCGAGGCGGTTGTGGCCGGGCTGCCCGGCGTCCACGGCGTGTCGATCGAACGCGGGACGGGCGACGTGGAGTTGCTGGTGACCCTCAGCCACGATCCGGCGATGTCACCGGCGGCGGTGGTCGACGTGGCGACGCGGGCCGGTCACGACGTGGCGACGCTGCCGGTGGTGCGGCAACGGTTGACCGGCAGCGCGGCGATCGCCGTACGACCCGCCTGAGCGCCGGCGCAGCCGCCGTACGACCCGCCTGACCGGCGGCGCGGCCGCCGGATGACCGGCGCGGCTCGCCGGCACATGCCGACGCGCTTCAATCGGATGGATCTTTCTGCCACCCTTCGGTTGCGGGCCCGCGGCGCCCGCCTGAGACCTCCGTCCCCGGGAGTCATCGTGGCCCGCAAGCTGATCGCGGAGTTCGTCGGCACGTTCGCTCTGGTGTTCCTCGCCGTCGGTGCGGCGGTCTTCGGGATCACCGGCCCCGTCGGCGCCGGCTCCGGACCGGGCTCCGGGACGCTGGGTGTGGCCGCCGCCTTCGGTTTCGTCCTGGTCTTCGCGGCCTACGCGATCGGGCCAATCTCCGGCTGCCACATCAACCCCGCCGTGACCATCGGCATGGTCGTCTCGCGCCGGATGTCCGTGGTCGAGGCGGTGCCGTACTGGGTCGTGCAGTTCCTCGGGGGCATCGCCGGCGGCGCGCTGCTGAAGCTGTTCGTCAGTTCCTTCGACGTCAAGGACCAGACCGGCGCCCTCGGGACCAACGGCTGGGGCCCGCACATCAACGGCGTCGGTGCCTTCGTGCTCGAGGTCGTGCTGACCGCCGTCTTCGTGTTGGTCATCCTGCTGGTGACCGAGAAGGTTGCCGCACCGGGCTTCGCGGGCCTCGCGATCGGCGGGGCGCTGCTGGTCGTCCATCTGGTCGGGATCCCGCTCGACGGGACCTCGGTGAACCCGGCCCGCTCGCTCGGCCCGGCGCTGTTCGAGGGCGGCACGGCTCTGTCCCAGGTCTGGTTGTTCATCGTGGCGCCGCTGGTCGGCGGCATCGTCGCCGCGCTGATCTGGTACGTCGTCCGGGTGCCCGACCAGCCGGTCGACGCGGCGCCGAGCTGGGCGCCGGAGTACGAAGGAGCTCCCGAGGCGTTCGAGGGCGGCACCAAGGAGGTCTGAGACGCGGCCTGGCCGGGGCGACAAGTCGGTCAGCGGCTCGCTGTCAGTGGACCGGGCCGGTCAGCCGCTCGCCCGGACCCTGACCGGTGGCGTCCGGGATGGCAGACGCCTCCCGGAACGCCTGCTGCAACGCTTTCAGGCCGTCCCGCAGCGGAGCGGCGTGAGCGTTGCCCAGATCCGGTGCACTGGCGGTCACCAGGCCCGCGAGGGCCTGGATGAGGATCCGCGCCTCGGCCAGATCGCGCTCCCGGTGGGCTTCGGGGCCCTCGCCGAGACCGCACTTCACGGCCGCCGCGCTCATCAGGTGCACCGCGACGGTGGTCACGACCTCGACCGCAGGAACGTCGGCCAGGTCGCGCTCGGCGGCGGCCGCCAGCTGCTCACCCTCGCCCGGGGCGGCGCCGCTAGCTGTCTCGCCATCAGCCGTGCCGCCCGCAACCATGCTGGTACCCTGTCAGACTGACCGCCCCGGCCTCACCGCCGGGTCTGCAAAGCGGAGCCCCCTCGGTTCCCACCTTCGACCGCTCGACAAGGTCGCGGGTCCGGTCGCCGGTTGCTCGCCAGGCGTGCTCGACAGCGCCGCGCGAGCGGGTCGGTCGTCCCGGTCGAGGCCTCCGCGCGCATCGTGCGGAGGCCTTCGTCGTGGAGGGGCCTGCGCGCCCGAAGTCGATCCTCCACCCACTGCGAGCAAGGAGGCGCTATCAGCGTCGAACCACGGATCAACGATCGGATCCGCGTCCCCGAGGTGCGGCTCGTCGGTCCCAACGGCGAGCAGGTCGGCATCGTCCGCATCGAGGATGCGCTGCGACTGGCGGGTGAGTCCGACCTCGACCTGGTCGAGGTGGCGCCGCTGGCCAAGCCCCCGGTCTGCAAGCTCATGGACTACGGCAAGTTCAAGTACGAGTCCGCCATGAAGCTTCGTGAGGACCGCAAGAAGCAGGTCAACACGATCATCAAGGAGATGAAGCTCCGGCCCAAGATCGATCCGCACGACTACGAGACCAAGAAGGGTCACGTCGTGCGATTCCTCAAGGCCGGGGACAAGGTCAAGATCACGATCATGTTCCGCGGGCGGGAGCAGTCCCGGCCGGAACTCGGCTTCCGGCTGCTGCAGCGGCTGGCCGAGGACGTGGCCGACCTGGGGTTCGTGGAGTCCAACCCCAAGCAGGACGGCCGCAACATGATCATGGTCCTGGCCCCGCACCGGAAGAAGACCGAGGCGAAGGCCGCACTGGCGGCCGAGAAGCTCGCCGGGGTCCAGGCCGCCGCCGAGGCCTGACCGCATCACGCGGCGGGCCCGCGGTACGAGGCCGGCCGGCGCCACAGCACGGCGAGCAAAGCACGGCTGGACGAGAACGACTGGACGAGAACGGCAGCAGGACCCGCGTACGACGGACACGAGGAGAGCGGCGCAATGCCGAAGAACAAGACGCACAGCGGCACCAAGAAGCGGTTCAAGGTCACCGGCTCCGGGAAGCTGACCCACGAGCAGGTCAACCGCCGCCACCTGCTGGAGGGCAAGTCCTCCAAGCGGACCCGCAAGCTCGCCCTCGACCAGCAGGTCGCGCCGGCCGACGTCAGCAAGGTGAAGCGGCTCCTCGGCATCTGAGCAGCGCGCCGTCCGCACCGGCCGGCCAGCGCATGTCCCGGCGCCGTCCACGGCGCCCCGTCGTACCCCGGGTCGGCCCGCAGGTCCGATCCCGATCGATCGAGCAAGGAGTTCGCAGTGGCACGGGTGAAGCGGGCGGTCAACGCCCAGAAGAAGCGTCGTGAGGTCCTCGAACGTGCCAGTGGCTACCGCGGGCAGCGTTCCCGGCTGTACCGCAAGGCCAAGGAGCAGGTCACTCACTCGCTGGTCTACGCGTACAACGACCGCCGCAAGCGCAAGGGCGACTTCCGGCAGTTGTGGATCACCCGCATCAACGCCGCGGCGCGGGCCAACGGCCTGACGTACAACCGCTTCATCCAGGGGCTGAAGGCGGCCGGCGTCGAGGTCGATCGCCGGATGCTCGCCGAGCTCGCCGTCAGCGACGCCGCTGCCTTCACCGCGCTGGTGAACGTGGCGCGCGAGGCGCTGCCGGCGGACGGCGCCGCCGCCTGACGCCGCGTCCGAACGCCGACGCCGCGGCTGCCCCTCGACGGTTCGCGTGACTGCCGCCGACCTGACCAACCCCCGCTCGACCCGGGTGTCGCGGCTGGCGCGGCTGGCGTCGCGGTCCTGGCGGGACAAGCAGCGGCGTTTCCTGGTCGAGGGGCCCCAGGCGACGATCGAGGCGCTGGCGGCCGGTGCGGTCGAGGACCTGCTGGTCACTCCGGCAGCGCTGTCCCGGCACCCGGGCCTGCAGGCCGCCGGGGTGCGGCTCACCACCTGCTCCGACGACGTCATCGCCGCGGTGGCCCAGACCGTGACGCCGCAGGGCGTGGTCGCGGTATGCCGGTTCCTCGACGTCGGGCTCGATGAGGCGCTGCGGCGCCGGCCCCGGATGGCCATCGTGCTCGACGCGGCGCGGGACCCGGGCAACGTCGGCACCGTGATCCGTACCGCCGACGCTGCCGGGGCGGAGCTGGTCGTGCTGGGTGCGGGAAGCGTCGACCCCTACAACGGCAAGTGCGTGCGCGCCACCACCGGCTCGATCTTCCATTTGCCGATCGTCACCGGCGTCGCCGCCGCGGCCGCCGTCGCCGCGTTGCGCGATGCGGGCCTACAGGTGTTCGCCACCGACGGAGCCGGGCCGGTCGACCTCGACGAGCTGGCCGACAGCGGCCGGCTCGCCGCCCCCACCGCCTGGCTGATCGGCAACGAAGCGCACGGGCTGCCCGCGACGACCGCCGCCGCCGCCGACGCGGTCGTCGCGGTCCCCATCCACGGCCGGGCGGAGAGTCTCAACCTGGGCGTGGCGGCGGCGGTGTGCCTGTACGCGAGTGCCCGGGCCCAGCGTGTGCGGCCCGGGTTGCCGGCGCCGGTCGGGCCACAATGACGGACGGTACGACGACCTCACGGCGGTCGAGGCGCCCGCGACGCTCGCGTGGGTGCCCACCTGGAGCAGAACGGAGACGGCGTTTCCGATGACGACGATGAGCCCGGCGGCCTACACGACGCTGCCGATCCTGGACGCCACCGGCTATGCCGTGCTGGACCGCTACGACCAGGCCGCCGACCCGGCCGAGTGGCTCGATCTGGAGTTCGTCGACTGGAAGTCCAGTGGCGACACCCGTTTCAGCCCGCTGGCCTCGGCGTACGGCGACCTGGAATGCGACGGCTTCTGGAACCACACCCCGCCGAAGACGGACAAGGACGGCGTGTGGGTGGCCGCCAACGTCGCCCGGGCACCGCGGCTGGTGGCGCGCGCCACGGAGCCCGGCGCGAACATCGGCCGCTGCCGGGTCATCGAGTTGCAGCCGAACTCGTACGCCGACTCGGTGTACAACCTGCACCGCGACGACAACAACCGGCTCAACCCCGAAGGCACGGGGTGGATCGTGCGGGCGTTCTTCAACCTCACCGACGACCCGGACTCGGTGATGGTGTTGCGGGAGTCCCGTGACGACCCGGCCACCGAGACCCGCATCCCGTTGCCGGCCGGTTCGCAGGTGCTGATCGACACCCAGCGGCTCTGGCACGCCGTCTGGCACCCGGGGCCCGGGCCGCGCTACAGCCTCATCACGTCGTACGAGTCCGGTCCGTCGTTGCAGGACTGGGTCGGCCGGTATCACGGCCAGGACCGGGTGGCCTCGGTCCCGCTGCCGGCGGACGTGATCGCCGCCGCCGAGCACGAGGCCGCCAGCCGGCGGGCAGCGCGCGCAGCCGCGCTCGGCCTGTCCGGCGCGACGCCGGGGTCCGACATGATGTCGGAGGCCTGAGGGCGGTCGAGCCGGCCCCCCTAGACTGCCGGCCACCCGCCTCCGCCCGGCTCGGCGCAGGCCGGGACCGCTGTCCCCGAGCACGAAGGTGCGTCGTGTCCGCCCCGAACAAGTCCTACGACCCGGTCGAGGTCGCGGCCCTCGCCCCGGCGGTGATCGACGGGAACGTCGCTGCTGCGTTGGCGGCCATCGCCGCCGCAGGCGACCTCGACGAACTCAAGGCGGTCCGGCTGGCGCACGCTGGCGACCGCTCCCCGCTGGCGCTGGCCAACCGGGAGATCGGGGCGTTGCCGCCGGCGGCCAAGGCCGACGCCGGCAAGCGGGTCGGCAGCGCGCGCCGCACGGTCGCCACCGCCGTCGAGGCCCGCGAGGCGGAGTTGGCTGCGCAGCGCGATCAACGGGTGTTGATCGAGGAGGCCGTCGACGTCACGTTGCCCTACGACCGCGATCCGCGCGGTGCCCGCCACCCGCTGACGACCTTGCAGGAGCGGATCGCCGACGTGTTCGTCGCGATGGGGTACGAGGTGGCCGAAGGTCCCGAGGTCGAGGCGGAGTGGTTCAACTTCGACGCGCTCAACCTGGGGCCGGATCACCCGGCGCGGTCGATGCAGGACACCTTCTTCGTCGGCAGTCCCGATTCCGGTGTGGTGCTGCGGACCCACACGTCGCCGGTCCAGATCCGGTCCCTGCTCACCCGCGAACTGCCGGTCTACGTCGTGTGCCCCGGCCGGGTGTACCGCACCGACGAGCTGGACGCCACGCACACCCCGGTGTTCCACCAGGTCGAGTGCCTCGTGGTCGACGAGGGCATCACCATGGCGCACCTGAAGGGCACGCTCGACCACTTCGCCGCGGCGATGTTCGGACCGGGCCTGCGGACCCGGCTGCGCCCGTCGTACTTCCCGTTCACCGAGCCGTCCGCCGAGGTCGACCTGCAGTGCTTCGTCTGCCGGGGCGCCTCGGTCGGCGACGACGAGCATCCCTGCCGTACCTGCGGCAGCGAGGGCTGGATCGAGTGGGGCGGCTGCGGCATGGTCAACCCCCGGGTGCTGGTGGCCGCCGGCGTGGACCCGGACCGCTACAGCGGCTTCGCCTTCGGCATGGGGATCGAGCGGACGCTGATGTTCCGCCACGGGGTCACCGACATGCGCGACATCGTCGAGGGCGACGTCCGCTTCACCCTGCCGTTCGGGCTGGAGGCCTGATGCGCGCCCCGTTGTCGTGGCTGCGCGAGTTCGCGGCGCTGCCAGCCGACGTCACCGGCCGGCAGCTCGCCGACCGGTTGATCCGCGCCGGGCTCGAAGTCGAGACGGTGGACCGGATCGGTGCCGGCGTGAGCGGGCCGGTGGTCACCGGACGGGTCGTGGCGATCGAGGAGCTGACGGAGTTCGCCAAGCCGATCCGGTACTGCGGTGTCGACGTCGGTCCGGCGTACGGCGGGACCCGCGGGATCATCTGCGGCGCAAGGAACTTCACCACCGGAGACCTTGTCGTCGTCGCACTGCCGGGTGCGGTGCTGCCGGGGGGGTTCGCCATCGGCGCGCGCCGGACGTACGGCCGCACCTCCGACGGGATGATCTGCTCGGAGCGCGAACTCGGGCTGGGCGACGATCACGCCGGGATCCTGGTGCTGCCCAACGGGTCGGCCGACCCCGGCGACGATGCGGGCCCGCTGCTCGGGATCGGTGACGAGGTCCTCGACATCGCCGTGACACCCGACCGTGGCTACTGCCTGTCCATCCGCGGGCTGGCCCGCGAAGCCGCGACGGCGTACGGCGTGGCGTTCACCGACCCCGGCACGCAGCTGGTCGACCTCGGCGAACCGAGCCCCGGCGGCCAGCCGCACCCGTGCGCCAGTGAGGACCTGGCGTCGTGCGACCTGTTCACGCTACGCACCGTCGTCGGGCTGGACCCGGCGGTGCCGACCCCGCCGTGGCTGCGGCGCCGGCTACGCGCGTGCGGGGTGCGGCCGGTGTCCCTCGTGGTCGACGTCACCAACTACGTGATGCTGGAGACCGGGCAGCCGCTGCATGCGTTCGACCTGGCCGCGCTGCGCGGGCCGGTGACCGCGCGCCGCGCCCGCCGCGGCGAACAGCTGCAGACCCTCGACCACGTCGTGCGAGACCTGGATCCCGACGATCTGGTCATCGCCGACGACCGGGGTGCGATCGGGTTGGCCGGCACGATGGGTGGCGCTGACACGGAGATCGGCCCGGCCTCGACCGCGGTGGCGCTGGAGGCAGCGCACTTCGCCGCCGCAGTCGTCGGGCGGATGTCGCGCCGGCATCGGTTGTCCAGCGAGGCGTCGCGCCGCTTCGAGCGGGGTGTGGACCGCGTGCTGGCACCGTACGCCTCGGCCCGCGCCGTGGCGCTGCTGCTGGAGCTCGCCGGCGGTTCGTACCTCGGGATGACCGGGGTCGAGGCGCCCGCCGAGCCGACGGTCATCACGTTGCCGCCCGATCGGCCCTCGGCGGTCGCCGGGTTGGCGATCGGCGTCGCCGACGTGATCGGCCACCTGCGCGCGGTCGGTTGCGACGTCACCGCGGGCCACGGGTCGCCCGAAAGGGACGGTTCCCTGGCGGTGACGCCCCCGCCGTGGCGGCCCGACCTCACCGATCCGGCGGATCTGGTGGAGGAGGTCATCCGGCTCGTCGGGTACGACGAGGTGCCCGCCAGCCTGCCGGTCGCGCCGGCCGGCCGGGGACTGACCCGCGGGCAGCGGCTGCGGCGGCGCGCGGGGACGGCGCTGGCCGGCGCGGGCTACGTCGAGGTGCTGTCGTATCCGTTTGTCGGGCCGGCGGAGCTGGACGCCATCGGCCTGCCGGCCGGCGACCCACGCCGTCGCGCGCTGCTGCTGGCCAACCCGCTGCGGGCCGAGCAGCCGGCGATGCGGACCACGCTACTGCCGGGTCTGCTTGCGACGTTGCGGCGCAACGTCAGCCGGGGCAGCGACGACATCGCGGTGTTCGAAGCCGGGCCGGTGGTGCTGCTGCGCGAGGGTCAGGATCCGGCGGGCCCGACCGGTCCGCCGCGCCCGGCGGTGTCCGGCCGGCCGGCGGCCGCGGAACTGGAGGCGATCCAGGCGCTGCTGCCCGACCAGCCCCGCCACCTCGCGGTCGCCTTGTGCGGCAACAGGTCTCCGGCGGGCTGGTGGGGGGAGGCGCGCCCGGCCGGCTGGGCCGACGCCGTGGCGGCCGCGACCACCGTCGCCGATGCGGTCCGCGCGCCGTTGCAGGTCCGCGCCGGCACCGATCCGTCGTTCCATCCGGGGCGGTGCGCCGCGCTGGTCGTCGCGGATGCGGTCATCGGGCACGCCGGGGAACTGCACCCGCGCGTCGTCGCGGCGCTCGGGCTGCCGCCGCGGACCGCCGCCATGGAGCTGTCCTTCGACGCGCTGGTCGCCGCGGCAGCCGATGTCGCGGCGGCCCCGGCAGTGGGGACGATGCCGGTGGCCAAGGAGGACGTCGCGCTGGTCGTGCCGGCAGAGGTGCCGGCAGCAGCGGTGATCGACGCGCTGCGTCACGGCGGCGGTGAGCTGCTGGAGTCGGTGCGGCTGTTCGACGTCTACACCGGGTCCCAGGTCGGCGAGGGCCGTCGGTCGCTCGCGTTCGCCCTGCGGTTCCGCGCGGCCGACCGGACGCTGTCGGCTGCCGAGACCGCGGCGGCGCGTGACGCGGCGGTGGCCGAGGTGACCCGTCGCCACGGTGCCGTGCTGCGCAGCGCCTGACGCTGCATTCGCATATGCGTATACTGCGTCCGTGACTCTGACTGCGGCCGTCGCCGGCGCGTCCGGCTATGCCGGCGGGGAACTCGTCCGACTCATCAGCGCCCATCCGCAGCTGCGGCTGGGACCGGTCACCGCTGCCGGCAACGCCGGGCAGCCGCTGACCGCCATCCATCCGCAGCTGGTCGACCTGGCCGGGCTGCAGCTGGTCGCGACGAACGCGGACACCCTCGCCGAGGCGGACCTGGTGTTCCTCGCCCTGCCGCACGGCGAGTCCGCGGCGATCGTGCGGGCGCTGCCGGCCGACCAGCCCGTGGTGGACCTGGGCGCGGACTTCCGACTGGCGGATCCGGCCGCCTGGGCGACGTACTACGGCACGGATTCGCATGCCGGACAGTGGCTTTACGGCGTACCGGAACTGCCCGGCCGCCGTGCGCAGCTCGCGGCCGCGACCCGTGTGGCGAACCCCGGGTGCTACGCCACGGCCATCGAGCTGGCGTTGGCCCCGGTGCTGGCCGCCGGGCTGGTCGAGCCGGACGACGTGGTCGTGGTCGCCGCGTCCGGCACCTCCGGCGCGGGCCGCAAGCCGACCGAACGACTGCTGGCCAGCGAGGTCATGGGCTCGATCAGCCCGTACAAGGTCGCCAGCCACCAGCACACGCCGGAGATCGAGCAGGCGCTGACCGAGGCCGCCGGGACGCCGGTCACCGTCGGCTTCACGCCGCTGCTGGCACCGATGCCCCGCGGCATCCTCGCCACGTGTACCGCGCGGCTGGCGCCGCAGGTCGGCGAGGACGTGCTGCGCGAGGCCCTGCACGCCGCGTACGCCGCCGAGCCGTTCGTGCACGTGCTGCCGGCCGGCAGCTGGCCGAGCACCGCGGCGACGCTCGGCTGCAACAGCGTGCACCTGCAGGTGGCCGCGGATCTGCACGCCGGTCGCGCCGTGATCGTCGCTGCGCTGGACAACCTGGTCAAAGGCGCTGCGGGCCAGGCGATCCAGAACGCGAACCTGATCCTGGACCTGCCGGAGACCGCCGGCCTGGCCGTCCACGGGATCGCCCCGTGACCGTCACCTCGCCACGGGGTTTCCGCGCCGCCGGTATCAGCGCCGGGCTGAAGTCCACCGGCGCCCTCGACGTCGCGCTGGTGGTCAACGACGGGCCGCTGCAGACGGCTGCGGCGGTCTTCACCGCCAACCGGGTCAAGGCGGCCCCGGTGCTGTGGTCGCAGCAGGTCCTCACCGCAGGCGAGCTGCGCGCGGTCGTGCTCAACTCCGGCGGCGCCAACGCGTGCACCGGGCCCGACGGGTTCGCCGACACGCACCACACCGCCGAGCGGGTCGCGGAGGGGCTGGGCTGCGGGGCCGGCGAGGTCGCGGTCTGCTCGACCGGGCTGATCGGCGTCCGGCTGCCCATGCCGTTGCTGCTGCCCGGAGTCGACGCCGCGGTGGCCGCCCTCGCCGGCGACGGCGGCCCGGAAGCCGCCCTGGCGATCATGACCACGGACTCGGTCCCGAAGACGGCCGACGCCGAAGGGTCCGGTTTCGGCGTCGGTGGCATGGCCAAGGGCGCGGGCATGCTCGCGCCGGGTCTGGCGACGATGCTCGTGGTGCTCACCACCGACGCCGTCGCCGACGCCGCCACCCTCGACCACGTGCTGCGCGCCGCCACCCGGACGACCTTCGACCGGGTGGACTCCGACGGGTGCATGTCGACCAACGACACCGTCGTGCTGCTGGCCTCGGGCGCGTCCGGTGTGACGCCGTCGCCGCAGGAGCTCGCCGCCGCGGTCCACGCGGTATGCGCCGACCTGGCGTTGCAGCTGGTGCACGACGCCGAGGGCGCCACCAAGGACATCCGCATCGACGTGACGGGCGCAGCCACCGAGGACGACGCGGTGCTCGTCGGCCGCGCGGTGGCCCGCAGCAACCTGTTCAAGTGCGCGGTCTTCGGCGAGGACCCCAACTGGGGCCGGGTGCTGGCGGCGGTGGGCACCACCGACGCCACCTTCGACGCCGAGGCCCTGGCGGTCGCGATCAACGATGTCTGGGTCTGCCGCGACGGGGCCGCCGGCGACGACCGCAGCGGCGTGGACATGTCCGGCCGCCTGGTGACCGTGACGGTCGACCTGGGCGCCGGCCAGGAGCGGGCCACGATCTGGACCAACGACCTGACGTCGCAGTACGTCCACGAGAACTCGGCGTACTCGACATGAGCGCCCCGGGCACCGACGATCCCGCCGGCAAGGCCGCGGTCCTGGCCGCCGCGCTGCCGTGGCTCAAGCAGTTCCACGGCGCGACGGTCGTGGTGAAGTACGGCGGCAACGCGATGGTCGACGACGAACTCAAGCGGGCGTTCGCTGCCGACGTCGTGTTCCTGCGGCTTGCCGGGCTGCGCCCGGTGGTCGTGCACGGCGGCGGTCCGCAGATCAGCGCGATGCTCGACCGGCTCGGCATTCCGGGGGAGTTCCGCGGCGGTTATCGGGTCACCACCCCGGAGGCCATGGACGTCGTGCGGATGGTGCTCACCGGCCAGGTGCAGCGCGACATCGTGGGCCTGCTCAACGCCCACGGCCCGTGGGCAGTGGGGATGTCCGGCGAGGACGCGCAGTTGTTCGGGGCGCAACGGAGATCGGCACTGGCCGACGGCGTTCCGGTCGATATCGGGCTGGTCGGCGACGTGACCGAGGTCCGTCCCAGTCTCGTCCACTCGTTGCTGGCCCAGGGGCTGATCCCGGTGGTGTCGAGCATCGCGGTGGATGCCGGCGGCCAGATCTACAACGTCAACGCCGACGCCGCGGCGGCCGCACTCGCGGTCGCGATAGGCGCGCAGAAGCTGGTGATGCTCACCGACGTCGAGGGCCTGTACGCCGACTGGCCGGCTCGCAGCGATGTGGTCAGCACGATCGACGCCGACGCACTCGCGGCGCTGCTGCCGTCGCTGGACAGCGGCATGGTTCCGAAGATGGCGGCGTGTCTGGAGGCCGTGCGAGGCGGCGTACCGCAGGCCCATGTCATCGACGGGCGGGTACCGCACAGCATGCTGCTCGAGGTGTTCACCGACACCGGCGCCGGGACGATGGTGGTGCCGGCGCCGCGCGCCGACACCGGGGAGACCTCGTGACCACCACGGCGGACCTGCAGCGACGCTTCGACGCGGTGATGATGCCGAACTACGGCACACCGCCGGTCGCGCTGGCGGCAGGCCGGGGCTGCCGGGTCGTCGACGTCAACGGCCGCGAGTACCTCGACCTGTTCGCCGGGATCGCCGTGAGCTCGCTCGGCCACGCGCATCCGGCGATCGTGGAGGCGGTCAGCAGGCAGGTGGCGACGTTGGCGCACACCAGCAACCTGTTCGTCCACGAACCCGGAGTGGCGCTGGCCGAGCGGCTGGTGGGCCTCCTGGACGCAGCAGTACCCGGCGGTGCCGATGCCCGGGTGTTCTTCTGCCAGGACGGCACCACGGCGAACGAAGCGGCGTACAAGCTGGCCCGCCGGCACGGCCGGGCGCTGGACCCGTCCGGTGGCCGGCTTCAGATCGTCGCGGCGGAGCGCGGCTTCCACGGCCGGAGCATGGGCTCGTTGTCGATCACCGGCAACCCGCCCAAGCGGGAGCCGTTCGCGCCCCTGCCGGGACCGGTGACCTTCGTGCCGTACGGCGACGCGGCGGCGCTGGCCGCCGCGGTGACCGAACGCACCGCGGCGGTGTTCCTGGAACCGACGCTGGGGGAGAGCGGGGTGATCCCGCCGCCGGCGGGGTACCTCGCGGCGGCTCGTGCGGCCTGCGATGCCACCGGGGCGCTGCTCGTCGTCGACGAGGTCCAGTCCGGCATCGGGCGTACCGGGGCCTGGTTCGCCAGCCTGGACCAGGGCGTCGTCCCCGACGTGATCACGCTGGCCAAGGGTCTGGCCGGCGGACTGCCGCTGGGGGCCTGCCTGGGGATCGGTGCGGCCGGCCGGCTGTTCCACCCCGGCGACCACGGGTCGACCTTCGGCGGGAATCCGGTGTCCTGCGCGGCGGCGCTGGCGGTGATCGACACCATCGACCGCGACGGGCTGCTCGCCGCGGTGCGCGACGTCGGGCAGCAATGGGCGGCGGCGTTCGACTCCGTCGAGCATCCGCTGCTGGCCGGTCACCGCGGCAGCGGCCTGTGGCGGGCCCTGGTGCTGCGCGACCCCCGGTCGGGCGCGGTCGAAGCGGCGGCCCGAGCTGCCGGCTTCCTGGTCAATGCGGTGGCGCCCGATGCCATCCGGCTCGCCCCCCCGCTGGTACTGACCGCCGCGGAGGCCCGGTCCTTCAGCGACGCGCTCCCGGGCATCCTCGACGCCGCCGCTGCCGGTGGTGGGTCGTGACCGCCCCGAAGACCAGGACCGCTCGCCGGCAGCGGATCGTCGACCTGCTCGGCAGTCGGCCGGTCGTCTCGCAGGCTCAGCTGGGCCAGCTGCTGGCCGCCGAGGGGTTCGCCGTCACGCAGGCCACGGTGAGCCGGGACCTGGACGACCTGGGGGCGATCAAGGTCGACGGCCCGGACGGTGTGGCGGTCTACGCCGTCCCTGCCGACGGCGGCGATCCGCCGGCGGGCGACCTCGACGCGGCTGGCCGTGGCCGGCTCGCCCGGGTCGCCGCGCAGCTGCTGGTCAGCGCCGACCACTCGGCCAACATCGTCGTGCTCCGGACGCCCCCCGGGGCCGCGCAGTACCTCGCCTCGGCTCTGGACCACGCCGTCCTGCCCACGGTGATCGGGACCGTCGCCGGCGACGACACCGTGCTGCTGGTCACGCGTGACCCGCAGGGGGGTCAGCAGGTGGCGTCGGCCATCCTGGACCTCGTCCGCCCCTCGTCCGCCACGCGCTCCGCGCGCCGCACCACAGGAGAAGCTTCGTGACCGACCGTGTCGTGCTCGCCTACTCCGGAGGTCTGGACACCTCCGTCGCCATCGGCTGGGTGGCCGAGGCCACCGGCGCGGAGGTGATCGCCTGCGCGGTCGACGTGGGCCAGGGCGGGGAGGACCTGGAGGTCATCCGCGAACGGGCGCTGGCCTGCGGTGCCGTCGAGGCCGAGGTGGCCGACGCGCGCGACGAGTTCGCCGAGCAGTACTGCATGCCGGCGCTGCGGGCGGACGCGCTCTACATGGACCGGTACCCGCTGGTGTCGGCGCTGTCGCGGCCGGTCATCGTCAAGCACCTGGTGGCCGCTGCTCGCAAGCACGGCGCCGGGATCGTCGGGCACGGCTGCACCGGCAAGGGCAACGACCAGGTCCGCTTCGAGGTCGGCATCACCAATCTCGCGCCGGAACTGACCTGCATCGCGCCGGTCCGCGACCTGGCCATGACCCGGGACAAGGCCATCGAGTACGCCGAGAAGCACCAGCTGCCGATCGACGTGACGAAGAAGTCGCCGTACTCCATCGACCAGAACGTCTGGGGGCGGGCCGTCGAGACCGGCTTCCTCGAGGACATCTGGAACGCGCCGATCGAGGACGTCTACTCCTACACCGCCGACCCCGCAGCGGCCCGGCCCGCCGACGAGGTCGTCATCACCTTCGACCGGGGTGTCCCGGTCGCCCTGGACGGGACCCCGGTCACCCCGCTGCAGGCCATCGAGCAGCTCAACGCCCGGGCCGGCGCCCAGGGCGTGGGCCGGCTCGACATGGTCGAGGACCGGTTGGTCGGCATCAAGAGCCGCGAGGTGTACGAGGCGCCCGGCGCGATCGCCCTGCTGGCCGCCCACAGCGAACTGGCCAACGTCACCGTGGAGCGTGACCTCGCCCGGTTCGGCCGCGGGGTCAGCCAGCGGTGGACGGAACTGGTGTACGACGGGCTGTGGTTCAGCCCGCTCAAGCGGGCGCTCGACGGCTTCCTGGACGACCTCAACGAGCACGTGTCCGGGCAGGTGCGGCTGACGCTGCACGCCGGCCGCGCCGTGGTGACCGGCCGCCGCAGCCCGGAGTCGCTCTACGACTTCAACCTCGCCACCTACGACACCGGCGACACCTTCGACCAGGCCGCCGCCAAGGGTTTCGTGCAGATCCACGGGCTGGCCAGCACCATCGCCGCGCGTCGCGACCTGCAGCGCGGTGGCAGTGCCTGAGCCGACCGCCGGACCCACCCGGCTGTGGGGTGCCCGGTTCGCGTCCGGTCCCAGCGCCGCCATGGCGGCGCTGTCGCTGTCGGTGCACTTCGACTGGCGGCTCGCGCCGTACGACGTGCTGCAGTCGCAGGCACACGCCCGGGTGCTGCAGCGGGCGGGGCTGCTCACCGTCGCCGAACGCGACGACATCCTCGCGGCGCTGGACGCCCTGGCCGTCGACATCGCGACCGGCGCCTTCATGCCGACCCCCGACGACGAGGACGTGCACACCGCCGTCGAACGCGGACTGCTGGAACGACTCGGCCCGCTCGGTGGTCGGCTGCGCGCCGGGCGCAGCCGTAATGACCAGGTCGCCACCGACCTGCGGCTGTACCTGCGGGACCAGGCCCGCGCCGTGGCAGGCGAGATCCTGGCGCTCTGCGACGCGCTGCTGGGTCAGGCCGACGCCGCCGTCGACAGCCCCGCCCCGGGTTTCACCCACCTGCAGCACGCCCAGCCGGTGTCCTTCGGGCACGAACTGGCCAAGCACGTCCACGCACTGAGCCGCGATCTGGACCGGCTGCGGGACTGGGATCGCCGTACGGCGCTCTCACCGCTGGGCGCCGGGGCATTGGCCGGTTCGTCGCTCGGGCTGGACCCGGCGTTGCCGGCGGCCGAACTCGGTTTCGACGGCGTCGTGGCGAACTCGATCGACGCGGTCAGCGACCGGGACTTCGTCGCCGAATTCCTGTTCGCGCTCGCCCTGCTCGGGGTTCACCTGTCCCGGCTGGGCGAGGAGGTCTGCCTGTGGGCCTCGCGGGAGTTCGGCTGGGCCCGGCTCGACGACGCCTGGTCGACCGGGTCGTCGATCATGCCGCAGAAGAAGAACCCTGACGTCGCCGAACTGATCCGGGGCAAGTCCGGCCGGCTCATCGGCGACCTCACCGGGTTGCTCGCCACGCTCAAGGGCCTGCCGTTCGCCTACAACCGGGACCTGCAGGAGGACAAGGAACCGGTGTTCGACGCGCTCGACCAGGTCCTGCTGGTGTTGCCCGCCGTCACCGGGATGATCGCGACGCTGCGCTTCGACACCCAGCGGATGGCAGCCGCCGCGCCGGCGGGTTTCGCGCTGGCCACCGACATCGCCGAGTGGCTGGTCCGGCAGGGCGTGCCGTTCCGCGACGCACACGAGATCGCCGGCGGCTGTGTGCGGGTCGCCGAGGACCAGGGCAAGGAGTTGTGGGACCTCACCGACGCCGAGCTGGCCGGCGTCTCGGCCCAGCTGACCGCCGACGTCCGGTCGGTGCTGTCGGTGCACGGGGCGCTGGCATCCCGGGCGTCGGTCGGCGGCACGGCCCCGGCTCGGGTGCGCGAGCAGCTGGCCGGGCTCGGCCAGCAGCTCGACGCCGCGCGCGCCTGGGCTGCGGACAACCCCGTCCCGCTGCCGCCGCAAGGGACCGCCGGGCCGCGGTGAGTGCGGCCCGTGCGCCTGGCGGCCGCGTGCTCGGGCGGTCGGCGTACGCCGGGCCGGTGCTCGAGGTCGCCCGGTCGCTGCTGGGCCGGATCGTCGTCCACGACACCCCCGCCGGCGTGGTCGCGGTGCGGCTGACCGAGGTCGAGGCGTACGCCGGTACCGGCCAGGACCCCGGTTCACACGCGCACCGCGGACCCACTGCCCGCAACGCCGCCATGTTCGGTCCGCCGGGTCACGCCTACGTCTACTTCAGCTACGGCATGCACTGGTGCCTGAACCTGGTCACCGGGCCGGCCGGCTCGGCCTCGGCGGTGCTGCTGCGGGCCGGCGAGGTGGTGGCCGGGTCGAGCCTCGCGCGCCGCCGGCGACCGGCCGCCCGGCAGGACCGTGACCTGGCGCGCGGGCCGGCGCGGCTCGCGACCGCGCTGGGGGTTACCGGCGCCCTGGACGGCGCGGACCTGTGCGGCGGGGGACCGCTCGCCGTACGCCGTGGACACCCGGTCGCCGACGGCGACGTCGGCTGGAGCCCGCGGACCGGGGTCGCCGGGGCCGGGGCGGCCGTACCGTGGCGCTGCTTCGTGCTCGGCGACCCGACGGTCAGTCCGTACCGTCCCGCCGTCGGGCGTACCAGGCCCGCAGGCCAGGATGTCCCCTCGTGAGCAGTGAGGGCGCCGGCCAGGCGATCGCCGGCCACGACAGTGCCGGGCAGGGGATTCTGGCTGAGCTGCACTGGCGCGATCTGGTGGCGCAGAGCACCGACCGCGAGGCACTGGCCGCGGAGCTGGCCGCCGGTCCGGTCACCGTCTACTGCGGTTTCGATCCCACCGCGCCGAGCCTGCACCTGGGCAACCTCGCGCAGATCCTCACGTTGCGCCGCTTCCAGCTGGCCGGCCACCGCCCGATCGCCCTGGTCGGCGGAGCGACCGGGCTGATCGGCGATCCGAAGATGGCCGGGGAGCGCACGCTGAACCCGCAGGACGTCGTCGCGGCCTGGGGGGAACGGATCGGCGGTCAGCTTCGGCACTTCCTCGACCCGGACGGACCCAACGGCGTCCTCGTCGCGGACAACTACGAGTGGACACAGGGCCTGTCCACGCTCGAGTTCCTCCGCGACGTCGGCAAGCACTTCAGCGTCAACCGGATGCTCGACCGGGAGGCCGTCGCGGCCCGGCTGGCCGGTCCGGGGATCTCGTACACCGAGTTCAGCTACCAGCTGCTGCAGTCGCTGGACTACCTGGAGCTGTACCGGCGCTACGACTGCCGGTTGCAGACCGGGGGCTCCGACCAGTGGGGCAACATCACCGCCGGGGTGGATCTCGTCCGCCGCGTCACCGGCACGGCGGTGCACGGCCTGACCACGCCGCTGCTGACCAAGGCCGACGGGACCAAGTTCGGCAAGACCGAGAGCGGCACGGTGTGGCTCGACCCGGCGCTGACCTCGCCGTACGCCTTCTTCCAGTTCTGGCTGGCCAGCGACGACCGTGACGTGCCTGCCTTGCTGCGGATGTTCTCGGCACGGTCCGCCGACGAGGTCGCCGCACTGCAGCAGGCCACCGTCGAGCGGCCCGCGGCGCGCGAGGCGCCGCGGGCGCTGGCCGAGGAGATGACCACCTTGGTGCACGGCGCTGCCGCTGCGGCGGCGGCGGCCGCGGCCGGCCGGGCCCTGTTCGGGCAGGCCTCGCTGTACGAGATCGACGAGGCCACGCTGGCTGCAGCTCTGCAGGAGACCCCCTCGGTGAAGGTCGGCGGCGGCCAGCTGCCGGCGTACGTCGACCTGCTGGCCGCGAGCGGGCTGGTGGCCAGCAAGGCCGCGGCCCGGCGGACGGTGGCCGAAGGCGGGGCGTACCTCAACAACGAGCGGGTGACCGACGACACCTTCGTGCCCGGTCCGGCCGACCTGGTGCACGGCCGGTTCCTGGTGCTTCGGCGCGGCAGGCGCGCTGTAGCCGGTGTCGAGGTCGTCGCGCCATAGTCCTTGGGCCGCAGCCTGTTACGGCGGCGATCGCGGTACCGCTGGCCAGGATTTGACGGCGGTGCCGCGGCTGCGTAATCTCTCGCGAGCCGCCTGGACGGGAGCAACGGACACCGCGACGAGGATCCCTCGCCGTTGTGGCCGGTTCCGCCGGCGGACCCCCGCCACCGTTGCTGGGCCCACAGCTGTGGGGCGAGCGCGATGCCGGGGGGTGGGCCGGACCGGGATTTGACCCGGGAGGGCGCCACGGCTAAGTTAGACGAGTTGCCCTGACACCAGCCGGAAGGCTCCGGTGTCGGTGCGCGCCCGATCCTTGAGAACTCAACAGTGTGCCGAAAGTCAATGCCAAAAACCCCGTCAGGGGGGCTAGGCGCCGTGCCCGTCGGGTGCGGTCGCGGTCTCTCTGCGGAATTCCTTTGGTATGACAGAACTACAAGCTAGCTCTGTCTTGCCAGATCTATCTCTGTGATGGCGTGCGCTCCTTGAGCGCCCGTCGCAGGCAAGCATTCACGGAGAGTTTGATCCTGGCTCAGGACGAACGCTGGCGGCGTGCTTAACACATGCAAGTCGAGCGGTGAACCTCCTTCGGGAGGGGATCAGCGGCGAACGGGTGAGTAACACGTGGGCAACCTGCCCCTCGCTCTGGGATAACTCCGGGAAACCGGGGCTAATACCGGATACGACCTACTCGGACATCTGGGTGGGTGGAAAGATTTATTGGCGAGGGATGGGCCCGCGGCCTATCAGCTTGTTGGTGGGGTAACGGCCTACCAAGGCGACGACGGGTAGCCGGCCTGAGAGGGCGACCGGCCACACTGGGACTGAGACACGGCCCAGACTCCTACGGGAGGCAGCAGTGGGGAATATTGCGCAATGGGCGAAAGCCTGACGCAGCGACGCCGCGTGAGGGATGACGGCCTTCGGGTTGTAAACCTCTTTCAGCAGGGACGAAGCGCAAGTGACGGTACCTGCAGAAGAAGCACCGGCTAACTACGTGCCAGCAGCCGCGGTAATACGTAGGGTGCAAGCGTTGTCCGGATTTATTGGGCGTAAAGAGCTCGTAGGCGGTCTGTCGCGTCGGATGTGAAAACCTGGGGCTCAACCCCGGGCCTGCATTCGATACGGGCAGACTTGAGTGTTGCAGGGGAGACTGGAATTCCTGGTGTAGCGGTGAAATGCGCAGATATCAGGAGGAACACCGGTGGCGAAGGCGGGTCTCTGGGCAAATACTGACGCTGAGGAGCGAAAGCGTGGGGAGCGAACAGGATTAGATACCCTGGTAGTCCACGCCGTAAACGTTGGGCGCTAGGTGTGGGGAACCTTCCACGTTCTCCGTGCCGAAGCTAACGCATTAAGCGCCCCGCCTGGGGAGTACGGCCGCAAGGCTAAAACTCAAAGGAATTGACGGGGGCCCGCACAAGCGGCGGAGCATGCGGCTTAATTCGATGCAACGCGAAGAACCTTACCTAGGCTTGACATACAGGGAAATCTGGCAGAGATGCCAGGTCCGCAAGGGTCCTGTACAGGTGGTGCATGGCTGTCGTCAGCTCGTGTCGTGAGATGTTGGGTTAAGTCCCGCAACGAGCGCAACCCTCGTTCTATGTTGCCAGCGGATAATGCCGGGGACTCATAGAAGACTGCCGGGGTCAACTCGGAGGAAGGTGGGGATGACGTCAAGTCATCATGCCCCTTATGTCTAGGGCTGCACGCATGCTACAATGGCCGGTACAAAGGGCTGCGATACCGCAAGGTGGAGCGAATCCCAAAAAGCCGGTCTCAGTTCGGATTGGGGTCTGCAACTCGACCCCATGAAGTCGGAGTCGCTAGTAATCGCAGATCAGCAACGCTGCGGTGAATACGTTCCCGGGCCTT